>CAMLMR010000089.1 GCA_946481335.1 uncultured Lactobacillus sp. | reverse complement strand
CATTACCTATTCTTCCTAACAATATTTCATGGTTAGTATCATTATCCATAACTCTTTGCTTTGGATAGATGTGTTCCACCTGTAAATTTTCTCCAAAACTAATAAAATCTGATAAGTATGTTAGGTTTGCGTGGATAGTTGCTAGTGATCTTACACGGTTTGTGAAGTTCATTTGTTGGGTGTTTTCATCTAATATCCATGATTTAAAATTATTTTCGAATGATTCCTTCTCTACACTTGATGAGTATATTCTTTCTCTTCTTGATGGATAGAATTCATAAAGGCGTGTATCACCAGCGCTAGTCCAAGCACGTCTAACGAAGTCATATACATAGTAAATGGGTATATTGTTAACAGTTTTTATATATTCACTTGAATATTTTTCTAAATCCCATAGTGAAGCAAAATACGATAAAGTTTTGTACGCAGTACTTAATCCGCGTTCGTAACCAATTTTTGAAGAATCTATTTTACTATTTTGTTTTATTAATTTATCGAAAATGTTAGAAAGAAGAATGCTAATGTCTGTAGACTTTTGCAATATTTCTTCGATATTATCAGTAATATCGTCTATGTGTGAAACGATTTTGTTTAAAGTCTTTGGATCAACACCAGAATAAATTCCCAGAATACCAAATCCAATCTGAATTTTTTCAGTATCAGTGTCATCTACGAGAGAGGGTAATCTTGATTGAATCATTCTTCCTAACCCAACACCGAGGTCATAAAGATTAATAACTCGATTTTCAGCGAATTCTTGGCTTGAAAAATTATCCAAAGTTAATCCACGATTTTCGGTGTCTTCTTTTTTCTCAATATAAAAATTAACAACATTTTTTAACAATTCTTCTTGTAGTTTAGATTTGTTTAGCCTTATTTCTGTATGGTCCCATGCGGCAGCATATATTTCGTACTTTGTTAATTTTATGCCACCTTTATTTAAGCTTTCGAAAACATTGGCTATATTATCTTCACTTCCAAAGTAATGGATAATAGGAACTTCCAAACTGTCAACGTTTAAGTATTCATTCATCTCATCCTGTAATTTTTTAATGGTATGTCTAATATCCTTAGATGATACATTTGAGAACTGGTATTTTATCTTATAATCATCAACAAGGTCTGACAAATCTTCTTTGTCAGTACTGTAATCGCTAGAAGAGGAAAGCAGCCTATCAAAATCTTCTTTAGTTACTAATTTTCCGTCTTCAATAAAACTATTTAATTTATCAAAAGTTTCGTTATATGATTCTTTTTGGAGCTTCTTGAAATACTTTGCCTTATTGTATTTAAAATCCATAATGGTTGTCCATCTTTGTTGACCATCTAATAGTTTCTCTTCGTCGCTTCCCATAGGAGCGTAAGTTAATAAGGCACCAAATGGATATCCCTTATGTAAGCTTTCGATTAATTCTAACTGTTTTGTTTCAGTCCAAACGTATCCTCTTTGGAATTTTGGTAGAACTAATCTATTTTGTAATGATGAAATAGTCGAGTTCATAGTTTTATAATCGCTCATGTTAATCTCCTAGTATGTATTTATTCTTATTTTATCATTATTAGTATTCCTATTTAATAGTTTTTTATACTAGTAGTACAAAAAAGAACGGCTAATCCTAGCCGCTCTTTTTATTTTTTAAATTTAAGATCAGTTCCTTCTCTGACAAAGTCTGGAATTTCATTAATACCATGATTTTTTAAGTTATATTCCAATACAGCTTCTTTAACAAAGTCATCAAAATTATCGAAATCGGTCATTTCTTTAGCTATTTTGTTAGCAATTTCTGGATATTTTTGGTAGTTAAGTAATTGATCAGGTGTAATGCCAGAATCTTCAAGAAATTCGTCACAATCGGTGTAATTTGTATGTTTTTTAAGGAAGCCTGGATTAAATAAATCTGCAACGGTATATCCCTGAACGTCTCTCATACCATCTAATGCACTTTCAACTACGTCTAATTTGTTTTGGAAAATATCTAATTCTTTTTGCAAATCAAATATTGATTCTTCTGATGAGTATTTTCTTTCGTTAATTAAGATTCTTAGGTCATCTAAAGTCAAACCATATTCTTCAACTATTTTAACGAACTCATGCATTCGTTGCTTAAATCCTTTGGCATAAACTGCAAATTCATCGAAGTTTTTAGAGCTCTCCTTAATTAAATCCCCGGTCTCAAGAAGCTCCTCATGGACCGTTTTCATTCCTTCTAAATCATTCAATTCTTTAGCGTTGTTAAACCTCTCCATTTGTGATTTTTGCAATTTTCCTAATTGGTAGATTGATTCATCAAAAACTTTATTTCCTTTGTCTATTGTCTTTTCTTCTTCCATCAACTCTTCATATTTATCCATCAATTCTTCAGTATTCATCGAAATGTACCGCCTTAATTAAATTTTTATAATTACATTATAATACTTTTGTTATTTATTTAAACGGTTAAATTTATTTAGTTCGAATATAAATAAAAAGAACGGCTAATCCTAGCCGTTCTTTTGTTTTGTATAAATCGCAAATGGTTCTTCTTCTTTTTGGAAA
>CAMLMR010000088.1 GCA_946481335.1 uncultured Lactobacillus sp. | reverse complement strand
ATGCATGGTGATTATGGTAGGTAATTGTCGTTTATCTCCAGCCGAAAAGATTAATTAATCGATTATAGTCGCCATAATCACTATTAACATAGTAACTTCACGTCATGAGGAATTTAATCCTTTACCTCATATGTCACTTAAAGTGTGGTTAGGTCCAGCGTCCATAGAATTAGCCGAGATAAAACAAAAAGCAATCCGACAAAGGATTGCTTTTTGTGTATAATGACAGTAACCGATAATTTGGAGGCAGAACATGTTAAAAAAGACATTTAACTGGTTCTCATACGGTACCATTTTGTACTTAGTACTAATTTTACTGGACAGTTTTGTAGAATTACTAATTCATTCAAATGGTTCATGGGGATCATTATTAGGTTTTAACATTATCAAGCTAAAGGGATTTTTGAACTTCAACATCGAATTAGATGTTAAAGCCATCCTAATCTTTTTAGTATTCATCTTCGTATGGACTTTTAGCTATATCATCTACCGTTTCGTAGCTGCAAACGAAGAACAAGCATAATAAAAGAACGACTTTTATAGTCGTTCTTTTTTATTTGCCTTCATGCTTCTTAATTCATCTTCAATTCTCAACATGTGAGTATCGAAGTTTTCAATCTTGTGTGCTAGGTGATCGATAGCTTCTTGCATCTTGTCGCGTTTTTCTTCCATTAGGCGCTTTTGTTCGACAAGTAGGGCTAATTGTTCATCCTCACTGTCTTCGACGTTATCGAATAGGTTAATGTATTGTTTTAAAGTGCTGATTTCCATTCCGGCATCACGCATTTTCTTCGCAAAACTAATTCGTCTAATCGCATGGTCGTCGAAGTCACGGACGCCAGATTCGTTTCTATCAACGGCGGGGATGATGTTTTCCTTTTCGTAATAACGAATGGTAGATGCTGGAACATCAGTGATTTGACTAGCTTCTTTAATATTCAAAATTTTTCACCTCAATGTCTTGCCTTAAAGTTAGCTTTAAGTATTATGATTACTTTATCACATTTTTAGGGGGACACAAGCATGAAGTATAAATTTGGTATTATCCTGCCAATTATTTTAATTAGCTATTTTTTGATTTTATTGGATAATTCTGTCGTATTTACTAGTACGGTCCAAATTGCCAACAGTCTGCACATGACTAGTCAAAGTGTCGCATGGATTACGAATATCTATGCATTGGTATTTGGTAGTCTGTTGTTACTAGGTGGTCGTTTGGGTGATTTGTATGGCAGAAAGCCAGTCTTCTTAACTGGATTGGTTATCTTCACTTTATTCTCACTACTGGTCGGGCTAGCACCGAACGGATTATTCATCATCGTGATGCGTGCTTTTCAGGGAATTGGTTCCGCCATTCTAGCACCCACATCATTAGCTCTACTACTGGATACTTATGAAGGTAAGAAACGTGAAAAGGCCATCTCATTTTATGGTGTCACTGCCGGATTAGGTGCGAGTGTGGGATTAATCATCGGGGGATTGGTCACTACTTTTTATTCATGGCGACTAGGTTTTCTAATCAACGTGCCACTAGGCGTCTTATTAATTCTACTAACCATTTTCTTTGTGCCTAAAGTAAAGACACAAGTGCAAGCTCATTTGGACTATATCGGCTCCATTTTGTCTGTGCTAGCCATCCTATCACTGGTTAATGCAATTAACGGTACTGGCCACAAAGGACTATTCATCGGCATTTTTATCGTGTTATTGGCTATCTTTTTATTCCGTGAAATCAGAATTGATAATCCAATCATGCCCATGGCAATTTTTAAGGATCCAGAACGTGTCTCAGCCTACATCGCAAGATTCTTTTACATCGGATCAATGTTCTCATTCTTCTTCTTGGTTCCTCAGGTATTACAAAAATACTATTGCTTCACACCATTATTATCCGCATTTGGATTCATGCCAGAAACGATTCCACAATTCTTGTTTGGGATGCTTCAATCCAAGCTATCCAACAAGTATAAAAACGAAAACATATTGCTATTTGGAACCATCGTGACATTAATCGGTGTATTGATGTTATTCGGTTTAGATTTAGAATACGGCTACACCATTTCAGTCGCCATTCCAATGATTGTAATTGGAATCGGTCAAGGATTTTCCTTTGGTCCGTTGACCGTATCAGGAGTCGCCAACACACCTAAGGAATTGGGTGGGGCAACTTCCAGTGCCGTTAACGTCTTCCATCAATTGGGTAGCTCAATTTTGTTATCATTTGTAGTGACATTAACTGCCGGGATTGCTAATGTGGTTACCGCATATCACTATCAAACATTGTTGATGACAATCTTGATGTTGGTACCGCTATTGATGGCAATTAATATTAAGAGAATTAATCGTAAATAAAAAAGACTGCTCGATTGAGCAGCCTTTTATTTTTTATGACGATCTCTAATCCATAAAATAACGGTGGTGAATAAAGCGATAATTATGATTAAGTGAAAGATAGTACCGGCAGGAGTGTGCGGTAAGATATCGTTACTAATTAGCGCTAAATTGATTAATAGTAGGACAATCATCATGATTGTGTTCATGTTTTTCATTGGGGAACCCTCCGAA
>CAMLMR010000087.1 GCA_946481335.1 uncultured Lactobacillus sp. | reverse complement strand
TTCCTTACACATCATCGATTATCAATCTTGTTCAGTTTTCAAAGATCTACCATTTTGTTGATTGCTGATTAAATCAATCAGCTCTTTAATTATATCAGATTGCTAACTCAATGTCAACAACTTTTTATAATTAATTTTTATCAACCTTGTTATCAAAAGTCGCTCAATCGCGACGACAACAATAACTATTATGCCATCTTAGTACGTAAAAGTCAACGACTTTTTTTACTTATTTTCAATCGAATTTATCGATCAACTTTTTCAACAGCAGAAATAATAATATCAAATTAAAACCGCCAGGTCAACAACTTTTTATTATTTATTTCGATTAAATTTTATTGTTATCTGAAAAATGACAACGGATATTATCTTACCAATTATAGACACTGTGGTCAATAACTTTTTTAAACTTTCTTAAACTTTTTCGTTTTATTCTTTATAATAGAAATAAATAGAATAATCGTTATACTATTTCTTATAGATAATATAAAAGGAGTTTTACTAATATATGGAAAAAGTTGTAATTGCTGCCGCTAAGAGAACACCTATTGGTAAGATAAATGGCGCCCTAAAAAACTTCACCTCTGTTGATTTAGGAACTATCGTTACCAAGGCTGTTATCGAACAAGCAAACATCAAACCTTCTGACGTAGATCAAGTTGTGTTTGGAAATGTTATTCAAGCCGGCGCTGGCCAAAACATCTCAAGACAAATTGAAATTAAATCAGACATCCCCTACTGTAGTACCGCCAATACCGTTAACCAAGTTTGCGGTTCAGGACTAAAGGCTGTCCGCAACGCTCAAGCTGCCATCGTCATGGGTGATGCAGACGTAGTCGTTGCTGGTGGAGTGGAAAGCATGTCCAACGCACCATTTTTAAACATGGATGTTCGTTCCGGTCATAAGTTAGGTAACGTGACTCTAGTTGATTCATTAAACAACGATGCTTTAATGGATGCTTTCAACAAACAACCAATGGGTGTTACTGCTGAAAATGTCGCTGAAAAGTTCAACGTTACTAGAGAAGAACAAGATGAGTTTGCTTACCAATCTCACATGAAGGCTGCACAAGCATTCGATAATGGATACTTCGACAAAGAGCTAGTCCCTGTCGAGATCAAAAACAGAAAATCTTCTTATATTATGAAGGAAGATGAAAACATCCGTCGCGATACTTCTATTGAAGTACTAAATAAACTACGTCCTGCATTTAAAGAAGATGGAACTGTTACTGCCGGTAACGCCGCTAGTCTAAACGATGGTGCTTCTGCCTTAGTATTAATGAGTGAATCAGCTGCAAAACGTTTGAATGTTAAACCATTAGCTGTCATCGATGGATACGCCGAAGCCGGATGTGATCCTGACTACATGGGTTATGCTCCTTACGATGCTACTAAGTCATTGTTTGATAAACTAAACATCACAATGGATGATATCGACCTAGTCGAACTAAACGAAGCATTCGCTGCACAAGTCCTTGCAGTGGCTCACGATTATAACATTGATATGAACAAACTAAACATTTCCGGTGGTGCTATCTCAATGGGACATCCCCTAGGTGATTCCGGTGCTCGTATCGTCGGTTCACTAATCTACAATCTACAACGCACTAACCAAAAACACGGGCTAGCTACCATTTGTATCGGTGGTGGTATGGGAATGGCTATGAAGATTACACTACTATAGATAATTCTAATTAGTTTACTAAAAGTGTCATTGTAGTATGCTATGAATAGGCTTGATTTACAAACGTTGCAAAATGCAACGTTTTTCTATATACTTTTTACTTATAATTTTCATAAAGGAAGTGTAAAAATGCCCGCAACATACTTAAAGAAATCAACTGAAGAAGATTTACCAGCAATCCTGGACATCATTCACTCAGCAATCAAGTACCTACACGAACAAGGAATTGACCAATGGCAACATGGTTACCCAGCTGACGAAGATTTAGTTAAAGACGTTAAAGATGGAATCAACTACGTGTTAATCACTGACGGCCAAGTCGCCGGAACTGCAACAATTCATCAAGGAATTGATCCAAACTACTTAAAGATTGAAGAAGGAGATTGGGTTAACGGTTCCGAAGCTCACTACGCAGCGATTCACAGAGTTGCTATCTCAAATAAGTTTCGTGGACAACACCTATCTGAAAAACTTGTTAGCAGCCTAATCACCGTTTCACGTGTATTAGGTTACAAGGATATTAGAATTGACACTCATCCTGAAAACAAAGGTATGCAACACGTTATCACTTCTAACGGTTTTGAAAAACGTGGAATTATTCATATGCGTGAAAATGGTCATCCATGGACTGCTAGATTTGCATATCAACTATTAACTAAATAATAGAAGGTGCTCACATGTTAGCAGATGATTTATCAGTTCAAATCAAACTGATTGTTATGTACGCAATTGGTGTTTTAGCCCTATTAACATTGCTATTTTTCTTATACCGCAAACACCAATCATTCAAAAATAAATATGTAGCAACCATCCTAGGAATTACCATCGTTATGGTGTTAACCCTAATCGATGTAAGTACATTGCATTAAAAAAGACGTTCAT
>CAMLMR010000086.1 GCA_946481335.1 uncultured Lactobacillus sp. | reverse complement strand
AATCGATTTTCATGATTATTACCAACCGAAGTTGTGTAATTACGGGATCCACAGACTTCACATTCTAAAGCAACTTTATTCTGTGCCATCTAATACATCCCCTTTTTGAATAAATTCATAATAGCATTTATATTTTTGATAGTCAATTTAAGCTAATGACTAGTCATAGACCTTTTTTACAATCTTTTTTAACTTATTTTTGACCCTAGCGATACAGTTATCAACAATATTAGTAGCATTTTCCGGATGTCTTGCTAGCGCCATTCTTAATCTATCAATGGAAAAGTTATTTTCATTAATTAAATCTTCCAAATAGCAAAAAGCAATTTCGGACTCCAATGGTGATAATCTAGCAATCAGCTCTTCATAACAAATCTTGATATTCATTGATTGATCCGGTGTTAAAAATATCCTATCCTTCAAACTATTCTGAAAATATGACTCATTAGCATTATATGAAACCATTTTATCGACCGGCATTCTTTTCTTTGCTTTTCGCTTTCTAAGGATGTCGTACAAATGGTTCTTTAAACTAATTTGGTACAGGGTCCCAAAGGTAGCCCGATGATTCACATCATAGTTTCGAATATTTTTTACCATGACAATCATTGATTCTTGATACCAGTCATCAATATCCATATCGTGCAAGTAGTAGTTACGCCACACCTTATTGACCAACGGCTTATATTTATCAAACAGCTTTTGCAGTGACTCTTCATTGCCATTTTCTTTAAAATCAAGAATTAATTTAATATCAACATTATTTTGGTCAAAGCTCATTACCTATTCACCTCTAATTATAATTACATAAAATAATTTATATAGTTACATAATCATAAACAAGCGAATGTTTGTTCATTTATATTTTGCTGACTCGTTATAAATATAAATAGCTTTTAATCCTTTGTTAAATTGTCTCTTAGTTTTTCCAATCTCAACAATTGGTCGTTAGACCAAGGAGTTCTACGGCCAGTTAATTGATTGGTATAACTACGAACTTGCGTATTAATTTCTCTCTTTGAGCGTTCAACGTCACGAAGTAATTCTCGTGCTGATATTCTTAAGGCCCCTGCTGAAAAAACAGTCCATTGTTCAGCCTGATCAGATGTTACTACGACAACTTGAACAAATCTAGATTGCTTTTGGCGAGCGTATGCTTCGATATAACTATCAGCGGTTTCATCTTTGTTAGTCCAAATGATATCTAAGTTATGCTTCTTATCCTTCTTGGATAAACCGGGTACATACATCGCATCGAAGATAATTTTCATATCCAAATCTCGATACTTTTTATATTCTGAAATGATATTAATCAATTCATCCCTGGCGTCAGCCAAACGATTATCTAGCTTTAACTTATTTAATTCAGGCCAATTTCCAATGACATTATATCCATCAATTAATAATAGTTGTTTTTTCATTGGCTTAATCCTTCTTATAGTGGATTTCTTGAATTATAAGCTTGATACATTAATAAACTAGCAGCAACACTGGCATTTAAACTTTGAAGTTGTCCAACCATTGGAATGGTCAACATTTCATCAACGTTTTTCTTTAGTAAAGGTGAAATTCCCTTACCTTCGTTACCAATGATTACAGCAACAGGACCCTTGGCATCCCAACGACGATAGTCTGCACCTTTAACGTCGGTACCGAACACCCAAACACCTTGTTGTTTTAAATCATTAACAGTGTTAACTAGGTTAGTAACTCTAGCAACAGGAATTCTTTCAATCGCACCAGCAGATGTCTTAGCAACTGTTGATGTTAAACCAACCGCACGATGCTTTGGAATGATTACACCAGTAACTCCAGCAGCATCGGCTGTTCTGATAATTGAACCCAAGTTGTGAGGATCTTCAATGTTATCAAGAATTAAAAAGAATGGTGGTACATCTTGTTTTGCAGAGTTTTCAAATAATTCATCAACCGTTGCGTATTTGTATGGTGAAATTGATAATACAACACCTTGGTGGTTTTGGTTATCAGAAAGTAAGTCTAGTTTTTGCTTTGGTACAGTTGAGATAACTAAGTGTTTTTGCTTAGCTAGTTTGATAATTTCTTCAACGCTTTTTTCATCCTTCTTGATTCCGTTTTGTAGGAAAACCTTATTGATTTCTTGCTTTCCTCTTAATGCGGAAACAACCGGATGACGTCCGATGATAAATTCACTTTGGTCATTAGTCTTCATATTTTGGCCTCCCAGCATCGACTTGTTCAATACACCAGTTAGATAGTTCTTCTAAACGATCGTCTTGTTTACTTAATGAAAGATACCCCATCATGGCTTCAAATCCAGTTGAATGGCGGTAAGTCAAAACACTAGTGTTTTTAGCGTGTGTGTAACTCTTAGCATTACGACCTCTCTTAAACACAGCGTCTTCTTCATCTGTTAAGATGTCGTCTTCAATCATTAAGTCAATCAAGGCTGCTTGCGCTTTAGCTGACACATACTTTCTAGCTGTCTTTTGTAGACGATTTGGTTTTGTAATTCCTAAGTTTAAAAGGTGTTTTCTAACGAACACTTCGTAAACTGAATCGCCAAGATATGCTAATGCAATTCCATTTAACTGTCTATAATCCACGTTCTGGTTTTCCATCATTTATTCCCTTCTGAAACGAGTTCCTTGAGCAGTATCTTCTAGGATAATCCCTTGGTCTCGTA
>CAMLMR010000085.1 GCA_946481335.1 uncultured Lactobacillus sp. | reverse complement strand
CTATTAATCCTACTAGTAACATTAACTACTTGCCTGATTGGAGTGATTATCAAACATGTCTTCTTTTAATTTCACCCTATTAACAATTATCGGATGTACACTAGTTACCTGGTTATCACGAGTGATGCCATTCATCCTTTTAAAGAAATTCAAACTATCGAAACCGGTTGAAGAATTCCTAAGTTTCGTTCCCATCGTGATTATGGCAACGTTATGGTTCTCAGAACTATTCGTCCAACACCTGGGTCACTTACCTTCCATCAACTGGGAAAACCTAATCGCATCAATTCCATCAGTTATTGCTGCCATCATCACCAAGAGTTTATTGGTGGTCGTGATCGTCGGAATTATCTCTTTAGCGATTATCCGATTAGTATAAATAAAAAGACCTAACTTTTCGTTAGGTCTTTTTTTAGATTGTTTTAATTAGTTCATCGACTCGATTTTGTGCTTTTTGCCAATCATTATTCTCAATGATTGTCGCTACATCTTTTAAGTTGTCTGGGATTTCAATATCACGTTTATATTCATTACTGCAAATTCTTTGATTAACACGTTCGATGTCATCACCACGTTTAATCATTCGTTCGCGTAAGATAACTGGGTCGTTAACTTGGACAAACCAAACTACTGCCTGGTCCCCTAGTTTATCCTTATAAGTAGCGGCCCCCAAAGTATCTAAAACAATAATTGCTAAATCATTTTTAATCCACGCTTCGTTGATGCCTTCCATTGAGGAACCATACTTAGCATGTGAATATTCAACGTGTTCCAATAAATGCAATTGGTTAAATGAATCGTCATTTTCAAAATAATAATCAATACCATTTTGTTCACCATCTCGTGGTGCTCTTGTGGTATGTGTAATTACTTTAGCCGCGTGGTATTTATCAATCACGTAGTCGCGAAGAGAAGTCTTACCGCTTCCCGCCGGACCAGTAATCACTATTAATTTTTTTGCATCCATTGGCTATCCCAGCTTTTCTACGATGTATTCGTTAGTCTTTTTTAAAATGTCTTTTAAATTATCAAAGGTAACGGTCTTGATTGCTTCATCAAATGGAGCCCAAACATAGTCACTGATTTCTTCAGCTTGTAGCGTTACTTTATCACTATCGGCTCGAGAAGTATAGAAAGTAACCACTTTATGGTGACCATTTTTCATGTCGTAATTAGCATCAATGCTAAAATCAGTATCAATTGTGGCATCAATGCCAGTTTCTTCCTTAATCTCTCTAATCGCTGCTTGTTCTAGCGTTTCATCGCCTTCCACGTGGCCCTTAGGGAAGCCCCAGAAGTCACTAGTAGCACTTTTTTCTAATAGGTAGACTGGTTTGTTATCAACTACACGGTACACGATGGCACCTCCGTCAATCTCTGTTACCATAATCATCCCTCCACATTTGATTTGCTATCATTATATCATTTTGCTAGATTATCATTAAGTATTTATCAGTAAAACTGAATAGATGTTTTGCTTAATCTGATATAATGAAACCAAACCTATACATAGTTAGGAGAATATTTATGAAAAATCATCAATATGCAATTGCTGATTACAATTTAAAAGTCGCTAAGAATGAATTACGTGCTATTCATTTTTTAGACGAAGAAACAGATAAAATTGACAATCCATCTGCTTTATTAAAACACTTCTTGATGACTTACTTTTTAGATTCACAAAGTTTAGCCATTCGAGGACAAAAAATCTCACAAATCATGGCTAGTTTTGAAGATGACGCACTAACCTACCTAGACAAGAACGCACCACTATCCAAAATTGCGTTTTACAACATTGCGTTACAACTTCTACAATTCAGAGTCGGTGAGGACTTCTTAATCGATAACTCAATCACTAAGATGCAAACACTAAATCTACCAATCGCTGACGTTCATGATCCAATGAATCTATACGACGTCATTTGTGCATGGTATCTTCTATTAAATACTCACACTAAATACGGTGTAACTTTGATCGACTACCTAGCCGGTGAAGGTTACTTCGCTCAAAACTACAATCAATTCGACAAGCCACTTATCTTTAATGGTAAGAGCATGCCCGTATACGATACTAACAACCTAGTTCGTGAAGTCGTTTACGTCGAAGCACCAATGGATACCGACAATGACGGTAAGTTGGACCTATTAAAGACTGAAATTATTCGTCCAAAGGAAAGCAACAAGAATAAAGTTCCCGTTATCTTTACTGCTAGTCCATATAACCAAGGCACCAACGATGCTGACGGTGAAAAGTTAACCCACAACGTTAATTTAGGATTAAAACATAAAGAAATTAACAACGTTTCTCTATCAGATATCACTAAGAAAGAAAAAGAAGCTGAACTACCAGCTCCACGTGATATCGATGGTAAGACCCGAAAAGCTGAACAAACATTTAGCCGTGAACAATCTTACACTCTAAATGATTACTTCTTGGCCCGCGGATACGCTGTTGTTTACTCAGCTGGAATTGGTACCTACGAATCAGATGGTTTTAGAACCACTGGTGACAAGTATGAAACCATCTCAGCAACTGCCGTTATCGAATGGCTTGCTGGTAACCGTGTTGCCTTTACCAACCGTACCGACAACAACCAAATCGAAGCATACTGGTCAAACGGAAACGTGGCAATGTCCGGTCGTTCATACCTAGGAACTCTTCAAATTGCCGCTGCCACAACTGGTGTTGAAGGTCTAAAAGCCTGCCTAGTTGAAGCTGCCATTTCTAACTGGTATGACTACTACCGTGAAAACGGCCTAGTCATGGCCCCTGGTGGTTTCCAAGGTGAAGATGCTGATGTTTTAGCCGCAGAAACTTACAGTCGTAAGAAGTCAGCTGCTGAAGATATCAAGAACGAAAAGAAATGGGAAATCCAATTAACTAACATC
>CAMLMR010000084.1 GCA_946481335.1 uncultured Lactobacillus sp. | reverse complement strand
AACCAGTAACCTTCGCATTAACAGTGCGCCGTTCTACCATTGAACCATAGAGCAATAATATGCGGTTGTATAAAAGATCTAAGTCTTTTTAATGAGTAGGATTACTACTCGACTGCTCTAACTGGACTCGAACCAGTAACCTTCGCATTAACAGTGCGCCGTTCTACCATTGAACCATAGAGCAAGAATGAAATATGTGCTTGGAAATAAATCCAACTACTCATAAGAGCATAAATATGTGTTTATGTGACATTTAAATGAGAAAATTATGTGAAAGGATTTTCTATTAAATATATCAAATAACAACGATAATCTTTAACCTAAACATCTCACAAAGTTAATAAAGACGGTAATCTAACGATTTGCTTATGTAGTTATCATATCTCTGTCGTTGTTTATAATAATACACCATTATTAAAAGAATGCAACTGTTTTTTCATTAAAAATTAATAAAAAGAAAAAGACCCCAATAAAATATTGATTTAACAACATTTTTCATCGATGCCTTTTTTAATTATTCTAACATTTGATCTAATTCTTTAACGAAAATAGGGGTCCAACCATAACGGTATCCGGCACATGTTGGATGAGTGTCATCTAACATGAAACAAGGATTTTCTTCGTTCATTTTCTTTAGTGCCTTGTTGTTCCAAATATCGATGATAGCGAAGTGCCATTTTCTTTGTAACTCGAATAGTTTGTCGCGTAGAAATTCGTATTCTGGTTCTGGTTTTCTTAAGCATGTATAAAATACTAATGGACAATCCCAAGTATCTTGAACGGTAGCGGCTATGTATTCAATCGCTCCGATAGTGGTTTGAGTATCGAAATCTTCCGCATCGTATGATTTGCTAATTTGGCCTAAATCGATACCGTTTCTTTGATCGTTAGTAGATAATTGGCATGCGAATAAATCGTAATGAGAATCGAAATTTAAGTTCTTTTTCATTCTACTAATGTAGGATTCTTCATTAACATCTGCTAGCGTGGTTCCGCTAACGGCTTCTTTGATTGCGTGAACGCCATGTTCGACTCTTAAAAAGTCGACAAATGAAATTCCTTTAGCAGCTAAGCCAGCCGTAACAGAGGAGCCAAGAAAGACAATTTTTTTACCGTTTAGGTTGTCATCTACAAAGAAATCTCTTGAAGGTTGGTAAATTTCGCTGTTAGCTCTTCTAATATCAATGCTTTTCTTTGATAACTTAACAAGCGCAGCACCGGCTGCAGTGAATAGTGCAGTTTTAATCAACCCGTATTTCATTGTAATTAACCCCTCATAATATTTATTTACTGTCTTTAATTTTACTAGCATTTTATGACCACTACAATTAAACGGCGGAAACTTAATTAATATTTAAACATTTTCATTGATTACTTTGTGATTAAAATAGCATTCACTAGGATCAAAAAGGTCTAAATTAGGTGAAAATATTAGAACAACCATTAGGGAAATACTATTTTCAAGCGGTTTATTCATTAAAAATTGGCAATTACTAATCTTTATCAAAAATGTTTCATCTTTTTTTAACTTTTTTACTAATATTGCTTGCTATATAATCGCGCAAAAGGTAAAATTGTTTTTGTAAATTAAATGTGATAAATATCACAAAGTAAAGTTATATAAATATTAATTAAAAATTATTAGGAGGCCACACACTAATGAAAGTTATCGTAGTTGGTTCTTCACACGGTGGATATGAAGCCGTTCGTGGAATGCTTTTAGAAAACCCTGACGCAGAAATTCAATGGTATGAAAGAGGAAACTTCATCTCATTTTTATCATGTGGTATGGAATTATACCTAGAAGGTACTGTTAAGGATGTAAACACTGTTGCTTACGAAACTGTAGACAACGCTGAAAAAGATGGTGTACATGTATTTGTACAACAAGAAATTGCAAGTATTGATGAAAAGAACAAGTCAGTTCATGTTAAGAACTTAGCTGATGGTTCAGAACGTGATGAAAGCTACGATAAGCTAATCTTAGCTATTGGTGCTACTCCTCGTCGTTTAGATGTTCCTGGTAAGGACTTAGAAAATCTATACGCAATGCGTGGCCGTGACTGGGCAATCAAACTAAAACAAAAGATGGTAGATCCTGATCTAAAACATGTTTTTGTTATCGGTTCAGGTTACATTGGAATCGAAGCTGCAGAAGCATTTGCCAAAGCAGGTAAGGAAGTTACTATCGTAGACCACAACCCTCGTCTATTAGGTAACTACCTAGATTCAGAATTCACTGAAAAACTAACTCAAGAATTCAAAGAAAACGGCGTTAACTTTGTCGGTAGCGTAAACGTTTCAGAATTCGTTGGAAAAGACGGCAAAGTTTCAGCTGTTAAGACTGACCAAGGGACCTTCGATGCTGAATTAGTTGTTGAAACTGCTGGTGTTATTCCAAACACTTCATTAGTAGATGGACTATTAGACCTAGACGAACGTGGCCGTATCAAGATTGACGAACACCAAGAAACTAGTGTTAAAGACATTTACGCTGTTGGTGACGCAACTAAGGTTCCATACGCACCAACTGGTGAATTATCATCTATCGCTCTAGCATCAAACGCTCGTCGTCAAGGACGTACTGCTGCTGCTAACGCTGCTGGAAGAGAACTAAAGATGACTGCCGTTTCAGGTTCATCAGCACTTTCAGTATTTAACTACCACTTCGCTTCAACTGGTGTTAAACAAGACACTCAAGAAAAATGTGGTGTTAAGGGTGCTGAATCAGTACTAATCGAAGACTGGGCAGTTCCTGCATTCGTCTCAGAAGATGCTGGAAACGCTAAGGTTTACTTCAAGATTACTTTTGACCCAACTGATGGTCGTATCTTAGGTGGTCAAATTATGTCTACTAGAGATGTTACTGCAAATATCAACACAATCTCATTTGCAATTCAACAACATGCAACTGTATACGATTTAGCTTACGCTGACTTCTTCTTCCAACC
>CAMLMR010000083.1 GCA_946481335.1 uncultured Lactobacillus sp. | reverse complement strand
AAGGACAGCATTTTCGATTATGATATGGATGACATTAAGGTAATCGATTATAAGCATCATGATCCAATTAAGGCGCCAGTTGCGGTATAAATAATAAAGGGGACTATTACTAATGATTTCATTTTTATGGGCTGAATCAGACAATCATATTATTGGTTTAAATGGTGGATTACCATGGCATTTACCTGCTGATATGAAGTACTTTAGAGAAACTACTACACACCAAATTATCATGGCCGGAAGAACAACTTATGAAAGTTTTAAACGTCCACTACCAAATCGTTTAAACACTGTTTTAACAAGTCATGATAAGAGTGAATATCCAAGTGACGTTGTTGTCTTTAATACACTAGATGAATTCTTAGCATTCGCTAAAAAGTTTAGTGATAAAGAAATTTTCGTGGTTGGTGGTGCTAAAATATTTGCTGAGCTACTTCCATACGTCGATCGTTTATACAAGACAGTAATTGATCATGAATTTGAAGGAGACACTCAAATGCCTGAAATTGATTACAGTCAATTTAATTTAGTATCAACTAAACAAGGAATCATTGATGATAAGAACATTTATCCATACCGTTTTGAAATATTTGAACGTAAATAAAATAATAAAGAAAGGTTATGGATTATTGCATAACCTTTTTTTATGGGGTGATTATTATGAAAAAAATATTGAAATTCATACTACTAATGGTTTTAGTATTTAGCATTGCTGGCGTTAGCTACCAAGTATATTCAAACGTTAGACATAAGACTAAAATCACTAATGTTAACAAAAAGAAGAAAGTCTCAATTGTTGCTTTAGGGGATTCTTTAACACAGGGTGTTGGAGATCCTAAAAAAGCAGGTGGTTATGTATCGAGAACGAAACAAGCTTTAAATAAAAAGGGATACAAACACGTCACAACAGTTAACTATGGAATTGCTGGACAACGTAGTGACCAAATTGATAAACGTGTAAAAAACAATGTTAAAGGCCTTTCAACACATTTAAAGAAAGCAAACATAATTGTTGTCACCGTTGGTGGTAATGACCTGCTACAAAGCTTACAAAACAACGCATTGGTAGATGGTAAAGCAAGATTCAATAGTAAAATGAAACAAGCTTCAACCTTATACCAAGCAAAAGTGACTCGTTTAATGAACGATATTCGTAAAGAAAATAAAAAAGCGCCAATTTATGTTTTCGGTATTTATAATCCAATTTATGTCTACTTTGCTAATGTCGATGTAATTAATCAATACGTTAAAAAGTACAATCAAATAACTTCTAGCGTCGTCTTTAGAAGTAAAAAGGCACACTTTGTGGACATAACACCGCTATCCTATGGTCAATACAAGAGTAAAGCTCAAAAGGAAAAGCTGGTAAAATCAAGCGATGAAGTATCATTCAATCCTTTGGATATTTTAAAATTGAATGATACTAAAGGTGAGTTGAATAATTATATTTCACCAGAAGATCATTTCCATCCTAACAATAAGGGATATAATTTCATGACAGATAAATTAGTGACACAATTATTTAGATTTAATGACTGGAATTAGAGGCAATTGTAATGGAAAAAGCAAAAGAGAAAAAATTATTTAAGTATCTATTTATCTTGTTAATGCTTGCACTTCTTGGTGGTGCAGTTTATGCATGGAAGCAAATGAATAGTGAAGTTGTGAACCCTCAAATCGGAACACCAACTAAAAATAACACACCAATCAGTGTTAATTTGAATAAGAAACAAATTAACGCCTTATCAAGTTACTACCTAGAAAAGTTCGAAAAGAAAGAAAAAAACATGGATTATAAGTTCTGGGTGGACAAACAAGCCTATGTTTATGGTAAGATTACAATTCTAGGTTCGAAGGTTGGGTACCTATTGAGCTTAGATCCACATCTTTTGAGTAATGGTGATGTGGAACTAACCGCAAGTAAACTTGAAGTTGGAAAGCTAAATGTACCTCCTCGCTTTGTGATTGGATATGTTGGTAAACACTACAAAATTCCAAAGTGGGTCGAATTAGATAGCAAGAATAGTCGAATCATTTTACACGTCAATAAGTTAGGCGGAAGAAACGAACTGTCATATCAAGCAAATAAGATTGATATGAATGGTGAAGGTGATTTCGACTTCAAAGTCTTAATACCTAATCAATAAAGGAGCTAATATGAAAAGTTTTTACCAGTATTTAATGACTGAACGTAACCCTAAGAGTACCGAAGCGGTAGCTCAGTTTGCTAATAACGCTTTTTACGATCAATCATTTCCCAAGCAATCTACTGATTATGATGAAATTTCAGAATACTTGGAAGAAAATGCCAGTTATTTACCAAGTATGACGATTTTTGATGATGCTTGGATGAGTTTTCAAAATAGTAAACACTAAAAGAATGAACCTATGAATTTAGGTTCATTTTTTGGTGATTAATATAGTACAATTAATATATATAAGTTAGGAGCGGATAAAATATGATTCAATGGTTTCCAGGACATATGGCGAAAGCAATTCGTCAATTTGAAGAAAACATTCATTTAGTAGATATTGTATTTGAACTGGTGGATGCAAGATGCCCATTTAGTTCGATTAACCCGGAAGTAGCAAGAATTAGTCAAGGTAAACCAAGATTAATGATTCTTACTAAGGCGGATTTGGCAAACCCAAACATTACCAATCAATGGTTATCATACTTCAAGAACCAAGGATATGCTGCGATTGCAATTGATTCAAAGAAGAATACCACAGGCAAATACATCACAAAGGTTGTTAAGGATCTTTTAGCCGATAAAATCGACGATGCAAAAGAAAAGGGATTTGATAAGAAGGTTATTCGAGCAATTTGTGTTGGAGTGCCAAACGTTGGTAAATCAACTTTACTTAACCAAATTGTTAAAAGACGTGCTGCACAAGTTGGTAACCGTGCCGGAGTTACCAAGGGTCAACAATGGTTGAAATCCAGTGATGAACT
>CAMLMR010000082.1 GCA_946481335.1 uncultured Lactobacillus sp. | reverse complement strand
TTATTTAGTTTTTTGGATTGCTTGAATTTCTTTGTATTGGTTTTGCATCCATGAAATGTAGTTAGGTTCATTACTTGGCTTAGTTTCAGTCACGTAGACGATTGGAAGGTTGTTTTGTTTTGATAGTTTTACTAGGTTGGTAACGGTCTTGCTGTTAACTTGCTTGTTAACAACGAAGAATGAAAGTTTGTGGTTCTTGATGTCTTCTTGAAGGGAACGAATTGATTTTGGACTTGGATCGTTGTCTTTTTCAGTAGCTTCTTCAAATGAGGTATCTGATACCTTGTAGCCCATGTTTTCTAGTGAATAATCAAAAACAGGTTCAGAAACGGCAACAGGTTTGCTCATCTTGTTCTTCTTGATGTCAGCAAGTTGAGTGTTTAAAACCTTTAGCTTAGCAATGTACGCTTTAGCGTTAGCTTCAAATTGTTTCTTGTGTTTTGGTTGTAGCTTGGCGAATTTTTCTGCTAGGGTGTTAGCTAGTTTTTCCATTGTGGCAACGTTGTACCAGATATGTGGATTGTCACCAGTCTTTTTACCCATTAGACTACCGACGTTGATTGAATCAACATCATTGTTGCTGCTGGCTAGTTTTTGAGCCCATGAATCATATCCTAGACCGTTGTAAATGACTAGGTTAGCTTTATAAACGTTTTTAGCGTCTGAACTAGAAGGGTTGAAGTCATGAGGATCGACGTTTGGGTTGTTGATGATTGATGTAACTTTACCGTATTTACCTAAAACGTTTTTAGCAACTTCACCATAGAAGTTTACGGATGAGGTCACGTTGATGCTTTTCTTGGGGTCATTTGCCTTAGTAGAAGAACAACCAGCAAGTACTACTAAGAACATGCTGATAAAAGCGATTAGACCGACTACTTTAAATTTTTTCATTGTTTGCCTCCAAATAAAAAATATACCGAATTCTGTTATATAACAAATATAGTTATATATCTAAATTCGGCATATGTCAAGAATGATGTTCCTTAATCATTAATATGGGTTTTCAAAGTTCCTAGTAGTTGAGAAACGTGGTTATCACTTAGTTGATAGATTCTTTCTTGGCCATCCTTTTGGCTGTAGACTAGGTTAGCGTCAGCTAATATCTTCAAATGGCGAGAGATGTTAGGTTGGGAAGTTTCAAAGTAATTCATTAAGTTGGACACATTACTTTGATTGTTGGCTTCTAGATAATACAAAATCTTAATTCGAAGTGAATTATCTAAAGCTTTGGTAATCATATGTAGTTTTTTGTCGTTTATGATCATAATTTCCTCCGCGAGTTGTGATATTTAAATTATAACGTTAAATGGCATAAAAACAAAACGACATCACACAATTATTGCTTTTTTAGTCGATTAATTTTGGCCCCAATTTTTTCCTTACGATCATCTGAGACTCTATACATGACTTGGGCGTATCCAGCGATGATAATAAGTAGTGATAAAAGGATGAAAACTGGAATCGATAGGTGCCATCTGAAGGCATCGAATAGTGTTTTAATTGAAACAATTGAGTCTAGCATGCAGGCAAATGAAATGTATGCCCAGGCAGTAGATTGATTGGAAACACTGTAAAATGCTCGAAACTTTTTGATATCAGTGTCGGATTTGGCGTTTAGTAAAATCTTTTTTAAACGATTGCGTTCCAGCATAATTTTCAATGGTGGAATCATCCATAAACCGGCTCTCATTGGATGATATTTTTTCGCAGAGTGTTCTGCTTTATGTAGTTCGTTGATTTGTCCAGACATGTCTAAAACGCCTTGAAATAGGCAAAAGACAAACATTATGTAACTGGCTGAAAAACTGATAATTGCGTAAATCATGGCACACCTCTTATTTTTGGATAAGTTTATTGTAACATTTAAATAAACTTTGGTTGCAAAATAAAAAAATAGCATTATTATTGATTAGGGAAAAGAAAAATGAGGGGGGCTTTCAAATGAAAACTGTAATTTATGGTCATCGTGGTGTACCAGACTTATACCCAGAAAATTCGCTACAAGGATTTCGTTATGCACTGCATAATCATATTGAAGGGTTAGAATTTGATGTTCATTTAACCAAGGATAACGTCCCCGTCGTGATTCATGATGAACGAATCGATCGCACTACCGATGGTAGAGGATTTGTTAAGGATTATACATATGAAGAATTATCACGTTTTTCATTGTCTAATTACGAACCAATTCCAAAGCTACAAGAGGTCTTAGAATTAGTCGAGGGCAGGGATGTTCACGTCAATTTAGAATTCAAGACCAATAAGATTCACTACAAAAATATTGAAGAAATTGTGATTAAGATGGTGGATGAATACGAATTACTTCACCCAATCATTTACTCATCATTTAATTTATCTTCGATTAAGATTGCGCAAACCATTACGCATGATGCGAAGTTTGCATTCTTAACCGGTAATCGTATCGACAATCCAAAGGAATTTATGGCTGCTAATCATTTAGATGCATTGCATTTACGTTTTTATCAACCTGATATTGAAGATAAGGAACGCATTTGGACCGTTAACGGTAATTTACGATTACGTTTTATCATGAAACGTAACGTTGCCGGAGTGTTCACTAATAATTTTGAACGAGCGATTAAAATTAGAAACGAAGTCGAAAGAAAAAAAGGTAACAAAAAAGATAAATAAGTGTTAGAATACTTTTATTCTACTCATGGAGGCTATATTATGGCACTTACAACTGCTGAAATGTATTTTTTAATTACTAGTAAGTCCAAAGATAGTCGCGTAATGCTAAAAAATGTTCGTCTACGTGCTTATTTAGTAGACAGCTGTTTGTTAGACTTAGCGGCTGCAGGTGTAATTAAATTAGGTGAAGATAAGCGAATCGAGATAATCGACAATTTACCACACAAGTTATACTTCTTGAACTCTTTTATGGATTTAATCATCCGTAACAAGAACGAAGACGTGGATACAATCATGGCAAAACTTTTGCAAAACATTGATGTAATGAAACACACTTACATGGC
>CAMLMR010000081.1 GCA_946481335.1 uncultured Lactobacillus sp. | reverse complement strand
AAGATTGATGACACCCCAATTAAGGATATGGCACAAAAACAACTTCATAAGTTGATTTCAATTACTCAACAAAAAGCGGTGCTATTCACTGGTACTGTTAAAGAAAACATGATGTATGGTAACGAAGATGCCACAGATGATGAAATCTGGCACGCACTAGAAGTTGCCAAGGCAGCCGACTTCGTTAAAGAAGAAGGTGGCTTGGACAGCCGTGTTGAACAAAACGGTGATAACTTCTCTGGTGGTCAAAAGCAACGTTTGGCAATCGCTAGAACAATTCTAAAGAACGCCGACGTTTATGTATTTGATGATTCATTCTCAGCTTTGGACTTCAAGACCGATGCTGAATTGAGACAAGCATTGAACAAGGATGAAAAGATTCAAAGTGCTGTTACAGTTATTGTTGCCCAAAGAATCTCAACAGTTGCCGATGCTGATGTCATCTTGGTATTAAACAACGGAAAAGTAGTTGGTAAGGGTACTCATGCCGAATTATCCAAGGACAACGCTTATTACCGTGCTATCTTAGACTCACAAATTAAGAAGGGAGATGACGACCGTGCATAATCATGGAAAAGGAAAAGGCGCAAAAGCAGAAAATTTCTGGTCATCAACTTGGCGCTTAGTGAAGTATGTTAAACCATGGATGCTAGGAATCATCTTCACATTGATCATGGCAGTCGCTGCCGTTGTCTTACAAATTGTTACTCCTAAGATTTTAGGGAAAGCTACTACTGAAATTTACAAGGGTGTTATGAAGGCCTTTGTAATGAAGAAACAAGGATTACACGTTTCTTCAATTCCAATTGATTTTACTGCGGTTGGTCACATCTTAATTACAGTTGCTTCATTATATATAATTGCTGCGTTATTCAACGTTGGTCAACAATTCATTATGACTTACATCTCTCAAAAGGTTGTTTACCAATTGAGAAGAGACTTAAAAGCAAAACTAGAACGTTTACCAATCTCATACTACGACACTCATTCCAACGGGGATATCATGTCTAGAATGATTAATGATATGGATAACATTTCTACAATGCTTCAAACCAACTTAACCCAATTCATCACCAGTGTGCTTCTATTCTTTGGTGTGCTATACATGATGTTAACCATTAGTTTCTCACTAACACTGGTTGCTATTTGTACACTTCCTTTGATTGGAATTATCGTGGGTGTAGTTGCACCTAAGTCACAACGTTTCTTCAGTAAACAACAAAGTCACTTGGGTGATGTTAACAGTCAAGTTGAAGAAAACTTTGCTGGTCACACCATCATCAAGACTTTCAACCGTGAAGAAGAAGCAATCAAGCAATTTGAAGAACAAAACGATAAGTACTACAACTACGCATGGAAGGCTCAATTCGTATCAAGTTTTATGTTCCCATTGATGAACTTCGTTAAGAACTTAAACTACGTATTCGTAGCCATCTTTGGTGGTATCAAGGTTGCCGCAGGTGCCGTTACTTTAGGTAATGTTCAAGCATTCCTACAATACGTCAACATGTTCAACCAACCAATCACCAACTTAGCTAACTTAACTAACACTATTCAATCAACTATCGCATCTGCTGAACGTATCTTTAAGGTTCTAGATGAACCAGAAATGCAAGATTCAGATGTGAAGTTGGATCATGAAGAAACCAACGACAAGATTAAGTTTGAAGATGTTAACTTCAGATACGTTGAAGACACTCCATTAATTAAGGACTTCAACCTAGACGTTCCAAAGGGAACTACTGTTGCAATCGTTGGACCAACCGGTGCTGGTAAGACTACCATCATCAACTTGCTAGAACGTTTCTACGATATCGATTCTGGTTCCATTAAGTTAGATGGTGTCGACACTCGTGAATACTCACGTAGTGAACTAAGATCACACATCTCAATGGTTCTACAAGACAGCTGGTTATTCACCGGTACTATCTTTGATAACATCAAGTATGGTAATGCCAATGCAACCGATGAAGAAGTATATCAAGCAGCTAAGGAAGCTCAAGCAGACGAATTCATTGAAAAGTTACCTGACGGATACGATACTGTGTTAAACGAAGCAGCATCAAACGTTTCTCAAGGTCAACGTCAATTAATCACAATTGCACGTGCATTCCTGGCTAACCCAGAAATCCTAATCTTGGATGAAGCAACTAGTTCTGTTGATACTAGAACTGAATCACTAATTCAAGATGCAATGGACCGTTTGATTCAAGGTCGTACTAGTTTCGTTGTTGCCCACAGATTATCAACTGTGCAAAACGCAGAAAAGATTATCGTGATGAACCACGGACAAATTAAGGAAACTGGTAACCACGAGTCATTAATGGAACAAAATGGTTTCTACGCTGACTTATACAACTCACAATTTATTGGTAACAATCTATAATTAGGTGATGAAGACGATGAAATATAATAAGACGGAATTGGCGATTCAAAAGCTAGTCGACGATGGGGTGGTCCCAGGTGTTAACTACGCATTTATTGATGAAGATGGCACGCAACGTCATCTGATTGGTAACAAGCAATTAGTTCCTACCAAGGAATCATTAGTCGATGGTCATTTAATTTATGACATGGCTTCTTTGACCAAGGTAGTTGGAACCACAATGGTGATTTTAAAACTGGTCGAAGACGGCAAACTATCACTAGAGGATTCCATCAGTGACTACTTGTCTCAATGGCAATATCCAGAAGTGACCGTGCGTAATTTAATTACTCATACTTCCGGAATTGAAGGATACATTCCAAATCGTGATGAATTAAATCACGATGAACTAATTGATGCGTTATTAGGATTGAAAGCCGGTGCGGGTTTAAACCACGAAATGCACTATGCCGATGTGAACTTCATCTTCTTAGGATTAATTGCTAAAAAGGTGACTGGCAAAGATATCCAACCATTGATTGAAGAATTGGTCTTAAAACCATTACACATGGTAAATAGTTCATTCAATCCAGACGCTAGTAAGTGTGTGCCAACCACATACGATGAAAAACACGGTCTGTTGCAGGGCCATGTTCATGATCCAAAGGCCCAAGTATTG
>CAMLMR010000080.1 GCA_946481335.1 uncultured Lactobacillus sp. | reverse complement strand
ATGTACACCAGCTTTGTTAAATCAGGATTGGTTGACCTAAAGACATTGGTTAAATGGATGAGTCAAAATCCAGCTGACATTTTCCACTTGCCTGCGGGTAGGTTAGAAGAGGGCCAACCAGCTGACTTAACCTTGATGGGCCTAGATGATGAATACGAGATTGATGCCAACGACTTCTTATCAAAAGGGAAGAACTCACCATTCATCGGCCAAAAGGTATATGGCAAGACAAAACTAACATTAGTAGACGGCAACGTCGCATATCAAGATGGGAGCGTGGAATAAATGCAAGAACGATACTTAGTATTAAAGAACGGTTCAATTTACGAAGGAATCGGATTTGGTTCCAAGAAGGTAGTTCATGGTGAATTGGTCTTCTCAACAGGGATGACCGGTTACCAAGAAAGCATGACCGACGCGAGTTACGATGGTCAAATGCTGGTGTTTACCTACCCACTAATCGGAAACTACGGGGTGAACAGAGACGACATGGAAAGTTTGCATCCATCAGTTGCAGCAATCGTCGTCAACGAAATCGCCCGTCTAGTCGGTAACTGGCGCAGCAACATGACACTAACTCAATACGCTGAACTAGAAGACCTTCCAGGAATTTCACAAATCGACACCAGAGCATTAACCCAAGAATTAAGAGACGAAGGTTCAATGGAAGCTGTTATCGTCGATGACTTAAAACCAGGAACCATTCAAAAAGCATTCGACCAACCACTAGAAAGCACATCCGCCCAAAGCGCATCTACTAACAGCGTCTACCAAGCGCCCAATACCGGTTTGCGCGTCGCTTTAATCGACTTCGGACTAAAGGACTCCATCCTACGTTCACTAGCCCAACGCAATCTAAACGTAACTGTCTTTCCATCCACCAGTACAGCGGAAGAAATCCTAGCCAGTCATCCGGACGGCATCCTATTATCAAACGGACCTGGTGATCCTAAAGATTTAGAATACGTCCTACCAGTGATTCGCGAACTAGAAGAACAACTACCAATCCTAGGAATTTGTCTAGGACACCAATTATTCGCACTGGCAAACGGTGCTAACACCTACAAGATGAAGTTCGGCCACCGTGGGTTCAACCATGCGATTGCAGAAGCTGGAAAGAAACAAACTTACTTCACTTCACAAAACCACGGATACGCGGTCGACGCCAAATCAATTCCATCAACCGAATTAGAAATTACCCAAACCGAAATCAACGATGGCACAGTCGAAGGAGTGCGTTTGAAGAACAGACCAGCGTTCTCAGTCCAATATCATCCAGATGCATCACCTGGACCACACGATGCTGAATACGTGTTTGACGACTTTGTAAAAGCAATGCAAGACAACCAGAAAGCGGGGATTTAAGATGGCAAAACGAACTGACATTAACAAGATTTTAGTAATTGGATCCGGACCAATCATCATCGGGCAAGCTGCTGAATTTGACTACTCAGGCTCACAAGCTTGTCTAGCCTTGAAGGAAGAAGGATACGAAGTGATCCTAATTAACTCCAATCCAGCCACCATCATGACCGACACCACCATCGCAGATAAGATTTTCGTTGAACCAATCACATTGGAATTCATCAGTAAAATCATCCGCCAAGAATTACCAGACGCAATTCTACCAACATTGGGTGGCCAAACTGGTTTGAACATGGCCAAGGAACTAGCCGACAGCAACATCTTAGACGAATACAAGGTCGAACTACTTGGAACTAAGCTAGACTCTATCGAAGAGGCCGAAGACAGACTTCGTTTTAAAAACTTGATGGAAGAAATCGGTGAACCAGTTCCAGAATCAAAGACGGTCGAAAACATGGAAGATGCGATTGCCTTCGCCGAAGAAATCGGCTTTCCACTAGCCATTCGTCCAGCTTACACGCTAGGTGGAACCGGTGGTGGATTCGCACACGACATGGCAGAATTCGAAGAAATCATGGAAAACGGATTACGTTTATCACCAATCAGCCAAGTCCTAGTCGAACGCTCAATCGCCGGATACAAGGAAATCGAAATGGAAGTAATGCGTGACCAAATCGACAATGCGATGATTGTCTGCTCAATGGAAAACGTCGATCCAGTCGGAGTGCACACCGGAGACTCAATCGTTGCCGCACCGGTCCAAACATTGTCTGACCGTGAATACGAAATGCTACGTGATGCCGCATTGAAGATTATCAGGGCTCTTCACATCGAAGGGGGATGTAACGTGCAAATGGCACTAAGTCCAACTTCAATGAAGTACTACATCATCGAAGTTAACCCCCGAGTCTCACGTTCATCAGCCCTAGCTTCAAAGGCGACCGGATATCCAATCGCAAAGATTGCTGCCAAGATTGCGGTCGGAATTAACCTGAACGAAATCAAGAATCCAGTTACTCAAATCACACTTGCTCAGTTCGAACCAGCCTTAGACTACGTGGTTACTAAAATTCCACGTTGGCCATTCGATAAGTTCCCACAAGCTGATAACCATCTTGGAACTCAAATGAAGGCTACCGGTGAAGTCATGGCAATCGGCCGAAACTTCGAAGAATCTTTATTAAAGTCAGTTCGTTCTTTGGAAATCGACCAACGCTACTTTGACCCAGCCGAATACGAAGACGTTGAAACAGTAGATATGCTACAAGCAATTGAAAATCCGACAGATGATCGACTATTCATGATTGCCGAATTAATCAGAAGAGGGGCAACCATTGAACAAATCAATGCGAGAACCCAAATTAACTTATTCTTCTTGGATAAAATCCAACACATTGTCGAAATTGAAACGGAATTAGCAAACGACCAATCAATTCCAATATTGAAGATGGCCAAACGTTACGGTTTCTCAGACGAATGGATTGCTAAAATCTGGAACACAGACGAAAAACAGGTTCGCAAAATGCGTAAGGATAACCAAATCACACCAGTGTACAAGATGGTGGATACATCGGCCGGGGAAATTAAGGCGGCAACGCCATACTTCTACAGCACTTGGGGCCAACACAGTGAATCAAAAGTATCAGATAAGAAGTCAGTGTTAGTACTAGGTTCTGGACCAATCAGAATCGGTCAAGGGGTCGAATTCGACTACGCCACCGTTCACGGGGTGCAAACATTACAACAACTGGGTTATGAAGCCATCATCATGAACTCCAACCCAGAAACAGTTTCAACCGACTTCTCAATGTCAGACAAACTATACTTTGAACCACTAACCATCGAAGATGTGCTAAACGTCATCGACATCGAACAACCAGAAGGCGTTATC
>CAMLMR010000079.1 GCA_946481335.1 uncultured Lactobacillus sp. | reverse complement strand
TTATTATTCCCATTCAATTGTCGAAGGTGGCTTACTAGTAATATCGTATACTACACGGTTTACCCCATCAACTTCGTTTGTAATCTTAGTTGAAATTTCTGATAAGACATCCCAAGGAATCTTAGCGAAATCAGCAGTCATTCCATCAATGGAATTAACGGCACGGATTGCAATGGTGTAGTCGTAAGTACGACCATCACCCATTACACCAACACTTCTAAAACCAGGTAGGATGGTGAAGTATTGCCAAATGTCCTTATCTAATCCAGCAGCGGCAATTTCGCGACGTAGGATGTAGTCACTGTCTCTAACAATTTCTAGCTTGTCTTCAGTAACTTCACCGATAACACGAATACCTAGACCAGGACCTGGGAATGGTTGACGCCATACTAAGTAGTCTGGCATACCCATTTCTTCACCCAAGCGTCTAGTTTCGTCCTTGAATAATGAACGAACTGGTTCGATTAGTTTGAATTGTAAGTCTTCTGGTAGACCCCCAACGTTATGGTGAGACTTGATAGTTTCAGCAGTGTTAGTACCACTTTCAATAACGTCAGTGTATAGAGTACCTTGAGCCAAGAAATCAACATCCTTAAGCTTCAAAGCTTCTTCATTGAAGACTTCGATAAATTCATTACCGATAATCTTTCTCTTTTGTTCAGGATCAGTAACACCGGATAACTTGTCTAAGAAACGTTTGCTTGCATCAACTTGGATGATGTTTAGACCAAACTTACCTTCTAGACTATCCATTACTTCCTTAACTTCGTTCTTACGAAGTAGACCGTGGTCAACAAAGATACAAGTTAGTTGATCCCCAATGGCCTTGTTCAATAAGACACCGGTTACACTTGAATCTACCCCTCCGGATAGACCTAAGATAACCTTCTTGTCGCCAACTTCTTCTCTGATTTGCTTGATTTGTAAGTCAATAAAGTCATTCATTGACCAGTTAGCTTCTGCGCCACAAACGTTAAACACGAAGTTCTTTAGGATGTCAGTACCGTACTTGGTATTTCTAACTTCCGCATGGAATTGAATTCCATAGAACTTTCTAGCGGTATCTTGCATTGCAGTAATTGGACAACCGTCAGCAGTTGCCACATTTTCAAAGCCATCTGGAACCTTACGTACAAGGTCTCCATGACTCATCCAAACTGGTTCTTCCTTAGGCAAATCTTTGAATAGTTCCGCATTATCAGAGGTAATGTCGATGTCAGCGTGACCATATTGTCCATGGTCTTCTCCATCAACTTGTCCTCCACCTAGGTTATATGCCATTAGTTGCATACCATAACAGATACCTAGAATTGGAATATTCATTTCGAAAATTTTAGGATCAACAGTTAATGCATCTTCTGCATACACACTGTTAGGACCCCCAGAGAAGATAATCCCTTTAGGGTTAAAAGCCTTGATTTCGTCGATGGTCATATCATGGGGCTTTAGTTCAGAATATACACCAAAATCACGGATACGACGGGTGATTAATTGATTGTATTGACTACCGAAGTCAAGCACCAAGATTTTATCAAACGATGATAAATCCATTTCAGCCAAACCATTCACTCTCCAATCATTAAATTGTATTTATCATACATAGAAAAATGAATGGCGTCAAATTAAATCTAGTACTTTCTAAGCAAAATTTTATCGATACGATGATTGTCTGTTTTGTGAATAATTAGGTCAGCTCTGGTCTTTGTTGGCTTAATGTTTTCCAATAAATTAGGTAAATTAATTTGTTGCCAAACATCCTTGGCAGTTTCAATGGCCTTCTTACGATCGGTATGAGCCATTTCATAGTAATAGTTTGATGGATTTTGGAATGCGGTATCCATTAGTTTTTCAAAACGTTCGATGTACCATTGTTCAATCAAGTCATCATCAGCATCGATGTAGATTGAAAAATCGGTAAAATCTGAAACGTAAATTTGTTGGTTGCTTGGTAGTTGGAGTGTATTAATCCCTTCGATGATCAAGACGTCTGGTTGGTCGATGATATCGAACTTGTCTGGAATAATGTCGTATACATCATGTGAGTACACCGGTGCTTTCACATCGTGTTTTCCTGACTTCACTTCGTTTAAGAAGTTAATCAATGACTTCATGTCGTAACTTTCCGGGAAACCCTTTCTATCCATGATGCCACGACGCTTTAATTCAGATGAATTATACAAGAATCCATCGGTTGTGATTAATTGAATCTTCTTGTCTTCAAAGTATCTTGATAGCAATACTTCCAACAGTCTGGCAGTTGTTGATTTACCAACCGCTACACTTCCGGAAATCCCAATGATAAATGGCACCTTACGATCTTGTTTATCCAAGAAAGCGGTCTTGGTCTTTTGCCATTGGTTGAAGTTTTGCGTACATAGGTCCAACAAATGAACGATGGGAATGTAAACATCTCGTACGTCTTGAATTGAGATTTCATCGTTAAAGGCTTTGATTTGTCTTAGCCCGTCGGTAGTAACGGGAATCGAGCGTAACTTGTATAAGTCCTTCCACTCGTCTTTCTTAAATGCGTAGTAATTGATTGGATCTGACAATTTTACGCCTCCGTTCAAATAAAAGTAGTACGTCCATAATACCACCGAACATCTTATAAACGACAAAAAAGCGCCTAATCCCTATGGATAGGCGCTTTTATTTGTTACTAATTGCGATTATTGTAAATCATATAAATCACTAGGAACAACATCAAACAAGTGAGTTGGCTTTCCTTCAGCGATAATTGTTAGTTCATGCATGGCACGAGTACAGATTGTGTAAACCAATTGACGGTCTGCTTCGTCACCAAAATGTTTGTCATCTGCGTCAAACATAACCACAGAGTCAAATTCTAGCCCTTTAGCAAGGTATGCAGGTATTACTAGGGTTCCAGTAGTCAATCGTTGGTTCTCAGTCTGTATAAGCGTATTTTTTACGTTTCTATTGTCTAATTGTTCGGATAATAACTTAGCATCACCCAAAGTTTTAACAATAATGGCTGTTGTATCGTGTTTTTCCTTATCATTATCGATTCTAGCCACTAACTTATCTAGTGCAGCATCCCTATTTTCAACCACTTGCATCACTGGTTTATCACCAACACGAGCAAATGATTCGATTTGGCTGCCACCTTCTAGAATGTGCTTAGTAAAGTCAGTAATTTGTTCAGTTGAACGATATGACTTAGTAAGTTGTACGACGTTAGTCTTTTCAGGATCAAACATAGTTGATAGTTCTGATAGCAATGTATGACTATTTTCATGAGTGAAGATAGCTTGGTTCAAGTCCCCTAGTAGTGTGAAACGAGCACGTGGGAA
>CAMLMR010000078.1 GCA_946481335.1 uncultured Lactobacillus sp. | reverse complement strand
CAGTAAGTGCTTGTTGGTAGTAGGTATTTACTTGCTTTTCATCTCGTTTATCTTGTGCGACAAGGTCATCAATATGTTGTTGCACTTGTTTTAGCGTAGTCATGATTAATCATCTCCGCCATCATCAGTTGAGCTGTCATCATCTGGATTAGCGTCATCAGTGTTGTTACCATCGTCAGTTGATGTACTGCCGTGTCCAGTGTATTGTTCGTAAGTTTGTTGAATAAGTTGTGCTTGCTTTTGAGCGTCTTCGTCATCTTCATCGTCCTTACGTTGGCTTTCTTGGTCAGCTGGAATACCAGTGATTTGGCTAGCACCTTCAAGGAATGTTTGTGAGCTAATTTCACCAGTATCGTATAGTGATACAAGGTTGTTGATGATTTCTTGTTCATTCTTAGGCAAGTTAGGTGTGAACTTGATTGTCACGTTGTTTGCTGGGTTGTTTCCATCAGTAAATGTAACTTTGCTTGATGATGGTTTGCTCCAGTAATTACATAGCAAGCGTAAACGGCGCATGATACCACGTTTATACAATGTTTCAGTAATAACTCTTTCTTGGTCGCTACCCATTAGCTTGTATGCCATAGCAACACCACTAGCATTACCAACAAAGTTATCATCTGACATGTCAGGAGTATTAGTTTCCTTGTGAATGTCGGAAGTTAACTTGTCGATATATGTTTCCCATTCAGCAGCATTTAAATCTTTAGTTAAATACTTAGCGTCAGTAGGTTGTAGTGTGACTGAACCATCTGGATTGAAGTTTTGTGATGGTTTTAATACCATCATGTTAGCTTTCAAGTCATGATTATGGTCGACTAATACTGGTCTATTCTTAACTTTGTCTGGTTGACTGTCTGGATCATCGTCATCTACGTTAGTAAAGTCCATATTATATTCGTCTGTGGTGTAAACACCTGTGATTGAGTCGTAATATAGCAAATTACCTTCGTTATCTTTAAGATGTTCAACTTTTGTATCTTCGATATTCCCAGATACAACTAAAGTAGCATTGCTAAAGTCTTCTTGACTGTTAGCCATTTCAGATAACGCCTTATCTCGTGCGTCAATCTTATCTAGGTGTGGTTCCCATTTACCAACACGTTCTTCATTAGCGTCAATTTCATTGATTGGCACTTCACCAAAGTAATGTTCATCAACATCTGTCAATTCCCATGATGTATGAGGGTCTTCGCCAGTCTTGAAGTAGTAAATATTTGTATCAGTGTACAATTCAACTTGATAAGTGATGATATTCATGTAGTTAACAACGTAATATCTAACCGCAAATAACGGGTTCTTTTCAATCGAGGTGTCATAGACTACAAATGCTTGTGAAGGGTCTACAAACATCATTTTTGGCGTTGTAGTGCCTTGTGGAACGTAAAGTAGTTCATATGCTCTACCAGTGTTCCAAATGTTCTTACCCATATTCTTTTCATGATAAGGTTCATCACAGAAATTATTAAAATCAGTGATTTGTTGGAGTAATGCTTCACCAGTATCGTTAGAATCATCTTTATTTTCGTAACCAAAAGTTAGATCATTACCAAATTGATAACCAATACCCCAGTCAGTGATATAACGTGGTAAACCACCAGCAATTCGGTTATCAGCACGTTTTTTCTTATCAGAAGCCCAGTAATGAATGTTAGAATCGCCTAAATAATATCTTTCAAGGTTTAAAATACGTGGTACTTGCCATGTGTAATGGTCGTTTACATACCATTGTGCTAATTGAATAAATTCATCTGTACTATCTTCTGGATTGAACTTATCAATTAATTCTTGATACTTATCTGCAGGAATTTGATATTCTTGATTGCGCAGAAAATTAAGTGAATAGCGTTGGCCATTCAGCATTGGTAATGAATTAGGTCTAATATCAATACTTCTATAATGCGCTGTTCTATCAGTTGTTTCAGCCATTTAATTCACTCCTTAAATTAGTCCTAAATTATCAGCAACTGCCAGTTTGCTGTTGTATGATTGTGCTTTATTACTGTTTGAACGTTTCTTATCTTGTAAGTTTACGTATGTAGCAATTGCATATCTAACTGTATCCATAACGTCATCATTTCCATCTTTCTTTTCTGGATCACCTGTTTTTTCGTCCCAGTTATATTCAAATAATTCTTTTTCGAAATAATCAATGGCTTCTTTGATAACTTGAAATCTAACCTGTTTAATTAGGCTACCTACAATTTCAACGCCATACAGACGTGATTTATAAGCATTAAATGCTTTAATACCTGCGTCTTGGAATGCTGCTACATATTCCGGTCTAGCATAATCACAATAAAAAGGAATATTGCCATACTTTCGAACCAACTTTTGAGCTGTAAGTATCCAACGTTCCTTTTGCCAGTGTTTATGTGTAATTTCTTCAACCATGTAATACTTACCACGGTGCTTATCAACTGCAATTACTACAATGCAGCCTTTATGTTCGTAACCAAAATCGACGCCAGCTACATATTTAAGTCCGTGACGTTGCATAGCAAGTGAATACATCTCGTCAAATTGCTTTCTAGTGATAATATTCTTCTTAACGTCGAAGTCAGCATAGACAATACCTTCACCGGAAGTCCATTTACCTAAGATGTCGCGGTCATATAACATGCCGGTTGGTGTAGTGTTCAATAAATGTTCTAAATACAATGGATCTAGATTTTCTTCGTTATCAAAGATAGTAAAGTGGTTAGATACCACTGTTCTATCGTTTGTTTCTCTAGCTCTATCAATAATCTTCTTTAAAAAGTGCGTTGGCACGTCCGGGTTGGTATCACAAATAATACGTGCGTCTTTACCAGAACAACGCTTTTGGATTTCATCAAAAACTAATTCATTCGCTAAAGACGCTTCGTTTATATATGCACCGTAGGCTGTCATACCACGAATACTTGCTAAACCTGCAATAGACTTCGTGTATGCCATTACAACTTTAACTGGTGGTAACTTTGGAAAGTTAACTTTGAATGAACCGTGCTTATCAAATGTGAAGTCTAGGTCAAATGTAGTTTTCATTTCATCTAGAATATTCGATTGAATAGTCTTAGAACTAGCACCCGCTAAAATGAACTGTACAAATGGCTTGTGTTGCTCTTGTGCAATTTCTGCAGCATGTCGTACCGCTAAAAGGAATAAGAAGTTATCTACGAACGTCTTACCAGCACGAACAGCACCACTATTAATCATCAATTTCCAATCATGGTTATCTGTGAACTGATGTAGTACTTCGACTTGCTTTTCAGTGAACACGTTACGTAAATTCGCCATTGTTACCACCACCTTTCAGTTAAATTTATGTATAAAAAAGAAGCCTACCTGTTTAGATAGACTTCTTTT
>CAMLMR010000077.1 GCA_946481335.1 uncultured Lactobacillus sp. | reverse complement strand
AGGTTTTGATAATCCATGGATCAAAGGAAAAAAGAAAGCTGCTGAATGGTTGGGAACTAGCCCACAAACGTTGAATAAATTAATGCAAAGAGGTATGCCAGTTCATTATTTAGATGATATGGATGTTGCATTCTTCTACAAAAACGAAATTACTGAATATTTACTTAAACAATAATAATCATTCCACGGCAAAGGATATTCAGTAACTAATACTTAATAAATCTGTATTGAAAGAAGGTGATATATATGATAATTAAAATGATAAAAAGGGAGGTATATAGATATGTACGACTTATTGGACACTGGATTAGTATTCACTAATTCTAGAAAAGAAACAGAAGAACCATTTACAACAAATGTTGTAGTAGCTAAATATGCTGGTATATCATACAGAGCCGTTAATCAACTTATTAATCGTTATAAAGATGAAATTACTTCATTAGGAGTTTCGTCATTTAAAATGACGAAACTAAAAGTTAATTCAACCGGTAGACCAGTAGAAGTTTATCCACTAAACGAGCAACAAGCATCATTCTTGATCACGTTATTAAAGAATACAGAGAAAGTTGTTCAGTTTAAATACAAATTAACTAAAGCTTTTTTTGAAACATCTAAAGATTTGCAAAAGAGAAAACTTGAACATGCTCAGTCTAAAGTTATTACCAAGTCATTGGGGGATGCAATTAAAGATAATCCAATGACTAATAGCACCCATGATTATTCTAACTTTAATAAATTAATTTATAAGCATGCGTTAGGCCTTAATACTAATCAATTAAGAATTAATAGAGGCATTCCTAAGGAAGCTAATATCATTGATTATTTGAGCCTAGAGGAACAACAAAAGGTAACTAATATAAAAAACGTTGTTATTTCATTGTTAAACATGAATCTAGATTATCAGACAGTTAAAAAAACACTATCTGGTATTGAAATTACTTTAAATAACAATCAACTAGCTGTTGAAGGGAGATGAAACAAAGATGAATGAAGCCAAAAAACAATAATTTAAACAGGACTCTGTTAAAAACAAAAATATTCTTTATGCACTAAGATTAACTAGCAAAATGACTATTGATCAGATGGCAAAAGCTATTAACGTCAGCTCTAGACAGTATTCTTTAAAAGAAAAGGGAGAATATCCTTTTAAAGATTATGAGATGCTAATCATTGCTGAGATGTTTAACATGCCGGTTCAACAGTTATTTTTTGAATAACTTTTATTATTATTTGAAACATGAATTTTGTCATATTACTAACTTAGGAGTTTATAAATGATAAAAAAGGGTATAAAAAAAGTCCATTACTATGCCGAGTAATAGACTAAATAAAATATTAAACAAAAACATTTATACCCTCATTATATCAATAATGGAGGAACATAGAAATGAAAGAATTAAATTTTTTAGATTATCTGAGTACCGTTAAGCAGATAAAAAGATATAACCAATACATTGAAGAAGATGAGGGCGATCAGATATGCGACATGATTGTTTTAAAGGCCGTGTTCCTAGAGAAATATGGAGAGGCTAAAGCTGGTCAATTGGATTTAACAATATTAAGCGCCGCTAAAGAGTGGTTAGAAATTAAAAAACAAGGGAGATATTAATATGTTCGATTACTCATATCTAAAAGGAAGAATTGCGGGATACGAAACAATCTATAGTTTTGACGAAATTGCTAATAAAGCAGGAATGACCGCTGAAAAATTACGAAATAAGTTAAAAGGTTTTCCTTTTGAAATTGAAGAAATTAATTCCTTATCAAATGTATTGGGAATTGAAGAAGATAGATTAACAGAAAGTTTTTTTAAGATTAATAAATAGAGGAGATATTAATATGATTAACGAAGAAGAAGTACAAGCACAATTAAATGGTGGATTACAAGGTAAGATGAGTGAAGTAGATGAAGCGTACGACAAATTAGCACAATCAATGAACTCAGTTGAATTATGCGCTAACTTTCTTGAAACATTGCAGCTTGTTTTTGATGAACAAAGCGACAGCAGTGATGCTATGGATAAAATCACATTTTTAATTAAAAAGAATAACTCATTAGAAAATGTTATTTACAATTTACAAGATGCTATTAGATCCATGGATAATGGCGTATATCTTTTGAATGATTATCTATCAGAACTAAAAGCAAGCATCCCTGTTAAAGACGAAAAATAGCATGCAGGAGGCAACTAATGGTTAAAATCGTTAAACAATACAACAAAGACTTTACACTGGTTCATAACACAATTTTTAAGATTAACAATGAACTACCTGAAGATAAGCGATTAAGTTTTAAAGCAATGGGGATATTTATGTATCTATGGCATTTGCCAAGCGATTGGAGCTTTATGGAAAATGAGTTAGTTAAACATGGTAGGGAAAAATTAACGGCATTTAGAAATGGCAGGGAAGAATTAGAAAAAGCTGGTTTTATTAAGAAAAAGAGATGCAGAAACGATAAGGGACAGTTATTAGATTATGAGTGGGTGTTAAATGATAACCCTACTTTAGATAACCTAAAACAGGCAGATAAGCCTACTTCAGGTTATCCAATATTGGGTGAGCCTATATTGGATAATCAACAACTACTAAGTACTAATTATACTAAGGATGAATTAGACAAAGTACGTAGTAGTAGTGGTGGTTCAAAAATTGAAGTTGAAAGTAGTGAAAATGACTCTAACAACGAATCGAATAAATCGTTTACCTCTTATGAAAGACTGTGGGGATTTCCAAATGCAATTGCTACTGAGGATTTATTGAAATGGATTAATGACTATTCAGATGAATTAGTGAATTATGCTATTGAGATTGCTGGACATAACAATGTGAGTTCATATGGTGCTTATAAATATCTGGATACTATCTTAACTGCATGGAAAAAAGATAATATCACAACGATTGAACAAGCTAAGAAGCAAAATAAAGAACATTCCAACAGAATGGATCGTGAATTTAAGCAAAGAAGTAGCAATAGGGGATTAAAGAAGAATAAACCGTATAACGGTCTAGATTTTTAGGAGGTGGAATAAAGTGCAAAACGTTAGCAACAAGATTAACGAATATTGGTTTAACAGAAGAGTTGATGAAAAGTGTGAAATCCACGGTTGTAATTTATATAAAGTAGATTTCCCTGAAGAACAATTAATCTGTTGGAAATGTTTATCAGAAACAGTTGAGACACGAAAGAAAAACGAAGGTGTTGAGTTCTCTAAAATTGTTAAAAAACGCAAAAGTAAGGACGTTTTAAAGCGTGATAGTATTCTTACTGATGATGATTTAAAAGCTGCTAATTTCAATAATTTTAAGCCAAATAATGATGAAACAACAGAAGCTCTTAAAAAAGCTAGAAACATTGCGGGAGAATATCTTGTTAAGGATAATAAATTCAACACTTTAATT
>CAMLMR010000076.1 GCA_946481335.1 uncultured Lactobacillus sp. | reverse complement strand
ATGGAATACCTATTAACACCTGAGACCAAGGTCAGCATGGCTAACCAAGGATTATACAATGGATTCATTGGTGTCGGCATTCTATTATCGATGTTTGTTTTACCACAATCAATTGCCGTATTTAACCTATATCTATTCATTGGTTTCGTCGTGGTCGCTGCCATATTTGGTGGTTTCACCGCCAACAAGAAGATTATCATCACACAAGGTTTGCCAGCCGCATTGGCCTTAATCTCATTAATCATTACCAATAACATTTAATATCGACACGTCACTTTTTAGTGGCGTTTTTTATATACAAAAAAATCCTTATCATATGGCAGATAAGGATTCTTCGAGAAGATTATAGTATATGTAAAACCAATACGATTAAGGCAGTTAAGATTGCCTTGATCATTAATGGCCAGTCAATCACGTCAAACGAGAAGAGAATTAATCCGAAGATAACGAAGAAAATCTCAAAAATGACTAGCCGTTTTATTTGCACAGTCTCAACGAACATGATTAGTAGCTGTGCTACTAAACAGATTACTAAGGTAATTAGCGATAGAACGTAAAACCAGCTGTAAACTGGGGAAAATCCACACATTTCCATCTTATTAGATGATTCTAAAAGGATTAATCCCAGAATTAGACTAGAGATTAATAGGTATAAGTTCACAAATATACAAAGTAATCGCACAGTCATATTTTTATTCTTTTTCAATTTATTTCCCCCTTAGTAGTATTGAAAAGGAATATTCGTATTTTACAACTTTAATATGAGAGAACAGTAAACCCCAGTTTTAGAAATGAAGATGAAAATAAAAAAACTGTAAAAGTATATGACAACTTTTTAAACTAAAAAAGCCGTCCTGACAGATGAATGGCTTTAGCGTGGGGGATTGGACCCTTTATAAATATTTAACCATTATTATATAAAATTATACACGGTGTCTAAAAATGGCATTTATATTTTATTATATTTTTATAAAAAAGAAGCTATCATTGATAGCTTCTTTGGGTTATTTAACTGTTGCGCCAAGGCTTCCCTTGAAATGACTTAGTGCAAAATCATGTCCGGCTTGAGTTAATCCAGCGACACCTTTTTCGTGAACAACCACATCGTAGTTTAAGTTGTATGCAGAAATGGCGGTGTGGAGAACACAGATATCTGTGCAGACACCCACTAAGTGTAATGTATCGATTTTTCTTTCACGCAAACGAAGATCTAAATCAGTTCCGGCAAAGGCACTGTATCTAGTCTTGTCATACATGTAGACCTTTTCTTCATCCTTGTGTTCCTTATACCAGTCGTTTAGTTTTCCGTAGAAATCACGGCCCCAGGTATCCTTTAAGTTATGTGGTGGGAATAACTTAGTTTCTGGGTGGTAAGGATTGTTTTCTTGATGCAAGTCGGTAGGTAGGATGACCCACTTGCCGGCTTGACGAAATTCTTCGGCTAAATCAACTATGTAATCTACTAGCACTTGGCCAGGTTTTCCAACAGTTAACTTTCCTTCGTCGTCAACAAAATCGTTTGTGTAATCAATAATCAGTAGGGCTTCATTACTCATAATGGATAACTCCTTAATTAAATTACTACTATTATATATGAGTAATTATAAATAGCCAGTTTTATTAATCGAAAACATAAGAAAAAAGTAGGAACAATGTCCTACTTTGTTTTTAACGAGTCAAAATCAATTACGTTTAAAATGTTTGCGATAAGCACCGTCCAATTAAATAGCACTAATTCAACTTTCATGTTGGTAGTAAGCATGCAGACGGCAAAGAAAACGATGAACAAAATTGCTAAAGATATTTTCTTTACCCGCATGTTTTGCATGAAGAAATTGAAGTTGATCTGAATTAGGTAGCATAGTGCGAGGACAAAGAATAGATAGCCGATTAACTCGGCGTGTTCAATGTCGACGGATTCAGAGAATGCATATACGATTCCGGTCGCGACGTATAAGGCGACTAGAAAGAATTCGCAGATTGATATGATAATCGTTGCAATTTTACTATTCATTTGATAACTCCATTTTAAAAATAACATTATCAAATCATACTATTTGCAACAAAACTCGTCAAGTTGTCGCTTTTTATAGTATAAAAATTTTGTTATAGTTATTATTGTAACTATTCGAAAGATAAATCTAGGAAATATTTCCCTAAATCTAAGATATGACTGGTAGAAATCCACACGTCATTAAAGGCCATGGAACTCGTGTCAGTCATTTCGCTGAAGTAATCCAAGAGGTGACTATTTTCTTCTAAAAATGATCTATTCATGCGGTTAGCACGAATTCGGTTTTTAGGGAAAAAGAGGTCAGGATTACCGACAGCAACGTCGTCTTGGATGAGCATTTGGATAGCGTTGTTGTACTTGTTGTTATTAATGATGACCTTGTCAGGATTGTTTTTAACAAACATTAAAACGTTTCTTAATGCGTCAGAATTACTTCCCATAGTATTACTCCTTTTTGTGTATTTAATAAAAGGGTAATGTAATCCCTTTTAAAATCAACGAGTAGAGTATATAATAATCTTTTGAATTTTAAAACGGCAATTAATAAAAAATCGTTCGGAGTGAATGTAAATATGATAAAACTTGCTAAGAAGTATTTAGTATGGTGGGCAGTTATTGCGGCTGTCCTATTTATGGTTGTGCAAGTCTCATGTGATTTGTATTTACCAACTGTTACTTCTAATTTAATCGACAAAGGGGTCGCTCAAAATGATATTAATTATATCTGGACCCAAGGTCTTAAGATGTTAGGAGTAGCATTTATCGGGGTGCTAGCAGCAGGGGGTAACATCTTCTTTGCTGCCACTCAATCCCAAAAGATGGGAAAGAAAATCAGATCAGCCCTATATCGTAAGATTATTTATTTAGCTGACCAAGACTTGGACAAGTTTGGTGACGCATCATTGATTACTAGAAATACCAATGATGTTGTGCAAATCCAAAACGTGATGATTCAAGTATTAAGAATGATGGTAATGGCACCAATTATGTTAATTGGTGCGATGGTGTTGGCATTCGTTAAGAGTCCACACCTTACCGTCGTCTTCCTATGCGCACTTGGTGTCTTACTAGTGTCAGTATTTGTCATCATGTCTTTTGCAGGACCACTATTTAAGAAGTTACAAGGTCAAACAGATAGATTGAACCTAGTATTTAGAGAAGGTCTTACCGGGGTTCGTGTTATCCGTGCTTTTAACCGTGATCAATATGAACAAGACCGTTTCGACAAGTACAACAACAAGTACGCTAAGACTGGTATCAGAGTCTTCATGCTTACTTCATTAATGTTCCCACTTATGACATTCATCCTAAGTGGAACTAACGTTGGAATCGTATGGTTTGGTGCCAAGATGATTTCTACCAACTCACTTGCAGTTGGTAACTTGGTATCATTCATGACTTACGCTACTCAAATCTTGATTAGTTTCATGATGCTTTCAATGCTTTTCGTATTTATTCCTAGAGCTCAAGCATCAGCAAGTCGTATCAA
>CAMLMR010000075.1 GCA_946481335.1 uncultured Lactobacillus sp. | reverse complement strand
TAAATTTAAACCCTAACGACGAAAATTACGACGTTAAAGAATTAGCCATCGAATGTGCTACAAAGCGTATGTACCCTGATATTTTAATGTACGACAAGCTTTGTGAAATCACTGGTGACTTCAAGGCCCCAATGGGTTGTCGATCATTTCTACCTAAGTGGACTGACGAAAACGGTAAGGCCGTTAACGCTGGTCGTATGAACCTAGGTGTTGTCACCGTTAACCTTCCACGTATCGCACTATTGGCTAATGGTGACATGGACTTGTTCTGGCACATTTTTGAAGAAAAGCTAGGCATTGTTCACCAGGCTATGGCTTACCGTATCGAAAGAACTAAGGAAGCTAAACCAGATAACGCTCCACTACTTTACAAGTACGGTGCATTTGGTAAACGTCTAAAATCAACTGATAGCGTTGATGAACTATTCAGAAACGAACGTGCCACAGTATCACTTGGCTACATTGGTTTATACGAAGTCGGAACTGCATTCTTCGGTCCTGATTGGGAATCAAACCAAGAAGCCCACGACTTTACTGTCAGCATCGTTGCTGAATTAAACCGTCTATGCCGTGTATGGAGTAAGGAAAGTGGATACCACTACAGTCTATACTCAACTCCAGCCGAATCCTTAACCGATACATTCGCCCAAGACGATATCGAAAAATTCGGTAAGGTTAAAGACATCACCGATAAGGAATACTACACAAATAGTTTCCACTACGACGTTAGAAAACGTCCTAACCCATTTGAAAAACTAACATTTGAAGAAGCTTACCCACACTATGCCTCAGCTGGATTCATTCACTACTGTGAATACCCTAACTTAAAACAAAATCCAAAGGCACTAGAAGCCGTTTGGGACTGGGCTTACGACCATGTTGGATACCTAGGTACCAACACTTCAATCGATAAGTGTTTCAAGTGTGGTTTCAAGGGTGAATTCGAAGCTACCGCTCGTGGTTTCAAGTGCCCTCAATGTGGTAACCATGATCCTAAGTACTGTGACGTGGTTAAGAGAACTTGTGGTTACTTGGGTAACCCTCAAGCACGTCCAATGGTTCACGGTCGTCACGTTGAAATTTCATCACGTCAAAAGAATATGTCGAAAGGAATGGTAGAAAGTGTCGCACATGAAGAGACAGCCAAACAATCCAAAGCCTAAGGAATGGCTTGCAAAAGACTTAAGCCAACAATATATTGCTGACTATAAGCCATTTAACTTCGTTGATGGTGAGGGAATCCGTTGCAGTATCTATGTTTCTGGTTGCAAGTTCTTATGCCCCGGCTGTTATAATGTCGCCTCACAAAACTTCCATTACGGACAACCTTACTCACAAGATTTAGAAGACCAAATCATTGAAGATATGAGAAAAGATTATGTTCAAGGGCTTACCCTATTGGGTGGAGAACCCTTCTTAAATACGCAAGTATGTCTTCGTTTATGCAAACGAGTTAGAGAAGAATTTGGCCACACCAAAGATATCTGGTCATGGTCAGGTTACACCTTCGATGAATTACTAAAGGATTCATACGACAAACTAAAACTACTTTCAATGATCGACATCCTAGTTGATGGTCGTTTCATGGAAGACCAAAAAGATTTAACTCTTCAATTCCGCGGTAGTGCTAACCAAAGAATTATCAATGTGCCTAAGTCACTAGAAGAAAACAAGGTAGTGCTTTGGGACAAGTTAGTTCACTAGGAGGATTATTGTGTTAAAAATTGAAAACCTACACGTTAAAATCAACGAAACCGATGAAGAAGTCATCAAGGGATTAAACTTAACCATCCCCGACGGTGAAGTTCACGTCATCATGGGACCAAACGGAACAGGTAAATCAACGCTTTCTCAAACCATCATGGGTTCACCCAAGTATTCAATTACTGAAGGAACCATTTCATTTGATGGCAAAGAATTAAACGACATGGCAACTGACGAACGTGCACGTTTAGGCTTATTCATTGGTATGCAATACCCCACTGAAATTAGTGGAATTAAAAACGTCGACTTCATTCATGCTGCAATGAATGCGGTAGCTGACAAACCAGTATCAGTATTAGACTTTATGAAACGTCTAGACTATGTCATGGACTTCTTGGATATCGATGAATCATACACCGACAGATACCTTAATGAAGGTTTCTCCGGTGGTGAAAAGAAGCGTAACGAAATTCTTCAAATGATGATGATTCAACCTAATCTAGCCATCCTAGATGAAATCGATTCTGGTCTAGATATCGACGCCTTAAAAGTCGTTTCAAGGGGAATTAATCACATGCGCGATGATCACTTCTCATCTCTTATCATCACCCACTACAACCGTATTCTTCGTTACGTTAAACCAGATGTCGTTCACGTTATGATGGGTGGTCGCGTCGTTACCAGCGGTGATTACCACTTAGCTGAACAACTAGAACAAAACGGATACGCACAATTACGTGACCAACTTGGTATTGATGTAAAGCTGGTGGATGAATAATGAGTATGTCCGTTCAAGAATTTGCCCAATCACATAACGAACCACAATGGCTAACCGTTAAACGCATTGTCGCAAACGACATGAAGGAAACGATGAAAGTTCCTGCCCCACTTAGAAAGTTTCATTTTGATTCACCCGAACTTAATCCTCGTTCAATAGATACAAAAAACTTAGCACCTAAAAACTTACAAGATTTAGGGATTATCATGATGGATTTGTTCGCCGCTGCAAACGAATTTCCAGAATTAATCCAGGAAAACTTGATGGAAAAAGCAATTTATTGGCGTGATAACGCATTAAATGCAAATCATCTTGCGTATCTACAAAGTGGTGGGTTTGTTTTCATCCCGAAAGACGTCTGCGTTGATGAATCAATCGAAATCTCCGACTTAGTCGATCACAACATGCAGGAAAAACACCTCCTAATTATCGCTGCTTCAGGAAGTGAAGTTTCATTTACCTACAAGGATTCAAAACAACATCCAGATAATGACCGCCTAATGATTGAAGTATTATTGGGTGACCACGCTAATATTTCCTTTTACGATGCAGCAATGACTGATAGTGAAAAATCACACCGCGTTTTAAATGCCTATCTAGCACAAAACGCTAATCTAAAAACATACGTCAGCCTATTTAATCACGGAGACAGTCGTTACTACAGCAACATTGATCTCGATGGTATGGGCAGTTCAGCTAGAATTAACCTAGTGAGTCTATCCGATCAAATCCAAAATCAAGTAGTTCAAACTAAAATTATCAATAAAAGTCCAAATACGAGTGGCTTGATATCACAACGTGGTATCGTTGCCGATAAATCCAAGACTGTCTACGATACTACTGGTCAAATTAAGCTGGAAGCCAGCGATTCAGACTCAGATCAAATTAGCCGACTATTAACATTAAGTCCCGAAAGCAAGGGCAAAATCGACCCAATTCTTTTGATAGACAATCACGATGTGGTTGCTGGTCACGCTGCAAGTGTTGGTAAAGTTAACCCCGAACAACTATACTATTTAAAAACAAGAGGAATCGATGCTAAAACAGCCCGTTTTCTATTAACTCGTGGCTTTTTAACACCACTTATCGAAAAATTCCCTGATAAATCAGTGCAAAAGCACTTATTAAATAACCTAGAGGAGCGTATTCATGGATAGTCTAAACATTCGTCATCACTTTCCCATCTTCAAAGAGCATTCAGATATGATTTACTTTGACAACGCTGCAACGACTCAAAAGCCAAAGTACGTCATTGACGCAATCAGTAACTTTTACACTCATCACAATTTCAACGTGCACCGAAGCGTCTACACTGATGC
>CAMLMR010000074.1 GCA_946481335.1 uncultured Lactobacillus sp. | reverse complement strand
GGTGCCCAAGGATTGGCTAACGACATCATCACTGGTTTCTTCATCTTATTCGAACACCAAATCGATGTGGGTGACTTCGTTGTCTTAGACACCATCACCGGAACCGTTTCTGAAATTGGTCTTCGCTCAACTCAAATCAGAGGTGTTGATGATTCACTTAACTTCGTACCAAACAGATACATCACTAACATCTGTAACATGTCTAAGGATCGTCTAAAGGCTGAAATTAACATTCGTGTTAACCCCGACAGTCCAATTCAACAAATTATCGACATCGTAAAAGATGTTAACGTTAAGAACATCCCTAACACTCAAGGTATCATAGATGAACCTCAACTATTAGGAACTGTCGATTTAGGTGATGGTACCATTGCTGTTAAGGAATGGATTCCATGTAAGGATACTGAAAAGTTCAATGTTCAATTCAAGTTCCTACAATTATACCTTGAAGCAATTAAAGATGCCGGAATTACCCTTCCAAATAACAAACTAATTACTCCAATCCCACAAAAATAGCAAAGAACTAGGTATGTTTTTTAATTTTTTATAAAACATACCTATTTTAGATTAATTTGTGTACTAATTATTTGTAACTAAATATAAATAGTGTAAAATGGTGATTGGATTAAATTACGTATTTCCATAATTATTGTAAAAAACAAAGGAGAAGAGATATGAGCGCATGGGATATCATTCGTGATGCGACTCCTCAATTGGTCTCGGCATGTATTGCTTACACGATTCCAATTGCAATCGTATCATTTATCATCGGTTTAACTATTGCCGTTATTACCGCTTTAGTTAAAATCTCACATCGTGGTGGCCTATTCAACATCGTAAAAGCATTCTTTTACTTCTACGTATGGCTATTCAGAAGTACACCACTATTGGTTCAATTATTCATCGTATTCTTCGGTCTTCCATACCTAAGAATTGCGGGAATCTTACCAGATGGGATTAGATTAACTCCAGTTGTTGCTGGTATTATCACTTTCTCATTGAACACTGGTGCTTACGCTTCAGAAACCATTCGTGGTGCCATCCTTTCAATTCCGGATGGTCAATGGGAAGCTGCCTACTCATTAGGTATGACCAAACGCAAGGTTCTATGGAGAATTATCTTGCCACAAGCCAGTCGTGTATCATTACCACCTTTATCCAACGAATTCATTGGATTGGTTAAGGATACTTCACTAGCTGCTTCAATTACAATCGTTGAAATGTTTGAAGTCAGTCAACAAATTGCTGCTGAAAACTACCAACCACTAATTATGTACATTCTGGTAGCTGCAATTTATGCAGTCATCTGTAGTGTTCTTACAATCTTACAAAGTTACCTAGAAAAACGAGTTTCTCGTTATTCTGTAAGCAACTAGAAAGGAGTACGTTAATGATTAATTTAAAAAACGTGTCTAAAACATTTGGCAAACAACATGCATTAGATAATATCTCCCTTCAATTTCCTAAGAACAAGACCTCTGTGATTGTCGGACCATCAGGTTCCGGTAAATCAACTCTACTTAGATCTTTAAATCTTTTGGAAACACCAGAAGCTGGTGAATACGAATTCAATGATCAAAAAATTGATTTTTCAAAGAAACTAAGTTCAAAAACAATTTTAAACATTCGTAGAAAAACTAGTATGGTATTCCAAAGCTTTAACTTGTTCCCTCACCTAACCGTTCTAAAGAACGTTATGGAAGGACAAGTTCAAGTTCTAAACAAGAGTAAAGAAGAAGCTAAGGAAGTTGCTGAACAACTTTTGGATAAGGTTGGAATGCTAGATAAAGCTGATTCATATCCAAGTCAGCTATCAGGTGGACAAGCTCAGCGTGTTGCAATCGCTAGATCATTAGCAATGCATCCCGAATACATCCTTTTGGATGAACCAACCAGCGCCTTAGATCCAGAAATTGAACTAGAAGTTTTAAAAGTGTTATTAGATTTAGCCAAAGAAAAACAATCACTAGTTATTGTTACTCATAATCTTACTTTTGCTCAACGCGTTGCCGACAAAATTGTCTTCATTGAAGATGGTAAAGTTGGCTTCGATGGTGATACAAAAGATTTCTTTGAATCAGATGATCAAAGAATCAAAGATTTTCTTGCAGCAATGACTCTACAAAACATTTAAGGAGATTCAACATTATGAAATTTAACAAGTTATTCAAGTCTCTAGCAGTTACTTTAGCTGTATTCAGTACTGGTGCCATCTTAGCTTCATGTGGTAACAGCTCAAGCTCAAAAAACTACAAGTCAGAAGTAACTAATAGCGGTAAGTTAACCATTGGTTTAGAAGGTACTTATGCACCTTACTCATACAGAAAAGATGGTAAGCTACAAGGTTTCGAAGTTGACCTAGCTAAAGCTGTTGCTAAGAAGTTAGATTTGAAAGCTAACTTTGTTCAAACTAAGTGGGACAGTTTAATCGCTGGTCTAGGTAGTAACAGATATGATGCTGTTATGAACAATATGACTGTTACTCCACAAAGAGAAAAGCTATACTCATTCTCTGACCCATACGCTTACTCATACTACACATTAATTACTAAGAGTAACAGCAAGATGATGAGCATTAAGGATATCAAGGGTATGAACATCGTTGATGGTGCTGGTACTGATAACGCCGTTGTCGCTAAGAAGTTTGGTGCTATGGTTTCATCAACTCCTGACAACTCAACTGGTTACCAATTGATCCAACAAGGTCGTGCTGATGGTACTGTTAACTCAGTTCCTGCATGGAAGTACTTTGCAAAGCACAACTCAACTAAGGGTCTAAAAGAAATTGATGTTCCAACTAAGCTACAAGCTCCTGCTGAAACTTCAATCATGTTAAACAAGAACTCAAAAGCTTTAACTAAGAAGATTAACCAAGCACTATCTGAACTACGTAAAGATGGTACTATGAAGAAACTTTCAATGAAGTACTTCGGTTCAGACATCACTACTAAAAACAACTAATATCCATTAGTTACAAAAAAGGTCACTCATTAATTGAGTGACCTTTTTTATTTACTTGTTCTTAATTAAAAATATAGTCGGTATAATCAAATGCCCCAGAAAGTTGATTCTATCAACCACACGACCTATTTTATAACAATAAATTATGTTAAAATAACAATTACCGCATAATTACTTATTAGAATTGGGGCTGAAAAAATATTCTTTTTATTTTAATTTATATTCTAGCTATTTTCATAGCAATTAAAGCCTTAAAACAAAAAAAGGCTATTAAGAAACTTGAAAATAAATACAATACCTGTTCCGAAGAAGCAAAGATAAAAAAGAAATTTAGTAAGCGTTCTTTGGTGCTTTCAGGATTTGTTTTAGGACTAATGTTATCATCATTATTCAATATGATGATGAACAATAATGAAACTATTGTAATATTGTTATTATTATTGATATCCGCAATTATAGGCGAATGTTTATATATGATATTTTTGAAAAAAAGCGATATTAATCCCGAAATATATAAAGATCAGAAAAAACTGGCTTTTTTATTTTTCTCTGGTGCAAACATCGAAATCTTACTAACAATTATTTTTTGTGTAGAAATCGCTAAATAAAAAACCTAAGCTTAAGCTTAGGTTTTTTATTTGTCTTTTAAGTTAATTTCGAACTTCTTTTTAGATGTTACTTTCTTCTTTTACGAGAGAAAAATGCCATTCCTAATGCAATTGCGATTAAGGATGTTCCAATAGCAACAAGCATACTTTCATGGGTTTGATCTCCAGTTTGTGGCAAACGATTTGAAGACTTATTATCGGTACCCTTTTTGCTGTTGTTATTTTGACTCGATGCAGAAGTTGGAACAGATGCATGGCTTTGTGC
>CAMLMR010000073.1 GCA_946481335.1 uncultured Lactobacillus sp. | reverse complement strand
ATCGGGGTTGCTTACGGAATTATCTCAGGTTGGATTGGTGGAAAGATTGACACTTTCATGCAACGTGTGATTGAAATCCTACTATCAATTCCTAACCTAGTTGTTATGATTCTTCTACTATTAGTATTAAAACCAGGTATTCCTGCAATCATCATCGCGATTGCATTTACTAGTTGGATTAACATGGCTCGTTTAGTTCGTGCTCAAACACTTGAATTAAAGAACCAAGAATTCGTGCTAGCTGCACGTTCACTAGGTGAAAGTTCATTTAAGATTGCTTTCAAGCACTTACTTCCAAACTTAACTTCAGTGATTATCATTAATACTATGTTCACTATTCCAAGTGCGATCTTCTTCGAAGCATTCCTATCATTTATCGGAATTGGGGTTCCAGCTCCAGCAGCTTCATTAGGTACTTTGATTAGTAACGGTCAAAAGTCATTCCAATTCTTACCATATCAAATGTGGGTTCCAGCAATCGTTCTTTCATTATTAATGATTGCGTTCAACATTTTAGGTGATGGTCTAAGAGATGCATTTGACCCTAAATCAAGAGAGTAGGTGACAAGAATGGAAAATAAAGAAAACATCCTAGAAGTTAGAAATTTATCAATTAATTTCAAAACTTACGCAGGTACTGTTCAAGCCATTCGTGACATTAGTTTTGATTTAAAAAAGGGTGAAACCCTAGCAATCGTTGGGGAATCCGGTTCTGGTAAATCAGTAACTACTCGAAGCATTATGGGTTTGAACGCAACCAATGCTGATGTTGTCGACGGAAGCATCGAATTCGATGGTCAAGACATTTTACAATTAGATGAAAAAGAATTAAGTAAATTACGTGGTAGCAAGATTGCTGAAATCTTCCAAGATCCAATGACTTCATTGGACCCAACTATGAAGATTGGTCGCCAAGTTGCAGAACCACTAATGATTCACCAAGGTTTATCAAAAGAAAAAGCGATGGCAAAAGCTTTGGAAATGTTAAAACTTGTTGGTATTACTAACGCAGAAGAACGTATCAATGACTATCCATACCAATTCTCTGGTGGGATGAGACAAAGAATCGTGATTGCGATTGCGTTAGTAAACTACCCAGAAATCTTAATCGCTGACGAACCAACCACTGCGTTGGACGTTACCATCCAAGCGAAGATTCTGGAATTAATGAAGGAATTACAAACCAAGATTAACACTTCAATCATCTTCATTACCCATGATTTAGGGGTAGTTGCAGGTATGGCTGATCGTGTTGCAGTTATGTATGCCGGTAAAATTGTCGAATACGGAACTGTTGATGAAATCTTCTACAATCCCAAACACCCATACACTTGGGGACTATTAGGATCAATGCCTACTTTGGATACCAACGAAGATGTATTACCATCAATCCCAGGTACTCCTCCAGATCTATTGGATCCACCGGCAGGGGACGCATTTGCTGCTAGAAATAAGTACGCATTAAAGATTGACACAATTGAACAGCCACCATTCTTTAAGGTTTCTGACACTCACTACGCAGCAACATGGTTGTTAGATGATAGAGCTCCTAAGGTGACTCCACCAGCTGACATCGTAAAGCGTCAAGAACACTTTAATAAGACAAAACAAGGATAGGTGGTGACAATATGTTAGATAAAGATGCACCCAAAATTTTAGAAGTAAAAAACTTAAAACAATACTTTAACGTTGGTCGTAAAGACGAAGTTAGAGCTGTTGATGATATTACCTTCAATGTCCATGAAGGGGAAACCTTCGGACTAGTTGGTGAATCTGGCTCCGGAAAGACAACAACAGGTCGTGCAATTAGTCATTTGTACGAACCAACAGGTGGCGAAATTATCTTTGAAGGTAAAGATGTTTCAAAATTAAAGACTAAAAAAGATGAAAAAGAATTCAGAAGTGATATCCAAACAATCTTCCAAGATCCTTATGCATCATTAAACCCACGTATGAAGGTTAAAGACATTATTGCCGAAGGTATCGACATTAACAACTTGGCCAAAGACAAGGCTGACCGTGATGCTCAAGTTGAAGAATTATTGGAAACTGTTGGTTTGAACAAAGAACATGCCAACAGATATCCTCACGAATTCTCTGGTGGACAACGTCAAAGAATTGGGATTGCCCGTGCTTTAGCTGTTAAACCTAAGTTCATCATCGCTGATGAACCAATCTCAGCATTGGACGTGTCAATCCAAGCCCAAGTAGTTAACCTACTTAAGGACTTACAAAAGAAACGTAAACTAACATACCTATTTATTGCCCATGATTTATCAATGGTTAAATACATTAGTGACCGTATTGGTGTTATGCACTATGGTCGTATGTTAGAAATCGCTGATGCCGATGAACTATATGCTCATCCATTACACGATTACACCAGAAGTTTACTTTCAGCTGTTCCGGTACCTGACCCTGAATTTGAAAGACAACGTGAGATCGTAGATTACGATGCAAGTGTTGAAAGTGACGGAAAGCAACGTAAGTTAGTTGAAATTGCTCCTAACCATTATGTTCGTGCTGCCGATGACGAAATTCAAATGTACAAGGATCGCTTAAACAGCTAAAAAAATAACCGTTACTTTATTAAGTAACGGTTATTTTTACGTTGATTAGACGTTTTCACTTAAGTTGTTGTAGTATTCAACGCTGATTTCACTGGCGTCAGCATTTGATACTAGTTTTGAAACACTTCCGTTTGCGATTGATTCGGAAACGTCGATGGAGTCATCCTTGAATTGGTCAACAGCCCATCTAATGATGGTACCGTGTGCCGCAATCATGATGTTATCACCATCATTAGCGTTTTGAATAACTTTCTTTAAGCCAGGGATGAAACGATTTAGTAGGTCTTGATTGTTTTCAGCATCACCGTATGGATCGCGGGCAGCGATTAAATCGGCTGTACCACCCATACCAAGTTTGCTAATCATTTGGGCATAATTATCCATGCCGTCTGGACCACCAATTTGGTGCCATGCAGCTTCACTATCGTTTCCTTCAAAGTAACCAAAGTTTTCTTCACGGAAAGCTTTATCTGCAATAGGTTCTTCAATATCTGAAGGATTTTGTTGCAATACATATTTTCCAGTATCGAAAGCACGTGGCATATCACTGGAGTATGCATGATCGAATTTAATTGAACTTAATCTTTTTCCTGCATCAATGGCATCGGAAACACCTTTTTCGGTTAGAGGGGCGTTGGCAATTCCTTGAATACGGTTGTATTTATTTAAATAAGTTTGTCCATGACGAACAAGATAAATGTTAATCATCAGAAAAAACCTCCTGACATATTTGTTTAATTTCATTCTATCATATATGCCAGGGGGAGAGAAAAGATTAGGTAAAGTCTAAGTTGACTTTTCTTTCTATCATATATGTGCTAAAATTAATAACCAAATTTTAAGATAGGAGCGTAGCTCAAATGTCTGAATCAATTAAAGAACAAGAACAAAAACATTTAAACGATGTTTTAGCCAAGGTTGAAGTTGCCAAAGCTGAAGCCGTTAAAAAGATTAATCGTGCTGAAAAAGATGAGCATGATATCAATAAAAATTTCTATAATGATGTTCGTTTAAAGACCAGTACCTATTCTGGAATGATGGAAACATCAGTCTCAATTAGACAACAACAACAAATGTTAGAAGAACGTGAAAATAGTTGGAAACATGCAACTAAGGAATACGACAAGCTTGCAAAGATGCAAGAACGTCCTTACTTTGCTCGTCTAGACTTCGAAGAAGAAGGCGAACACAAGGCAGAAACTATTTATATCGGTTTAGGTTCTTTTGCCGATAGCCCAGATCACTACTTGATTTATGACTGGCGTGCTCCAATTTCGAGTATCTACTACGATAGTAAAATTGGTAAATTGACCTACCACACACCAATGGGTGAACAAACCGTAAACGT
>CAMLMR010000072.1 GCA_946481335.1 uncultured Lactobacillus sp. | reverse complement strand
AGCTCATTTAGAGCTCTTTTTTAGTTATATAAACTATATACGCAAAGTAGGACTGAAATGATTAAATTAATCAAAATGATGGTGAAAACCAGTGTCCCGTTTGCGAATAGAATGATTCCTAAGATAAATACGATGATGCCAAGTGCGGCATTGATCATCCAATTATGTTTCCAGAAAAATAGGACGATTTCTACCAAAGTTAAAATGGTGATTAGCCATAATAATGTTAATGAAAAATCTGTTACGTATAAGTCTGAAATATCTTTAATGGTAATAATTAGCATGTAGACGGTCATCAAAAGACTGATGGCAGCCAACACACCTTTAGTAGTTTTTTGCATTTGTATTCAACTCCTGACTTTATTTTAAAGGTCGGAGGGATGCTTGTAAAACTAAAAAATAAAAAGAGCTCTTATCGAGCTCTTTTTATTAGTTTTCACCATTAACTAGGTATTCTGGTGAGAATAGTTGTTTAACTTTTTCAGGAGATAAAATATGGTTTTGAATTAATAGGTTTGGCACAGTTTCATGTTCCTTGGTGGCTGTCTTGATTAGTTCAGTCGTCTTGTTGTAACCCAAGATAGGAGATAGAACTGTGGCGGTTACAGCAGACTTTCTAACGTCATCTAGACATTGTTTTACGTTAACATCGATGCCATCTAGACAGTGATCAACCAATGTTTCGATTGCGCGAGCCAAGTGAACTTCTGAGGTTAGAATGCTCTTGAACATGATTGGTTCAAAGGCGTTTAGTTCTAATTGACCGGCTTCTGAAGCGGTTGTGACGGTGGCGTCAAAGCCAATCACTTCAAAGGCAACTTGGTTCACAACCTCTGGAATAACGGGGTTAACTTTGTTAGGCATGATTGATGAACCGGCCTGACGTTTAGGTAAGATTAATTCATTTAAACCGGATTGAGGACCGCTACCAAGTAGTCGTAAATCGTTACTGAACTTGGATAAGTCAACGGCCAATGTTTTTAAACTAGAGGAGAATGCGACGAAGTGGTCTGTGTTTTGAACCGCGTCGATTAAATCTTCATCCTGTTTTAGGTCTAAACCGGTAATCTTGTTGATTTCATCAACGATATGATCACGATAGTACTTGGTGGTATTAGTACCGGTACCAATGGCAGTTCCACCCATGCTGACTGTCTTTAGTTCATTTTCTGCACTGTTGATTCGTTTCAAATCACGACGGAATAATGATGCATAAGCGTGGAATGTCTTTCCATAGGTAGTAGGGACAGCATCCTGTAGCTGAGTACGACCTAACTTGATAGTGAACTTGAATTTCTTTGATAGTTCATCTAGGATTTCGATTAATCGATTAATTTCGCTGGTTAGTTTTGGTAAACGTTTAATCATTGCTAGTTTACCAGCGGTTGGATAGGTATCATTGGTAGATTGTGCCTGGTTAACATCATCGTTTGGATGAATGAAGACATCTGAGTGTAATTTCATTGCGACATTGGCAATTACTTCATTTACATTCATATTTGTGGAAGTTCCGGCACCACCTTGGATGGCTGGAGTGATAAAACTCTCTGGTGAGGGGTGCTCAAGCAAGTAGTCACAAGCATCTACAACTGTGTTATATTTTATAACATCAGTCGCCTTCGCACCGTAATTTGCGGTGATTGAAGCTTTTTTGATTTGAATGTAACTTTCAATCAAAAGTGGATCGACTTTCTCCTCTGTAATCGGGAAATTCCCTGCTGCTCTAAGAGAGTGGATGCCATACAATGCATCATCAGGAACTTCTAGTTTACCAACACAATCTTTTTCGATACGCATAAAAACATCTCCTAAATAGTTGTATGTTATAAAATGTTACATTAAGTATAAACTAAATCTTTAATTAGTCAAATGAAATATATAAATTTGTTTCACGTGAAACAAAAAGCCCCTAGAAATATCTCTAGGGGCGTTATTTTTAACCAACTGAATCTTCCATTTGGTAATCAATTAATTTATTTAATTCCATTGCATATTCCATTGGTAGTTGGTTGGAGAAGGGTTCAATGAATCCCATGATAATCATTTTGGTTGCTTGCGCTTCCGACAATCCACGACTCATTAGGTAATATAAGTCGGTTTCTGAAATCTTTGAAACCTTGGCTTCATGTTCGATTTCGGAATCACCATTGTAAATATCATTATGTGGAATTGTATCACTCATCGATTCATCATCCATGATGATCGTGTCACATTCGATATGCGACTTTGAATAGTGAGCTTTATCGATCATACGAATTGTTCCACGGTAGTTACAAGTTCCACCGTCCTTACAGATGGACTTTGATACGACATTAGATGAAGTGTGAGGAGCATGGTGTCTCATAATGCATCCAGTATCTTGATAAATGTCACCGCTGGCGAATGCGATTGATAACATTGTTCCATTAGCGTATGGACCGTTTAAATCAATACTTGGGTATTTCATGGTGACCTTTGATCCGAGGTTTCCGTCGACCCATTCCATTGTGGCATTTTCATCAGCTGAAGCACGCTTGGTTTCTAGACTGTAAACATTGTCGGACCAGTTTTGAATGGTGGTGTATCGACAAAAGGCGTTCTTCTTCACGAAGACTTCGACGTCGGCGGCATGCAAACTATCCTCTGAATAATTGGGTGCGGTACAACCTTCAACGTAGTTAACACTGGCATCTTCATCAACGATGATTAGTGTTCTTTCAAATTGACCAGTTCTTCCAGCGTTGATTCTAAAGAATGCCTGGATTGGAATCTTGGCATGAACACCTTTTGGAACGTATAGGAAGACACCACCGGACCAAACGGCTGTGTTCAATGCAGCGAATTTGTTCATTTGAGGTGTAACTAGTTTACCGAAGTATTCTTTTACCAAGTCGGGGTGTTCCTTTAGGGCGGTGTCGGTGTCAGAAAAGATAATTCCCATGTCGGCAAATTCTTTTTTGATGTTGGCATAGACAGCTTCTGATTCGTATTGGGCTTCCGCTCCTGCTAGGTATTTACGTTCTGCTTCTGGAACCCCAATCTTTTCAAAGGTGTTCTTAATATCTTCTGGAACATCGTCCCAACTACGTGATACTGAATCGGTCGCTCTTTGAAAGTATCTGATTTTATTTAAGTCTAAATCAGATAGGTCAGGACCAAAATCAGGCATGGGTAGTTTTTGGAAGATTTTAAAAGCATTTAAACGAATATCTAACATCCATTTAGGTTCATGTTTTTGGGCTGAGATTTCGCGGACGATATCTTCAGTTAAGCCATCACCGGTAGAAAAGACGGGTTTGACGTCGTCTTTAAAACCGTATTGATAATCATCATTTAAGTTTTGGATTGATTTATCGATTGATATCATCTCCGTTAATTAATTGATAAATTGCTTTGAAGGGAAGCATGGCACATTTGATTCTGATGGGTAGATGAACGACGGATTGAAAGGCGACTAAATCACCCAACAATTCTTCGTCGAAATCTTCGTGTGTCATCATTTTAGACATGTTTAAAACGAGTTCATTGATTTGATCTGCGGATTTATCTTGAATTGCTTCTAGCATCATCTTGGTGGCACCCTTACAAATAATGCAGCCGTCGCATGCAACTTGTAGGTTGGTTACATCAGGTGTCTTTTCATCTGAAGCCATCATAATGTCATCACCACATGTGGGATTAGTTAGGTGGACATCGGATGAGAATTCAAAATTATTAGGGCACTCACTTGCCTTTTGCATGATAATGCGTTGATAAATGTTACTTAGATCCATTGAAAAATTCCTTCATTTCGTTAATACAGTCGACTAAACGATTGCATTCTTCAATCGTGTTGTAAATGTATAGACTAGCTCGTAATGTCGCATTAACTCCTAGTTTATGAGTTAGGGGTTCAGCACAATGTTGACCAGCTCTGACGTCGATATTCTTAGAATCAAGGAAGGTTGCAGCGTCGTGTGGGTGAATATTATCGACGTTAAAAGA
>CAMLMR010000071.1 GCA_946481335.1 uncultured Lactobacillus sp. | reverse complement strand
CGCGTATTAATACCAAAACATAATATGTCAGGATGGACTGCACCAGATGGAATTGAAGTCGTAGGTGTATCCACATTGGCTCAAGCGATTAAAATCGCACTTAACTAACACATACTGAGGAAGATAATAATGAAAAAAATTGATCGATTTACGGTTATCCAATTTATATTTGTCATTTTAGGAGCAACGTTAGGGGTAATTTATCTACCCGTTATTTGGCATGCATTGTGGGAAAACCCTTCAATTTTATTAAATAATGCACTAGTTGATTCAATAATTGGCGCTATTGTTTTCTATATTCTTTCATTGTTTGTTGTTAAACGAATCATGAATGCAATTAGTCAAATTGAAAATCAGTTATCACAGAAGAATCCTTTCTATATATTGATGGGGACTTTGGGGATGATTATCGGTTTGATTTTAGCTACTTTGATTTCAACTGTGCTATTTAGAACACCGTACTTAATCACAAACTTAATTTTACCTGCCTTATTAATGATTACTTTTGGATACCTTGGTTTTCTCTTGGGGACCAACAAACTAAATGATTGGCGTAAAATCTTTAGAGTTAGTTTGAGAAAAAGCAGCAGTGCTTTAAATAACTCTGCTAACCGTAGTAAATCAGTAAAGATTTTGGATACCAACATTTTAATCGATGGTCGTATCTATGAGGTCGCTAAAACTGGTTTTATCGAAGGAACATTGCTAGTTCCAAAGTTCGTATTGTATGAGTTACAATACATTGCCGATTCCGCAGACAGTCAAAAGCGCATCCGTGGTCGCCGTGGTTTAGATATTTTAAACAAACTACAAACTGAAAAGATAATGCCAATCGAAATTACTGATCAAGATTATTCAAACGTCAAAGAAGTCGACAGTAAGTTAATCAAACTTGCCAAGGATTTCAATGGCTCAATCATTACTAACGACTACAACTTAAACAAGGTTATCCAATTCCAAAAGGTAAATGTTTTAAACATTAACGAGTTGGCTAACTCACTAAAACCTAGATTTGTTCCTGGAGAACATTTAGAAGTAATGATTTTGAAGAAGGGAACCGAAAGAAGCCAAGGAGTTGCATTCTTGGATGACGGAACAATGGTTGTCGTTGAAGAAGGTAAGAACCATCTAAACGAACGACTATCCGTTGAGGTAACCAGTTCAATTCAAACAGATGCTGGTAAAATGATTTTTGCTAGAATTGATGATAAATAAAAGGTTATAGATACCTTTAGATTTTTACTGAGCACTTTATTTTTATCGATAATAATTGTAAAATTAGAATGTTATTCTAAGAATTTATAAAAAAGAGGAGAAAATATCATTGGCTAATAAGAAAATTCGTGTTAGATATGCACCAAGTCCAACCGGACATTTACACATTGGTAATGCTAGAACAGCAATTTTTAATTACCTATTTGCTAGACATAATAAAGGTAAGTTTATTATCCGTATCGAAGATACTGATACTAAGCGAAACGTAGCTGATGGTGAGAAAAGTCAGTTAGATAACTTAAAATGGCTTGGCTTAGATTGGGATGAAGGTCCAGACAAACCTGGTAAGTTTGGTCCATACAGACAATCAGAAAGACGTTCAATTTATGATCCATTGATCCAACAACTATTGGATGAAGACAAGGCTTACTACTCATACAGAACTGAAGAAGAACTAGAAGCTGATCGTGAAGAACAACGTGCAAAGGGCATTATGCCTCATTACGAATATGAATACGCTGGTATGTCAGAAGAAGAAATTCAAAAATCAATGGCTGAATCAGAAGCTAAAGGTTTGAAGCCAGTTATTCGTTTCAGAGTGCCAAAGAACAAGACTTACGCATGGGACGATGTTGTTAAGGGTCACGTTGAATTTAACTCTGATACTATTGGTGGGGACTTCGTTATCGTAAAACGTGACGGAATGCCTACTTACAACTTCGCGGTTATTATTGATGACCACGAAATGCAAATTTCACACGTATTTAGAGGTGACGACCACGTTGCTAATACACCAAAACAATTGATGATGTACGAAGCATTCGGTTGGGAAGCTCCAGTATTCGGTCACATGAGTTTAATCACTAGTGCCGACACTGGTAAGAAACTAAGTAAACGTGATGAATCAATCATTCAATTTATCGAACAATACAGAGACCTAGGATACCTACCAGATGCAATGTTTAACTTCATTACTCTATTAGGTTGGTCTCCAAAGGGTGAAGATGAAATCTTCTCACAACGTGATTTCATCAAGATGTACGACGAAAACCGTTTAAGCAAATCACCAGCTAACTTTGATAACAAGAAACTTGAATGGATTAACAATCAATACGTTAAGGCTGCCGATGAAGATGTTGTTATGGACTTAGCTTTACGTCAATTAATTGCTAAGGGTAACATTCCTGAAAATCCAGATGCTTTAACTATCGAATGGGCTCGTAAGTTAATCAACACTTACAAGCAACAAATGAGCTACATGGCTCAAATCAACTCAATGGCTGACGTATTCTTTAACGAACCAGCTAAGGTTTCTGGTGAAGCATTAGAAGAAATTCAAAATGAAACTGCACCAGTTGTTCTAAAGGCCTTTGCTGAAAAGATTAAAGATGTTCCAGTTTTCGATAAGATTGAAATCCTAAAGACTATTAAGGAAATTCAAAAGGAAACTAAGATCAAGGGACGTCAACTATGGATGCCAATCAGAATTGCCGTAACACATGAAAGTCACGGTCCTGAATTACCTGAATCAATCGAATTGATTGGTAGAGAAAAGGCTCTAAAACATATTGATGAAACTTTAAAACAAATCAATCAATAATAAATAAGGCTCGCTAAAGCATGCTTTGGCGGGCTTTTTTATTTGAATTTATCCTAATATAGTAGCTATTATTATGATAGAATGAAGTAAGTATAAAAAATAGGAATAGGGGTGCCATTAATGCTAAGGATCTATAATACATTAACTCAAGAAAAAGACGTATTTAAGCCAATTAAGTCAAGAACAGTTGGTATGTATGTCTGTGGTCCAACAGTATATAACTATATTCATATTGGAAACGCACGTAGCATCGTTGCCTTCGATACTATTCGTCGTTATTTTGAATATTGTGGCTACCAAGTTAATTACATTTCTAATTTTACGGATGTAGATGATAAATTAATTAATGAAGCTAAAGAAGAAAACAGTACCGTAATGGATATTGCTAACAAGTACATTGAAGCTTACAAAGAAGATGTGGCTGCATTAAATGTTGAACCAGCAACTGTTAATCCAAGAGCTACTGATAATATTGATGGAATTATTCAATTTGTAAAAGAGTTGGTTGACGATGGTTATGCATATGCTGTTGATGGCGACGTTTACTATCGTGCCAGAAAGTTTAATGACTACGGCCATTTATCACACCAAAGTGTTGATGACCTAGAATCAGGAGCTAGTCAACACGTTTCAGAAGAAGAACTTTCTAAGAAGGAAGACCCAATCGACTTCGTTTTATGGAAGGCTGCAAAGCCAGGCGAAATTTCATGGGATTCACCATGGGGTAAAGGTCGTCCAGGCTGGCATATTGAATGTTCAGTAATGTCTACTAAGTACTTGGGTAACACAATTGATATCCATGGTGGTGGAGAAGACTTGAAGTTCCCTCACCATGAAAATGAACGTGCCCAAAGTGAAGCTAAGACTGGTGAAAAGTTTGTTAACTATTGGATGCACAACGGTTTTGTTACTGTCGGTGATGAAAACGAAAAGATGAGTAAGTCACTAGGTAACTTCGTGACCGTTCATGACATCGTTAAAAAAGTGGATCCACAAGTAGTTAGATTCTTGATGTCTACTACTCAATACCGTCGTCCAATCCAATACAACGAAACTAATTTGAAGGCTGCCGAAAACAACCTAAACAAATTACGCAATGCCTACAATAACTTGAAGTATCGTTTAAGTGATGCCACAGATGTTATTGATATGAAACTAGAACAAGAAATCAGACAAATCCAAGCTGATTTTCAAGATGCGATGGATGATGATTTCAACGCACAAAACGGAATCGATTGTGTATATGAACTAGCCAAACTTGGTAACATGTATGCCCAAAGACCTGAAGTAGGTAAGGATACTGTTAACCTAATTATTGAAAAGCTAGAAAAGATGGCTTCTATTTTTGGTGTTGTCTTCAAGGAAGAAACACTAGATGACGATTCAGTTCAATCTTTGATTGATGAACGTAACGAAGCAAGAAAGAATAAAGACTTCGCAAGAAGTGATGAAATTAGAGATCAATTACGAGACCAAGGGATTATCCTAGAAGATACTGCTCAAGGAACTCGTTTCAGAAG
>CAMLMR010000070.1 GCA_946481335.1 uncultured Lactobacillus sp. | reverse complement strand
GCCTTACGTGCTACTCAAGGCCTAGCTAGTGGAAATACAACTGACAATGGCCAAACTGTGACTATCTCAAGCCAACAAGCTAACGATTTAACTAAATAAGGCGGTGATCGGATATGACAACAACATTCGTAGATGTTTCATCATTTCAAGGTAATTCTCAAGCCTACTTTGAAGGACTAAAGAAACACGGTGTAACTAATGCAATCGTCAAAGCAACTGAAGGTACTGGATATACTAACAACGGTACACAATTCGGTAATGCTATTAAAGCGTTCGGCACTGTTGGGTTATACCACTTCTTACATGGTGAACCCGTGGCAGAAGCTAAGCACTTCATCAGCACTCTAGAAAGTTGGGGAGCAACTAAGGATACCCTAGTAGTTGTCGACGTGGAAGCACCCGACATTCAAGGCATGGACGTAACCGGGTTGACTAACCAATGGATTAACACAGTCTATGACGCAGGTTACCACGACATTATGGTATACGCGTCTGAAAGCTGGTTTAACTCAGTGCTATCAATCAATAAGTTAGCTCACAAACCTAAGATTTGGGTTGCTAAGTATTCATCAGCTAAACCAAGCGTGGCTCGTTATGACGCATGGCAATTCACTGACAACTACAAAGGATTGAAAGTTGACGCCAGTTATAACCACAACGACATCTTCGCCGAAGTAGACAAACCACAATACTGGAAAGACGGCAGCTTATTTGAATGCAAAGTTCCATTACACGTATTCAAAACACTAGATTTCAAAAAGGAAAACCGCAGACGAGTTTACTTAGGTAAGTGGACACGTATTTACGGTGAACCAGTTAAGAATGGAAGTATCTATTCATTGAAGACTGCAATTGGATATATCTCTGCTAACAAAGCATACGTACAAAAGATTGATTATAAATAATAAAAAAGCCTAGTGATCTGAAAATAGATTGCTAGGCTTTTTTGTGTTTCTTCCTATTATATAGTTTTCTAAAATTATTATGTATTTACCGTCCCCACAAAACCAAAAAATATGGTAAAACGTAGTCATTTACGTAGTCATTCGTTTTTTCTATGTGCTTTAAATGCTTGTAGATACTGATACAGCGGTATTATTGATAAATTGGGGTACGATACCTGTACTCTCCTTTAGCCACATTTCATTAGGTTTCATAACGTTTAATTTGCTTTGGTATGGCAACGTTTTGAGCCTTTGTGGTTTACATATTGTTTCATTACATTTCATGAGTTTAAACATAAAACGTAGTCACGACGTAGTCACGAATTAAAAGTTCAAATATGAACTCAATTTGTTGACTGCGTTTTTATTTTGCTGTTCGGTCACATGAGTATAAATATTCATTGTAGTTTGTACATCTTCGTGGCCTAATCTTTCTTGAACTTCTTTGATCGACGCTCCAGCTGAGAAAAGCGCTGACGCATGGGAGTGTCTAAACCCGTGTACAGTAATCTTTTTAAGGTTGTTGTCCTTGATAATCTTGTTTAACCATTTACCAATTTGAGGAAGTGGTTTATATCCATTCTTCGATGTAGCGAAAATCAATTGACCTTTCTTAAAAGTATTAAACCCTAGGCGAAGATATACTTGTTTTTGATATAGACGCCATTTCCGTAATATTTGTAGTGTAGTAGTGTCGATTTGTATCGTTCTACGTCCTTTGGTAGTCTTAGGTGGTTGAATAATCTGTTCACTGCCCATTCCTTGTGTAAGTGTTTTGTTGATTCGCATAGTTGAATTATCGAAGTCAATATCTCCCCATGTTAGCGCTAAACATTCACCACGACGGATACCCGTAAAGGCTAGGATACGAAATAACGTATACTGTTCCGGGTGAGTATTTTCATCAAGGCAGGCGAAGAACTTATGCAACTCATCTTTGTTCCAAAAGTTTTCGGGCTTATCACCAGATGTCTGGATACGTTTAGGCAGTGTCACCATCTTACAAGGGTTACGTTGAATATATTCATTCTTGATGGCATAATTAAATATCATTTGAAGATAGTAGAACCACTTCTTATAATTACAACTAGCTATCTCAAACCAATCATTTACCGCCTTTTGAATATCACGAGGTTTAATCTCCTTGATATAGGCATTACCAAAGTATGGTAGGATATGATTTTCAAAGATACCAACCGCCTTTGAGTAGGTTGATGTCCTAACCGTATTAACGTAAGAAGTTAACCAATCATTGTAGACGTTGCTAAAGATAGCACGTTCTTCGTTGATAACTGTTTTACCATCATCTAAATCTACAAGCATTTTTGAGGAAGCCAATTGGGCTTCTTTTTTTGTTTTAAATCCACGACGGGTTGTTCTGCGTTGCTTACCAGTATTATCAGTACCGATATAAGCGTTAAATTTATAACGGGTTTCTCCATTTTTGAGCGTATATTTTTGAATTGATGTCATTCTTTATTCCTCCTACATAACGTGGGGACGGTATGTATAGGATAAGTGACTATTTACGTGAATACGTTTTTTGGTAGCTTTCAAACCATGGCATTTTGTAGTTTACGTATACTTTACCTTTAGAATTTTCTACTAAATCTTGATCTAACATCAAAGTAGATTCCACAGCGTCGCATAACTGCTGCTTAATATCTTTATGAAAAATAACGTTTAATCCATTGATGATATCCATAATTTCGTCAGTATGTTCAAAGGTAACAACGTAGTTACGTTCATGGATTTGTTCAAATGTGTACTGAGAGCTTAATAACGTTTCATCTTGGAAGTGTACAACATTGCTAAATAATTTATACGTATTCTTTTTATCGGACGTCACAGCGCTAAAATCTATCTCATATGGAGAGTAAATGAAAAAGTCCTGTGGCTCAATATGAAAATACATACATAGTTTATCCAGCGTATCAGTTTGCGGAGAACCGCCTTTGATGATGTTTGCTAGTGTGCTACGTGAGATACCGGTATCTTTGTGGACTTCAAAGGCACTCAAGCCACGTTCAGCAATCAAAACATTCAATTTATTTGAAATCATTTTATCGCCTCCTTTCTTTACATATTGTAGTGTATCCAGTGCAAAAAGACAATTAAATGTACAAAAATAATTGCATTATGTTTTATATGTGCTAACATATGTACATAAAGCAATGCAATTTGTACTGAAAATTGTACAAGGAGGTATTGGAATGAATAATGAACTAATCAAACAAGTTATGCGAGCAACCGGTGAATTACATATTACAGCTAAGCAATTAGCAGATGAATGCAATCTTACCGAGAAGACAATATCTAGGTTATTCAACGGGCAATTATCAATGCACGAAAATACTAGATTGAAATTAACAGCATGGTTAAATCAGAAGGGGGAACATGATATGGATTCAGCAACACTAGAAAAGCTAAACGCAACATTAGATAGATTAGAAAAGCTAAATGACAATCCTTGGGTAAAAGGCAAGGTTGCTTTTTCTAAGTGGTTAGGCGTTAGCTACGCCACACTAGACAAGATGATGAAAGATGGTCTACCGGTTCATTTTGTCGGAGATATTGACGCATACTTCTTCAACAAGAATGAAGTGAACGAATACTTATTAAATAAATAATTACTGTGGGGACGGTATGAAAAAAGGCACTCAATCGAGTGTCTTTTCTTTTTGGATAAATAATTCTATAAACAATTCAATTAATTCTAGTTGATCATCATTTAACGTTTCTAAAAATTCTTCTTTAAACAAAATAAAACCACCTTTCTATACATAAATACGTATAAAAGGGTGGTTATTTTTTATTTATTAAAATGGATTAGTTGATTGTTGGTAAAGTGTATTACCAGAGCTATCAACAATTTTCACTCCAACGTCAGCTTCGTCATATGGACTTGGCAATGGATAATTTCTATCAACCAGATTGCTTAATGAGTCGGCAGCAGTCTTTGCAATGTTCTTAATTTGTGCTGAATTACCTTCTAGCACTTCGTCACTCATTGTAGCAGTAAGTGAACCATCACTACTTAAATCAACGCTAGTAATAGTGTTCTTTGTTTGTGATGGAACTTCAGCTAAATCCTTACGTAGCTTAGCTAGATTTTCTTTCTTAGTTTGTTCCTTTTGTTTCTTAGCATATGCTTGATCAGCTTTCTTTTCACTTGCTTGTTTAGCTTCCTTAGCTGTCATATGGTGTTGTGGAGTAGAACTAGTATCGGTCATACTTGTTCCAATAATTCCGAAAAACATAATGACAAATGAAAGTAGAAATAGTTTTAAGTATTGCTTGGCTTTAACTCTATCCTTGCTTCTTTTAACCAAAAATAAAATTAAAAATACGATAATTGCAACCATTGCAATTAATGTTATGAATCCAAAAAATGCATTCATGAAATCCCTCCTATAATATGTA
>CAMLMR010000069.1 GCA_946481335.1 uncultured Lactobacillus sp. | reverse complement strand
AGAAACCATTGATGATATCACTGGCAAGTCCTTGGGCACCTAAACCAATGGCAACAGAAAATAGTCCAGCACCAGCAAGCAATGTTCCGATTGGCACACCGATAAAAGTTAGTACTGAGTAAATCCAGAAGAATACTAGGATGTACATGTATGAGTTAACTGATAGAGAATGCAGTGTTTTTAATCTATTTTCAGGAATGCCGCGTTCTCTTTTAGCATAATTCCTGAATAAGTGGTTGATAATGCGTTTTCCAATTCCTTTTAATATTAAGAAAAATATTGAGATTAATACGATGTCAATTACAATATTTGTTAGATTATGTAAGATTTCGTCCCAGTTAAAACTTTGAAAATATCTGGTTATAAAACTAGGATTGGTTGCAACCTTTAGCATATATTTCACTCCTTAAACAAATTATTATATGTATTATCGTAACATCAGATGCAACAGGATAACAGTTAAATGGCATAACTTAAGTAAATGTTAATCTATTACTACTTTCATCGGTGTTAGAATAAAGTTAATTACGATTTTATTTACTTCATATTAATAGGTTCATGATAACACCAACTATACATATATAATTGAAAATAACTTTATGGAGGAATTAAAAGTGAAGTACGAACACAAGCGTCAACTTACGAGGGATACAATCGAGGGAGCGTTGATTAAGGTAGCTAAGAATAAGGGAATATCAGACGTGACCGTTAGTGATATCATAAAAGCCGCAAACATCAATAGAAGTACTTTTTATCGTCACTATATTGATAAACCTGATTTGATAGACAGCATCGAAGATCGTGTAATTACCAATATTAAAGAGGCTAACGTTGAATTAAAAAGTAGTGAATTAGAATATATCAACACCGCAGCCGGTAAATTTGTTTATAAATTTTTGACCGTTATTGAAGAAAATCAGCCAATTTTGGAATTACTGTTGAGCGAGAAGGGTGACATTCGTTTTACCCTGAAACTAATTGCCTTCTTTAATGATATGGTAAATTCAACTACGGAAGTGTTTGCTGATACTATGGATGAAAAGAAACGTAAATTATTTGCGGCCTACAATTCATCCACCGCGATGGGAGTTGTAGCTTTTTGGGTTCATCATTTTGATGAATACGATAAAGACTATGTCTATGACTTTTTAATGCATCGTGGATACTAAAAAAACACGCTATGAATTTCATAGCGTGTTTTTTATTAGGGGGATGATATTACTAGCTATTCTGCGCTTAAACTTTCGATTGGATCTAGTTTAGCACCCTTATTTGAAGGAAGAATGGAAGCTAGTAGGTTGATGATAATGGCAACGACGATACCGAAGACTGCATTACCAACTGAGATTTGGATGATTGAGTAATCAATCATTCCGTGAACAGCTGAGTTGATACCAAATTGAACTAGGTATGAAAGAACTACAGCTGATACTGATGAGAAGATACCTAGGAATAGTGATTGGCTAACGAATAACATTCTGATGTTACCCTTAGTGGCACCTAGTGCACGTAAAATACCGATTTCCTTGGTTCTTTCAGCAACACTAATGTATAGAACAACGATAATCATGATTGCTGATACCAATAGTGAAATACCAGCAATGGCAGCTAATACGTATACCGCAAGGTTAATGTAAGTGTTTAGAGTTGATACGATTGCACCGGCACCTTGGATGCTGTATGCCTTCTTATCGTTAACTTTGATTGCCTTGATGCGGTTTTGAACAGGGTTAACGTTTTTAACACCGCCCTTGATGTTTACGTTTAAGAAGTTTGGTTTGATTGTGATTCCATTGTTAGCTAAAGCTTCCTTAACAGTATCGTAGTTGATAATTGTAAGTGGGCTTTGTGAATCAATGATACCTGAAATCTTTAGGTTTTCTGTTACAGGGAATGGAGTCCCGTTCTTTGATGCGGTGAATGTAACTTGGATTTCTTTACCAACCATTGAGTTAGGGTTCTTTTTGTCTAAAGCCTTAGCAGCAGTAGTGTTAATCAATATTTCACCGTCTTTAGGAGTTGTACCATGTTTGATGTTATCTTCATTAATAGTAGCTAAACTAGTAGTCATGTATGAAGATTGGGCAGTCTTGTTACCAGACTTCATTTGAATACCAGTTGAAGCAAATGCTCGTTCAACGGATTTAACCCCCTTAACGTCTTCTAGTCGTTTTACATCATTATCTGTAAAAGGTGAATGATCATTGGTGTTTTTATGAGAAACTTGAACACTGTTTGGATTTACTTGAGAATAAATTTCGTGGTTAATGTATCCTCTAACACCGTTTCCAAGACCTAGCATGAATACAACGGAGAAGATACCAATTAATCCACCAAAAATAATTAGTAAGTTACGTTTTGAGTTGTACTTAATGTTATCCCAAGTCATCTTAACGATTGACTTAAATGATAGTGATTTTGATTCTAGTGCAGGTTCATCACTTTCAGCGTACTTGTCACGAAGAGTTCTGTCTTCGTCAATACGACCGTCAGTCATGTGAACGATACGAGTACCGTAGTCGGCAACCTTTTGAGAGTGGGTAACAGTAAGAACTAATTTTCCTTCTTTAGCGATGTTATCCAAAATTTGTAGGATTTCAGTTGTGTTTTCAGGATCCAATGCACCAGTAGGTTCATCGGCAATTAGCATTTCTGGGTCACCAGCTAAAGCACGGGCGATTGAAACACGTTGCTTTTGACCACCAGATAGTTGGTTAGGGTATTTGTTGATGTGATCGCTTAGACCAACTTTAGCAAGTAATTCCTTAGCACGAGCAACTTGTTCCTTCTTTGAAAGGGTAGTCATTTCAAGAGGAACTAATACGTTATCTAAAATAGTTAAATGACTAATTAGGTTGAAACTTTGGAAGATAAAACCGATTGTCTTACGACGGTATTCATCTAATTGTTTGTCAGTATCATGTTTTAATGAACTGCCGTTTAGTAAAACGTCACCTTCGTATTTGCTGTCCAATCCACCAATGATGTTCATTAATGTAGATTTACCACCACCGGATTCACCAAGGATTGATACCATTTCGCCTTTTTGAAATGATAAATCAATTCCTTTTAAGACTTTGAATTCGTCTTTGCCTAGGTAGTATGATTTTTGAATATTTTTTAATTCTAAGAATGACATTATTTTCACTCCTTGTTGTTATTTAATTTGTAATGACTATTATAGGCGGAAATTTATGCAAAACAATCATCAAAATGAAAGAAAGTGTCGCATTTTGAGATGAAAATTGCCAAAAAATGATAAATGTCATATTTTGTAATATTACTATATCATTCTTGCAACATTGAGCGTATATAATTCAATTCAAAGATTCATTAGAGAAATAGGAGTGATTGTATTGATTAAGTTCAAATTTAAGTCAATATTGATGACGATGATTGCTTCAATTGCTTTATCAACTGGAGTTGGAGCAATTAGCAGTTACAATACAAACGCAAATGCAAGCAGTAAAACAGTATATGATTTGTCGGAATGGCAAGGTCGATTAACTAATAAAAAAGCAAAGAGTTTAAGTAAAGAAGTTCCTTTTGCAATTCTTAGGGTGCAATACGGATCAAGTTACAGTGATAGAACTTTCAGACACAACAAGGCCCTATTAGATAAGTACAAAGTACCATATGGGGTTTACTCATTTAGTAGATACAACTCATCAGCTTCTGCTGCTAGAGAAGCTCGTGACTTATACAAGAGAGCACCAAATGCAAAGTTCTATGTAAACGACTTTGAAGCTGCTTCAATTAGTCGTCGTCACTCAAATGCAGCCACTGCCAAGTGGGTTAATACTTTACGTCCATTAGTTGGTTCTAGAAAGATTCTTTTCTATTCATACCTAAGCTTCATGCAAACTTATGCTTCAAAAGCATTAAGTAAGTACGATGGATATTGGGTAGCTTCTTACACTAAAAAGGAACCATCAGTTGCTCACGTCTTGTGGCAATACACTGATCGTCACTACTCTTCAGCTTTACACAAGAAGGTAGATGCAAGTAAGTTACGTCAACAAAAAGATTGGTTCTTAGGTACTGTTGCTAAACAAGTGGCTAACACCGACCAAAAAGTAGAAAACAAGCAAGGTAACACTACTAACACAAACACTGAAGTGAAACCGGATATTACTTCTGCTGCCAAGACTGCCAAAGTTGTTAAGCTAGCTGCTAAGAAGACAACCGCTAAAAAAGCAACTGCTAAAAAGACTACTGTTAAAAAGCATGTCAAGAAAGCTAAGAAACACGTTAAAAAGGTGACTCACAAGAAGAAACATGTAAAAAAGTCAGTTAAGAAACATCACAAGAAAAAGCATGTTAAGAAGGTTCACCACAAAAAGAAACATCATAAGAAACACAGAGCATAAAGAAAAAGACGATAGCCATAAT
>CAMLMR010000068.1 GCA_946481335.1 uncultured Lactobacillus sp. | reverse complement strand
GCTTTCTTAGCAGCAGCCTTTTTGGCAGCTTTCTTAGCTTCCTTCTTAGTTGTCTTCTTTACCACTGACTTCTTTGAATCTTTTTTAGCCTTCTTAGTTGTCTTCTTGGCTTTTTTGGCTACATGTTTTTTAGTAGCTTTTTTAGCTTCTGGTTTAGCTTCTGGTTTAGCTTCAGATTTAGTAGTGTCTTTATCAGTAGCCTTGGTAGTATCGTCTTTCTTGGTTGTGTCTGTTGAAGTTATTGATGATTTGGTTGTGTCTGTTGTTGGAGTAGTGGTTCCTGACTTGGTGTCAGTTGACTTGTTAGCATCAGCATCTTTGCTGGTTGTGTCTGACTTAGTATCAGCAGTCTTTGATGCATCCTTTGTAGTATCTGTTGTTGCAGGTGTTGCTGTTTCAGCAAATGCACTTACACCTGTTGAGAAAAATAGCGTTGCAGCTGGTACTAGAGCTAGTACGGCCTTTTTAAAATTCTTTTTCATAATGAAATCCCCCTTAAAATTCTTCTTCAGAATTCGTTTTTAATTTAAAAATTTCGGTAATGACGTAGTCATCATCGTGAAACAGTAAATCTAAAAACTGTATAGATGCATCAAGATATGTACTATACAATCAGGTGATCATTTCGGTTAAAATGAAAAGCTATAATCAAAAAAATCATCTTTATGATACAGAGAAATATAAAATATGATTGCCATATTTAGTGAATAAACAACAGACAGACACGTTTGACAAACCAGAATAGATTATATTGCTTATAATCTGGATTTAATATAACACTATTTTTTAAAAATGGATGAATAAACTACCTGCGTAAAATAGCCAGAATTCACCAACGTGTTTTTGAAACGTTGATAATATAACGTTTGCGGATATAAAAAATTTTCAAGGATTGGCATATATTCGTCAACGATGCATTGAATAGATGAAAAAAAGACACCTTATCCAAGGTGTCTTTTAAAAATGCACTTTTACAACTTCACCATTATTAATCGTTGTTTGTTTTCCATCAACGTCTAACAACAAGTGGCCTTGTCTATCAATTCCGGTCACGACGCCATCGATTGTTTCCTTAGTGGTATCGACACTAACCTCTTTACCATTTAAAAATGACATTCTTTGGTAGTCTTCAATAAAGTTAGCTTCCAAATAATGTGGGAATTCCGCATCAAAACCATTAACGATATCGGCTACTAACTTGTTCTTGTCGATTTGTTTATCACTAATCCAACCGACTTTATCCTTCATTTCTGCGGGAATTTCCTTAGATGACAAACTAATGCCGACACCGACGACGATAGCGGAAGGTTGCATCAATTCAGCATCCATGACTAGTTCGGTCAAAATTCCGACAACCTTCTTGTTATTAACGTAAATATCGTTAATCCATTTGACCAAGAAATCTTCTTCCGGATAACTCTTCTTCAATGCCTTAGCTACTACAACGGCGGTCATAGTAGTTAATAGACCCGGATTTAAGTTTTTGGCATCGTGAAATGGCACAACCATGCTCATGTAAATCCCACTCTTAGCTGGTGAATAAAAACTTCTGCCTCGTCTTCCGTGCCCTTGGGTTTGCTTTTCGGCAATCACCAAACGATGCTTACCATCCGGATTTTGATCGTTGATTTGTTTGGCATATGAATTGGTAGAAGTAATTTCCTTCTTAAAGATGATTTCATAATCATTATCCAAGTCAGATTCAATTAATTGTGGATTTAATTCGTCGTTTCCAATGTACTTATATCCTTGATTAGTCTTGCTGTCGATTTGGTGACCCTGTTCTTTAAGTTGGTTAATCAGCTTCCAAATCATGGTACGACTAATGTTCATTTCGGTTGCTAATTGATTACCTGACACCCATTCGTCTTGGTGTTCGATAAACAATTGCAACAATTGATCTTTTTTCATCGCGAACTTCCTTTCATTACTAAGTAAATCATATCATAATAAAAAAATTTTCAAAAAAGTATTTGCATTTTTTAACTCCCTGCTATAAAATAATTTTCGTTAAGTAAGTTAGTACTCACTCACCTAATTATTAGGAGGTATTATTATGACAGAAAAAATCATTTCAATTAACAATTTAAAGAAAAAATACGGACAACAAGTCGTTTTAAACGACGTTTCCTTTGAAGTTGATTACGGCCAAATCGTTGGTCTAATCGGGCCTTCCGGAGCTGGAAAATCAACCATTATTAAATTAACTTTAGGTATGGAAAAGGCCGACAGTGGTAACTCCGAAGTGTTTGATACCCACATGCCTAATCGTAAAATTCTAAACAAAATGGGCTACATGGCTCAATCCGATTCACTATACAGTTCCCTATCCGCTAGAGAAAACTTAATCTTCTTTGCCAAAATGCGTGAAGTTAATAAGGCCAATCTGGATGCTGAAATAGACCGTGTCGCTCAAGTGGTCGATTTATCAGATCAATTGGATAAAAAAGTCGATAACTTCTCAGGTGGTATGAAACGTAGACTATCTCTTGCGATTGCCCTACTTGGTAATCCTCAACTATTGATTCTAGATGAACCAACGGTTGGAATTGACCCCGCTCTTAGAAAAAATATTTGGGTAGAACTTGGTAAGTTAAGAGATAACGGATGTTCAATTCTAGTAACTACTCACGTTATGGACGAAGCCGAACTAACCGACCGTGTTGCTCTTCTAATCGATGGAAACATCATTGCAGACGACACACCAAGTAACCTAAAACAACAATATGATGTAGATAGCATTGAAAATGTATTTATGAAAGCCGAAGGTGATATGTAATGAAGACACTATCAATCTCAAGTCGTATATTAAAAGAAATTTTTCGTGATAAGAAAACATTAGCAATGATTTTTATCGTACCTATTATCGTAATGGCATTAATGTCATACGTCTTCAAGTCATACAACAATACAGACATCAACATTGGTACCGTAAACGTTTCACAACAAGTTGAAACTAACCTTACTAAGGTTAAAAACGTCAACATCAAAGAATACAAATCAGAAAAAGATGCTGAAAATGCATTGCACGATGATCACATCGATTCATTTATTGTTTACAAGAACAATGACTATAAGATGGTTCATGCCAACATTGATGCTTCAAAGACTAGCATGACCAAAGCTGCACTATCATCAGCATTAACTCAATCAAGCATCAAGAACATGTCTTCCGCACTAGCAAAGGTTTCACCAGTAAAACAATCTCAACCTAAGATTCATCTATCAAATGAATACAAATACGGCAGCAGCAAGACAAACTTCTTCGATAAGATGATGCCTACACTAATGGCATTCTTCGTCTTCTTCTTTGTATTCCTAACTTCCGGAATGGCACTTCTAAAAGAAAGAACATCAGGTACATTAGACCGTCTACTTGCTACTCCCGTAAAGAGATCTGAAATCATCTTCGGATACTCACTAAGCTACGGACTAATGGCTGTATTCCAAACCGTTCTAATCGTTTTATTTACAATCAAGGTGTTAAACATCGAAGTTGTCGGATCAATTTGGCTAATCCTATTAACCACATTCCTACTATCACTAGTCGCAATTGCAGCTGGTTTACTTCTATCTACTTTCGTTAAATCAGAATTCCAACTAATGCAATTCATCCCACTAGTGGTAATTCCTCAAATTTTCTTCTCAGGACTAATTCCACTAGATTCTCTTGACACTTGGGCAAAGGCATTATCATTTATCTTCCCTATCAAGTACGCATCTGAAGCAATTAGCAACGTGATGATGAGAGGCTTTACATTCACTGGGATTGGTATAGACTTGGTAGTAATAATATTATTCATTGTCGTTTTAACTTCCGTAAATATTATCGGATTGAAACGTTACAGAAAGGTATAATCAATGGAACAATCTAATTACACCAGTTTTAATGATTGGCTTGAAAATAGTAAGATGCCAAACGGTAAACGTCAGGTATTAAAGTCTGCTATCAAGCTATTCTCACAAAATGGATACCAGTCGACTTCAACTTCATCCATCGCCAAAGATTGCGGCCTAAGTGAAGCCACTGTATTTAAACACTTTAAAAATAAAAAAGAATTACTAGACACCATCATCACCCCGATTATTAACACCTTGGCACCAAGTTTCAGTCAACAATTCGTTGAATCGGTTGGTCAACACACTTTTACAATCGATGAAATGATTGAATACATCATTACTGATCGTTTCCACTTCATTGAAGAAAACCATCAAATGATTAGTATCATGGTCAGCCAATTATTGATTGATGATGAATTAAAGGATCAACTTGAAGAAATCATGTTACCCAAACTATCATTCATCATCGATAAGGCCAATAATTTAATGAAGCAAGATGACAGCGTTTCAGACGATGTTTCTGCTGAAGAATTATTCAGAACCATCAGTGGACAGCTACTAGTATCGACAGTAATTGAATTCAAATTTCCATCGGATAGTTGGGATACTGAAAAACAAATTCAATCGATGATTAAAGTCTGCAAGAAAGTAATTCATAAATAAAAAAG
>CAMLMR010000067.1 GCA_946481335.1 uncultured Lactobacillus sp. | reverse complement strand
ACGTCTTTGAATGCACAGGTAGGACCATGGAATAATTCTAGGACTGAGAAATTATCGACATCTTTAACTGGTGTGATTTCGTAATCATCAAAGCTGTCATCGTATGCTTCATGAATGCTGTTAGCGATTTGAAAGTCCGAAAAATCAGGTAGCAATGTTTTCACAACATCAAAAGCAATTTCTTGGTAACTTTGGTCAATAACTTTATCGATATTAATATTATGATCAGCTAAATCTGGTAAAACGAATAGTCCGCCGTCGTCGGAAAATCCCTTGATAATCGCATCAAACGAACTAATTTCGACGTCTTTATCTCTTGTGCTAGTATATTTTTCCATAATTTATGTCCTCCTGTATGGTTGAAAAAGATTTGATTACATGATAATCTGTTTATTAATAAAAAACAAGTGTTTATTATATACATACAAAAAGAAAAGATGTGATTGGATTGGATATCGCAATTTTAGGACTCGGAACAGTCGGTGGTGGGGTTAAAGAGATTATCGATGAAAGCCCACGTATAAAGGAAAAACTGAATGTAGCGGCTATCTGGGTACGCAAAGAAAAGGTGGATGCAAAACAAAATAAGACGAATGATTATCAATCCATATTGGATAATGATGATATTAAGATCATCGTTGAAACATTGGGCGGTATTCATCCTGCGTATGAAATGATTATGGATGCCTTCAAGGCCAAAAAGAACGTCGTTACTGCCAATAAGGCGGTTGTAGCCAAACATATGGAAGAATTTATTCATGAGGCCAAAAAGAATCACGTTTCATTTCGTTTTGAACCAAGTGTTGCCGGTGGGATTCCATGGATTCAAAATCTAAAACGAGTTTTACGAATTGATGATGTGCAATCAATCGGTGGAATTCTAAACGGAACCAGTAATTTCATCATTGATGCAATCGTGAACCAACACGTTAGCTTTGATGAAGCATTGAAACAGGCCCAAGACCTGGGTTACGCCGAAGCTGATCCGACAGCAGATATCGATGGATATGATGTTGAAAATAAATTATGTATTTCAACCGACTTAGCATTTAATACACTTGTTAAACCGGGGGATGCGATTAAGAAGGTCGGGATCAGAAACCTATTAAAGGAAGATGTCGATTTCTTCTTGAAACGTGATATGAATATTAAATTAATCGGACAAGCAAGATTGTATAATCAAAACAAACTGGCAATTTCGATTGAACCAACATTATTACCGGTCGATAACACCATTGCGACCGTCAACGGTAACTTGAACTATGTTCAATTGACTGGAGATACGATTGGACCATTAGGGTTCTTGGGTCAGGGTGCCGGAAAGAAACCAACTGCCAATGCCTTGTTGCAGGATGTTGTCGATATCTTAGAAAATAATCCATACTACGATATTGATGGTACCAATAATTTAGAGATTGATAATCACAATTTCTCCGCAGAATACATCATTAGAACGGAGATTGATCTGAGTCAATTGAGGGATGTTAATAATCTTGAAGGAAAATATTGGCAAGTCGGTAATCAAACTATTGAATCTGCTCATATGTTATACCAAGAAGTACTACAAAGTGACTCTAAAGCAATCATGTTTAGACAATAAAAAAGCAGCTTAGCGATTAGCTAAACTGCTTTTTTATTTTAGTACCAGTGGTGTCTTTGCCAGAATTTCTTAGCGTTAACCCATGAACCGTAACGACCAGCAACATATCTGTTGGCAGTTAATTCTTGGTTCTTCTTTGACTTGTCACCGTGTAGGTAGCTGATATCTAATTGGAACTTACCGTAACAAACACCGTTTCTAGCGTTGTATCTGTTAGTTGATTCGTGGAATGAAATCCAACGTCTTGCGGCAATGTTTTTCTTGCTTAGGTGCTTTTCAGCAACGTGTTGCCAGTTAACTGAAGCACTTGCTTGTACATCGTTTTTAGCGAAGTTGATTGCAAATAAGATTAATAGTGATGTAAATGCGATTACTGTGAATTTGATAAAAGATTTTGTAACGTTATTCAAGAAACATAACTCCTTTATATAAACCTTAAAAATTTTTATTTCGATTTCTTATGATGTTTTATACTATATCGGAGTTATATATCAGTAACGTTATTACATGGTTACAGTTATATTATTAATTGTTACATTGTTGAAACAAAAGTCAAAAAAGCGCCGGTATGACAACAATCATACCGGCGAAATTTTTATCAATTATTCAGTAATTTCATCCATATTTAGGCCTAAAGCTTCAGCAACACGCTTACCATAGTCATGATCTGCACGGTAGAATAACTTAGTTTGACGTACTTTTGTATCATGGCTCTTAACGCTACCTAAGTGCTTCTTGATAGCTTGAATTAAGCGGTCCTTTTCATCGTCTGAGTAGACGTGATATAAGGCACCTGCTTGTGAGTAGGGGTCTTCGTCATAGGTCTTGTAGCTGTTAGCTTCGCCTTCAACTGCGAATGGCTTAATCTTTGCATGAGGATCTTCACGTGGAGCATCTTCATATTGGTTTGGTTCGTAGTTAACGTCACCATTTTGACCTTGTGACATGTATCCATCACGAGCGTAGTTGTGAACTTCAGTCTTTGGACTATTAACAGGAAGGTGTTCGTAGTTGGCACCTAAACGGTATCTTGCGGCGTCCTTGTAAGCGAATAAACGACCTTGTAATAGCTTATCCATTGAAGGTTCGATTCCTGGAACTAGGTTAGCAGGAGAGAATGATGCTTCTTCAACATCATTGAAGTAGTTTTCAGGATTTTCGTTTAATACGAATTCACCGATTTCTTGTAGTGGGTAGTCCTTGTGAGAAACGGTCTTAGTAACATCAAAGATGTCGTACTTGTAGTTTAATCCTTCTTCGTATGGGATTAATTGAACGCATACCTTCCACTTTGGATAGTCACCGTTCTTAATACGATCATATAGATCTTGAATTAGGTAGTCAGTGTTTTCTGAAGCAACCTTGGATGCTTGGTCTTCGGTCATGTTCTTAACACCTTGTTCTGAGATGAAGTGGTACTTAACCCAGTATGCTTCACCTTTTGCGTTAACCCATTTGAATGTGTGTGAACCGTAACCGTTCATGTTAGCGTAGCTAGCTGGGTTACCACGGTCACCCATCAAATAGGTAACTTGGTGAAGTGATTCAGGTGAGTGTGACCAGAAGTCCCATTGCATATCTTCTGAACGAAGATGAGTAGCAGGATCACGTTTTTGTGAGTGAATGAAGTCAGGGAACTTCAAAGGATCGTTAACAAAGAAGATAGGTGTGTTGTTACCAACGATGTCGTAGTTTCCTTCGTTAGTTTAGAACTTCATTGCGAACCCACGAACGTCTCTGATGGTATCAGGGTAACCTAATTCACCAGCAACTTCTGAGAAACGAATTGTAAGTGGTGTTTGTTTACCCTTACCATTGAATAAGTCGGCTTTAGTGTAGTCGCTCATATCACGGGTAAGAGTGAAGACACCCTTAGCACCGGCACCTTTAGCGTGAACAACTCTTTCTGGAATACGTTCACGGTTAAAGTGAGCTAATTTTTCGATTAATTGGTAGTCTTGTAATAAAACAGGGCCACGATTTCCGGCAGTTAATGAATGATTATTATCTGCCCATGGTTGACCTTCATCAGTAGTTAGTTTGGTCATGAATAATTCCCCCTTTACGTTTATACACCAACATTGTAATGCTAAATAAAAACTTATGATAAGATATGCTCAATATTTTAATAATTTTTTAAAAATTTTCGTTCATTAACTCCCAAAAGCGTTATAATGATATTGATTATTAGTTTATAACCATTATAAATTACGAAAGAGGGTACTACCATGCCATTCGATCCAACAGACGCACAAGATGTATATAAAGATGCGGGAAAAAATGTACTATTTACAACATTAACTATCAATAGAAGTAACGCTGACGATGACCGTGAAAAAGTCGCAGAATTAGTATCTAGAGAACAAGCCATTTTACGTTCAATGAATATCAGATATCCGGAAGAACATTTAAAGGTTGCTTTTGGTTTCTCAAACTCAATTTGGGATTACTTGTTTGCCGATGCCAAGAAGCCACAGGAATTAGAAGATTTTAAAGCAGTGAAGGGACCTAAGTACACTTCACCAGCAACTCCGGCCGATTTATTTATCCACATTCGTGCCGATTCAGAAGCCGTCGTATATGAAGTGGCAAGTCAAATCAGAAACTACTACCGAGACTTTGCTACCGTCGAAGATGAAACTAAGGGATTCAGATACTTCGAAGGTCGTGCCATCATTGGTTTCGTTGATGGTACCGAAAATCCTGAAATTCAAAAGGCTTCAGGATATGCCATTATCGGGGATGAAGATCCTGATTTTGAAAATGGTTCATACGCGTTTGCACAAAAATACATCCATAATATGGATGCGTGGAATGCATTAAAGACCGAAGACCAAGAAAAGGCCATCGGTAGAAGAAAATACTCTGATTTAGAACTAGAAGATGACGAAAAACTAGAAAACTCACACAACGTTGCATCTCAAGATAATGATGATGGTGTGGAACACAAGATTGTTAGAATGAA
>CAMLMR010000066.1 GCA_946481335.1 uncultured Lactobacillus sp. | reverse complement strand
ATCATGATTCCTTGAGTGATAAAAGTTCCTACCATTGTATCGGTCTGTTCTTTTTTTATCATATTGCATTTTAATCCTTTGTCTACGACAGCACTTTGTTGATAAAAAATCATCCACGGCATAATCACAGCTCCAACATTTGCTGCAACTAAATATACGTAAGAATCATCATGAATTGGTATCGATTGTATTCCTTCAATCATTGAATCAACATTTGGATGAACCATAAAGATTCCAATAATAAAAGTTAATTCAAATAATCCAAAAATAATTCCGATTTTTTCGACACGACGGTAGCTACCTAAAAAGGCAATCAGGATTAAAACAAACGTACTAAGTGGAACCGTAATCCATTTGGAAATACCAAAGAGCTCCCCTACCCCAGCAATTCCGATAAATTCTGTTAGCAGGGCACCAATTGTAGAAATCATCAAAGTGATTGCTGATACATAAGCCCAAAACTTACCAAAGTATTCACGGATCAATTCACCATGACCCTTCTTAGTGACAATTCCTAGACGAACCGTCATTTCTTGTACCATAAATAGAATTGGAATTAATAACAACTGCGGTAAAATCATTGAATAACCATAACTCGCTCCAGACTGTGCGGCGGTGATTAAGCATCCCGCATCTGTATCGGCCAACATAACAATTAGTCCTGGGCCAATTACGATTAACCAATTTTTTAATTCCTCGAAGAATCGTTTTAAACGACTACTCGATGTGTTATCAATTTCTGAATCAATTCTTGCTTTCATTAATAAATATCCTTTCAATTATTTTTCTCTCTCAACTGTCAGGGTATTCAATTGTACAAAAAAATTTTTTAATAAAAAAGACTTGTTATTTTTCATAACAGGTCTTTTTATTACTTATTTGTACTGTTGTCAACATTATCAAATAATCCGTAGAATAATTTTTCATTATCCTTCCCTAGAATTCTTGCAACGTTGAAATTTTTAATCTTAACTTGTTTATTAATCGACTTAATGTAGACGGTCTTCTCAACGATTGAGTTCGGTGATTGATTAGGATTAAGGTGAATCACTTGGTTTGGATTCTCTTTATATTGTTCAACGGAATCAGCCAAGTTATAACTTGGCATGATGTAGTTATTGAACTGATTACTACCTAAGAAGCCGACATTTACTCCTACAACTAATGTTAGCAGTCCAGCTAATATAGATGTGGAGAAATAGTTAGAAAGTCTGCTAAGTGGCTTTTTCATCATTTGAGAAACAATCGTCATCATAAAGAAGATTACCAATGCATAAGCTGGGTAAGCGTATCTAGCGATGTAGATTGGTCTTACCGCAACTGAAATCGCAATCCCGGTCAAAGTAGTTAACACAAAAACCAATAACACGATGGTTAGTGTTGATTTGAACTTCTTTGACATATTGAAGTATGCCCACACGGTTGGATATATCAAGAGTACTAGAAAGGCAATTGCATAGTACTGACCGCCATTATCAGTGAAGACATCCGCAAACAGGTTAACAAAGTTATTGATAACGTTGTCTACATTCACTGGTGGTATCCAATAAGACGACGATACCTGTTGGGCTTGAGCAAACGCGACAACTCCCCATGGAATGAACATTACCAAAAAGACGACAATCCCTCTTAAAATCGCATTTCCATCATACTTATTAAATTGGAATTTAACGAAATACAAGAATAGCATCCATCCCGCTGCCACAGCAGCAAAGTAATGGGTATATGATGCAAATGACGCGAAGATAACCGCTAAGAAAATATGCCCTATCTTTTGTGAATTATCATAATGTTGCAACTGGTTTAATACCAATGCTAAGAACAATGCAGCCAAAGCATACATTCTAATCTGAGTCGAATATCTCATAATGCTGGGTGCTAAAAAGAAGCCAGCCCATTGAATTGCGTTAGCTCCTGGAATACCAAGGTTCTTTACGGTCTTAGATAATGTTAAAAACGTTAGAATCGCTAATATGTATGAAAATAATCGGGCAATAATAACCTTAGTGAATAGCGAGTTAGTCCAAAATGCAGTAATCCCCAGGAAGAATCTTAACGCTATATAGTAAAACGGTGGATGCACATCCATCGAATCTAGTCTGATGATGTCACCGTAATTATGACCTACTAATGCCATTGTAAAGCTTTCATCACGCCAAATTGTTGGGTGCATGAAAAACAGCATATATACAATTGATATTAAAAATAGCCCTAATGTAAGCTTGGCTTTTTTATTCATCAGACAATCACACCTCTTTATTTATTAATACTAATTATATCAGAGCTTATGAGGTGTGTCTTTTTTGTTTATTATTATTGAACAATCAAAATCTGTTGAATGGACAATACCATTTCACCATCTTCGGTCATAATCGTGACCTGATTAGGTTGTAATTCCTTTACTAAGCCATTTAATACACTCTTATTTCCATCATCATTAACATAGGTAATTTCTGCATTTAATTGGTGTTCACCCTTATTCTCTAATTCCTCGTGAACACTTTGAAAATCCATGTACATAAAACTATCGTCGAAAGCTTCCTTCCGTTCTTTTCTTATCGCACTCACATGATCAGAGAGCATGAATCCCTGCCACTTGAGCATCCCCCTGTCATGATAGTAGTAATCAAAAAAGTTTTGTACCGTTTTGTCGTCAATATGGTGATTCAACAACTCTATCCAACCTTTCTCTTTGGACGCTGGATATAGGAATTACGGCTATCCCATTTAATTCCTTCAAATCCAGCAAATACAATCGTTAACTTCAAATCCTTTTCAATTAAGTTAAGGATTTCTTCTAAATCAGCAATCCAGGTACTTTCCACATGATGAAGTGGAGTCACTCTAGTAATGTGGCCCGGTTTGTATCTAATCATATAGAAGTTAAATTGATGATCGTAATGGTCAAATACAACTTTGATGCGGTATTGAACATTGTATTCACGTTTAAATAAAGGCTTAGCTCTATCTAAGATTAATTTTGCTGTTTGTTGATTAGTCATATGCATTTCCTCCATTGTGACCGCCTACCAATCCAGAACGTTTTAGCATTGTGGCGCCTTTTTCTAGGCTATGCCCTTTAAAGATTGACGTGGAGCCAAACTTATCCCGAATTTCATCTGTTACTTTGTCTACTTTTGACTTCTTAATTTGTATTTCTGGGTCATCAAATATATCTAATTGTTGAGCGTTACTACTACTTAGTCTGGTGTATGAAACCCCGACATTTCTGACTCTTTCACCGTGCCAGTACTTATGGAATAGATCCATAACTGCTCCAACTAATTCACGGTTATCTGATGTCGTAGTAATCTTTTGCTCATGTGAAATACTGCTTCTATCACTACCTTCACTTTCCACGTATGAAAAGCCTAGGTATAAGTGAACACAGCTGGTTTGTTTCTTTCTGTGACGCAATCGAGAGGCTACCTGTTCAGCAATCTCTGTAATGACGACTTCTAATTCGTGTTGGTCCTTATAATCTCTAGGCAACACTTGAGAATTAGATAGTCCCTTATCCTTGATTGGCACCTTTTGGTCCAATTGCGAACGGTCAATTCCCCACGCAATCGCGAATAGCTGATACCCCATGACACCTAGATGCGCCTTTAATTGATATGGGTCGGTTCTAGCCAATTCTCCTAAGTTATGAATACCTAGTTTAGATAGGTTTTCTGCGGTATGTTTACCGATACTCCAAATTTTATCGATGGGTTCAATGTCCCAAACATTCTCCGCAAAGGTGTCATAGCTTAACTGTCCAACTAAATCCTTATTGTGTTTAGCGAACAAGTCCAACGCCAACTTGGCTTGAACTGGATTATCCCCGATTCCAACAGTCGTGTATAATCCCAGGCGCTTTCTGACCGTCTTTTGAATTTTTCTTGCCACTTCCGCTGGACTATCACCGAACAATTTCCAAGTGTGGGTCAAATCCAAAATGGTCTCATCAATTGAGTATGGAAAACAATGCTCTTCATCGGCAAATTCGTGAAAAATCTTATTAATCGCCATATTCTTTTGAATGTACAAATTCATCCGTGGAGGAACCACGATTAACGAATCATCCCATGGCAAATCACGTTTTCTAGTCACGTTTGTGATATGGAATCGCTTCTTGGCAGTTGGTGATGAAGCCAAAATCAATCCACCATTGGTATTGTCTTGATCAGACATCACAACCAAACTAGCAGTTAGCGGATTCAATCCTAATTGAACACACTCCACACTGGCGTAAAACGACTTATTATCAATAACCATAAAGACCCCTTTGGGCTCATTTGAATAATCCATTCGTAGTTCCTCCTTTCAGTAAAATATATTATACGAACAAACGTTCTTTTTTGCAAACAAAAAAACAGACCATTTTCTGATCTGTCGTCATAAGCCTTTTTTAATGAATAAACACTGTAACAAGTGTTATTAAACCAAAAATAACTCCCGGAACATTTGAAATAATTAAAGGCCAATCTTTGTAGGTCTTAAACCAACCATATAGTGTCCACAAGGTAGCGTTAATAGTGGCAACGAATGGTTGAATTGGGCTAACTGGGTTACCAGAAAAGTTTTGCATGATTTCTGGAATGTACGCAATGTACATTAGTGATGAAGTAAAGATAGCCACTTTACTCATAATTTTTAGATTACGAATTCGTTTGTCAGAAACTTCTCTTCGTTGATTTTTTGGAACATAATTATCAATCTTCATTGTATATATCTCCTCTATGCATACTGAAAAATTGACAGCTATTTTTTGGTTTATAGTATATTAATATTATATCACTGTCGTTTCAAG
>CAMLMR010000065.1 GCA_946481335.1 uncultured Lactobacillus sp. | reverse complement strand
AATCTGAAATCATCCATCGCCTTTTGACGCTTAGTTTGATTTTGATCAGATGTTAGTTTGGCCACTCCTTGATAATGGTTATGAACAAAGAAACTATAAGTCTTATTCAAATCAACGGTTTGGTTAAAGAAGACCAATGCCTTAAAACCAGCAACGTGTTGTAAACGTGCCAACATCTTGTTTCGGTTCTTACGTAAAACATTCATCATACCGTGTTCAACGTGACCTTGTGTCTTGTCTTCAGCTCTCACATCTACCTTGGTGATTTCACGATTACCAAACCAACCCGATAGTTGGTCTAAAATTGGTGTCGCTGTGGCTGAGAAGAATTCCAATTGAACGTCTGACATCATTGAAGAAACAATGTCTCTAACCGTGGTTAAAGTTTCACCTTGTAATAGGTCATCAGCTTCATCAATTATAATAGTAGAAAAAAGATGTGTTTTTAGTTTTTTATCATCGATTAAGTTCTTGATTCTACCTGCTGTCCCGACGATAATTTCAGGATGTTTCTTTAAACGTTCCATTTGACGTTTGATGTTGGCTCCACCGGTTAAAGCTAACACTTTCATTCCACGCAAATTAGCCCAGTTTCTAGCTACCTTTGCGGTTTGAATTGCTAGTTCTTGAGATGGTTCGATAATCAATAATTGTGAACCACCTTCAGGTTCTAGAATTTCGATACTTGGAATTAAAAATGCAACTGTCTTTCCTGATCCGGTTGGTGATAGTCCTAAGACACTATCGTGGTTCTTAATAATTGGATAGACACGCTCTTGAATCAGCGTCTGTTTGTCATATCCAAGCTTGTTAAAATACTTTTGAAATTGTTCTAACATTCTGGGTTCCCCTACTTAAATTCGAATTAATATACATACTATTTTAGCAAATATCTTCATTAATATCGATGCTTATTAACGGTCTTGATTCTTCAATAGATATTGTTGCCATCCCTGTTTGTTGCCGTTAAAGGCAATTTGGTTAACATAGACGTTTGACCCATCAATATTAATCTTTCTGTTGTTTCTTACTTCGATAAAATTGGCGCGTTTGTTATTCACGTTTCCACTGAAAAACTGCACGTCGTGAGCAATCTTTTTATCCAAACGATTGAAGACATTCGTACTACTTCTAACGACCACGTTGGTGTCGTAATATTTATGCACCATGTAAATGAATTGAGAAAGTCTGTGTACTTGATCATCTGATAAAGGTGATGTCACTTCCACCAATGGCGGTAGTGTTCCGTAATCATCGCCGACTTCACGCGTAAAGTTCTTTAATTGATCTTTAATTGCCGTTTGCGTACTAAACACATGATATGAACCAACTTGCAAACCAGATCCCTGACTACGTTGAAAATTATCGCTGAAGTCATCATCTGTATATGTAGCACCTTGACTAGCTCTAATGTAGACAAACTTTTGCCCGGTGTTTGCTAAGGTAACGAAATCAATATAACCATTTGATTGGCTAATCATGATTCCCTTAACTTGATACTTATTAATCATATTATTTTCATAATTTTGATATGAAATATAGCCGAAAACTGAACCCAATATCACAATTAAAATTGCAATTAACCATTTATATTTTTTAAAAAACTTTCCATAGTTTCTAGTAGGCTTTGGTTTTTGATGATACAAAGACATTCTGGTATCCATTCACTCACCTCTTTTATACAATTAACCTTATTATAATCATAATGACTGCAAATTACTATAAAACACGTTAAAAGACTTGAATCGGCCTTTTGTTTTCAATATAATGAAAGCGGTAACTAAATAAATTAGTGATGACTTTTTATGCGGATTTTATTATAATAGTTAACATTATTAAAAAATAAATTAAGTCTCTCTTTTTAGATCGAAAGGAAGTTATGTTATGAACTACATCATTGGTGTTGATATTGGAACAACCAGTGTAAAAACTGTTTTGTACGATACCGATGGAGAAGTTAAGGGATACTCAAACGATGGTTATCCTTTATACCAAGATACTCCAGATATGGCCGAAGAAGATCCGGAAGAAATCTTCTCTGCCATGCTTGCAGGTCTAACTGAAGTTTTACGTAAGGCTGACCTAAAGAATGGTACATTGAAGGGTATCTCATTCTCATGTGCTATGCACAGTTTGATTTTACTTGATGAAAACCACAAACCATTAACTCGTGCTATCACATGGGCTGATAACCGTGCCGTTAACTACGCTGACCAATTAAAGGAAAGCGGTAAGGCTAAGGAATTATACGAAAAGACTGGTACTCCAGTTCACCCTATGACTCCTCTAACCAAGTTAATGTGGTTGAAGAATGAAAGAAAAGATGTATATGACAAGGCTGCCTACTTCGTAGGTATCAAGGAATACATCCTATACAAACTATTTGGTGAATTAAAGGAAGATTACTCAATTGCCAATGCTACTGGTATGTTCAACATCTTCAAGATGGATTGGGACGACGAAGCACTAGAATTAACTGGTGTATCACGTGACCAACTTCCTGAACTAGTTGACACTACTTACCAATTCAAGGGACTAAACAAAGCTTACGCTAACGTAATTGGTATCGATGAAGATACTCCATTCGTTATCGGTTCTTCAGATGGTCCATTAGCTAACCTTGGTGTTAACGCTATTAAGCCAGGTGTTCTAGCTGTTACAATTGGTACTTCTGGTGCCGTTCGTGTTGTTACTGACAAACCTGTTATTGATCCTAAGGGTCGTGTCTTCTGTTACTACCTATCAAAAGACAAATGGGTTGTTGGTGGACCTGTTAACAACGGTGGTATCGTCTTCCGTTGGGTAAGAGATCAACTATGCGCACCTGAAAAGGTTACTGCTGAACAAATGCACATGGATTCATACGACCTATTGACTGAAATTGCTTCACAAATTCCAGCCGGTTCTGATGGATTACTATTCCACCCATTCTTAGGTGGTGAACGTGCTCCTATCTGGGACGCTAACGCTCGTGGTTCATTCTTTGGCCTAACTCGTATCCACACTCGTGCTCATATGATTAGAGCTGCTCTAGAAGGAATCGTATTTAACCTATATACTGTTAGTCTTGCCCTAGAAGAAGTTATTGGTAAGCCAACAAGTATCCAAGCTACTGGTGGTTTTGCTCGTTCAGAACTATGGCGTCAAATGTTAGCTGACATCTTCGAACAAGATGTTACTATTCCAGAAAGTTTTGAAGGTACTGCTTTAGGTGCTGCCACATTAGGTATGTACTCATTAGGTATTATCGATGACCTAGAAAAGGTTAAGGACTTCGTTGGAGTAACTAACGCCCACAAGCCAAATCCTGACAACTACAAAGTTTACCGTGAATTAGCTCCTATCTACATTCGTTTGAGTCGTCAACTTCAAACTGAATACAAGAACATTGCTGAATTCCAACGTAAACACGATGTTGAAAGCGAAGACAAATAATAACTAATATTATTTACGAAAAAGGTTGGGTGTCTATTTAGACCCCTTCCTTTTTTATATTAAAAATTATCTAGGAGGATATTCGTCATGCATGAAAACGAATTAAAACGTGGAATTGGCATGATGGCTGCTCTTTCAACAGTTATGGGAACTGTTATCGGTGCCGGTGTGTTCTTTAAGACCGCCAGCGTTGTTAACAGTACTCATTCATTTACCCTAACCGTATTAGCATGGATTGTTGGTGGATTACTAACTATCTGTGCCGGTTTGACTGTATCTGAATTAGCAGCTGCCATTCCTAAGACCGGTGGAGCCATCAAGTATCTTGATTATACTTATGGTCCGCTAACTGGTTTTTCAATGGGTTGGGCCCAAATCTTGGTCTACTACCCTGCCAACATTGCCGCTGAAGCAATTATTTTCTCAACACAATTAATTAACCTATTCCATTTAAACCCAAACATCTTAAACCCAATGGCAATCATTGTGGCATTGAGTGTGTTATTCATTAACTTATTGGGATCAAAGATTAGTGGAAACGTTCAAACAGTTGCCCTTATTTGTAAGCTAATTCCAATTATTCTAATTGCTATTTTTGGTCTATTTATTCCTGGCGCTGTTCACGTTTCATTCTTACCAATTAGTCCAAGTGATCACGCTAATGTCTGGACTGCATTCGGTTCAGGTTTACTAGCAACTATGTTTGCTTACGATGGTTGGATTGGTGTTTGTGACGTTGCCGGTGAAATTAAGAACCCTAAGAAGAACTTACCAAAGGCCATCATTATCGGTCTAAGTTTGATTATGGTTATCTATACATTGGTAAACGTTGCCTTCCTAAAGACACTACCAATTGATCACATTGCCGGTAACCAAAACACCGCTTCAGAAACTGCTATCAAGCTATTCGGTGAATTCGGTGGTAAGTTAGTTACTATCGGTATTCTAGTTTCTGTTTATGGTTCATTGAACGGTTACACCCTATCAGGTATGAGAATTCCTTATGCCATGGGTCAAAGCAAGTCACTACCATTCAGTGATTGGTTCGCTAAACTTTCAAAGAAGACTCGCGTGCCATACACTTCAGGAATCTTCCAATTCGTAATCGCAATTCTAATGATTTTTGCTGGTAGTTTTGACCTATTAACTGACATGTTAGTGTTCGTTATGTGGATCTTTAACTGTCTACTATTCGTTGCGGTATTCAAGCTTCGTCGTAAGGAACCAGAAATGATTCGTCCATACAAGGTGCCTTGGTACCCAATCGTACCAATCATCGCCTTAGTTGGTGGTATCTTCATTCTTGCTGAAACATTGATTACTCAAACTGGTTTGGCATTAATCGGATTACTATTAACATTAATCGGTATTCCGGTTTACTACCTACAACAAAGACATTTGAAAAACAGTAAATAATAAAAAAGCATTCGATTAACTTCGAATGCTTTTT
>CAMLMR010000064.1 GCA_946481335.1 uncultured Lactobacillus sp. | reverse complement strand
TTATTTTCTCTTGTCAATAACTGGAACGTTACCATCAATCATACCTGAGTCACCAGATAGGATTAATGCGTTGTACATAACGTCGAATTTCAAGTTTTGTTCTAGAAATGATCCACTGTAATCTTTGTAGTAGATTGGACCTAAATCTGAATCCATACTTGCGTTAAAATCTTTGTCTTCTAAATCAGGGTCAACTGCAATCAAATCAAAAGATGTATCAATCGCACATGAACCTGCGTCAGAATAGTTTCCAACACCGTCATCTAAACTCAAGAAGAACTTTGCGTCGCCTTGAACCTTGTTTTGAATCTTTTCTTTTGCTGCATCTGTAATAGTTAGTTTCATAAAAATGAACCCCCTTCATTTATATTACAAGTACCTATAATACTCGAATAAAATCTTGTGTCAATAGTTTGTACACGATTTAATTTAATTTTATCCTATTTTTTTATTGGCGGTACCAGTCATAAATCTTTTGACCACCGTCATAATCAACATAATCCGCTCCAATAACTTCGTGTGATTCACCTTTTCTAATTGTAATAGAAATATATGAAAGGTTATTTCTCTTCATAAAGACACTGGAGTGGAAGGTCATACTTTGGATTTCATGCCAACAAACATAGTATGTACTTTGTTTGAATAAATATCCAGTAGAAAGAATTAGATAGTCATCTTTAGTATCTCCAGTTAGTCCGATTGATGTAACACGGTACTTAAAGTAAGAATTGCCAAGGATATATAGGAATATCAACACATCAATTGCCACTAGTACAGCAGAAGTGTTGGTCCACCCGATGAAATAAATTGCGATTGGTATAATTAACAAAATCCAACTAATGTTTCTAAAGAATAGCCAGATTGATCGTCTACGTGCGTTATGCTGTTGTGTTGTCACTCGTGGTAACCATTCGAAGAAATCATTCATCATCTCTTCGTATTCACGTCCGTTTAATATTGGTAATACCACTGCTTGAGATGATTCTTCATCCTTTTCATCTGAAGCCATGATGATTTTAACCGTCATAATCTTTAGTAGTTTCCCCATCACGTTTTGTTCTACCAGCACACTTTGAATTCTATCGCTTGATAGTCGCAACTTACTTCTAGTGATTAGTCCCTTTTCATATTCAAGGTACTTACCGTCTTTTACCAACGTAAAATCATAAAATTGAATCATCGTGTATGCAAATGATAGTAATAAGGCGATTATAATCGCCAATACTGTAAAAATAATCACACTAAATATATTTGAATTGGCACCTTTTTGATAGATGCTAATGGCAACATCGATGACTGCCCCATGGGTGATGTGGGCAATTAAAAACATGGCAATAAAGACTCTAAAACTGGTAAACGTGTATAACACAATATCTTTAGTAGAAACTTTGTATTGAGCGTATTTCTTCTCTTCAACTGTTTTTGCTTCAGTCTTATCATTAATATCTTCTAATTCAGGCTCATCGACAACATCATTAATGTCAGTATCTTGCCTATGATATTTTTCATGTTTTTCTTCAAGAATCGCACCAACATAAGTCTTCACAGCGTTCAATACAATTTTATCATCGGAATTGCTTTTACTAGCATCGCTAATTTGAAGTCTTTCAATATCAAAAATTCTAAATAAAACAAACTGACTGTGTTCAATTGATTGAATTCTAGCATATGGTACGTGGATGACCTTTTTAAAGATAACACCCTTCTTAATCACAATCTGCTTATCTTCAATTGAATAGGTAAAGCAGAAGTAGGCCAATATATCCCATACTACCGTAATAATTACGAATAAAGTCCCTATCATGTACCCGTTCAGGTGTAGTGGATCAGAAATAAAAGATGCTAAAAAGATTGCGACTAAAATATCACTGTAGTGGTATAGGAGCGCTAATGGATTCAGATGTTTATCTTGCATTTCTGGCCTCCATCGCTAATCTCATCACTTGAGTCTTAATGTTTTCCGATTCTTCCTTAGTTACTGCAGCAATTTCATGACTGTCAGCAGATGTATGGATGGTAATACTATATAGTTTTTCATGTCTTAAAATTGGTCCCTGCTCAATATCAACATTTTGCACACGGGCAATTGGCACCGTTGCTTGGTCTCTAAAGATAAAACCCTTTTTGATTTCGACACGGTCATCATAAATTGCGTATTGGTGAAAGGCATAACGATATGGAATTGAGATCATATCAAATAGCGCTCCCAATACTAATAGAGTTCCTAAAACCGGAAGGATATATGATACGTATTTCCAATCTAAGTACTTCACACCAATGATGGCAGCAGTAAAAATAATAATTTCTACAATAATCGTAATAATGGCTGAATATAACCATACTTTTTTGACGTTGTCAGGTAGTTTCTTCATTTATATTCTCTCCTCGATGTTGCTATTTATTCTCTCTCTAAATCTAGTAACAAGTTGTTGAAATCTGCTAACTTTCTGTAGCCTTCTGAATAGTCGACGTTTAAGATACGATGGCTTGGAATAATCATAATCAACGGATTCGTGATTACCGCATTCTTTACGTCTGACAAATTAAATTTATATGTATCACAGAACTGATTAATATCCATGGTTTGCCCGTAATAAATCGTGGCAATCTTTTGATATATTTCTTCATTTATTTTGCTCGTAGATAAATCGATTGGAACATCAAAGTGTTTTCTAGTGCCATCGATATATTCACGAAGCTGAATTTTGTATTCTTCAGTTACCTTTCTATCAAACACGAATTCCGCATCTAACTTAGGGTAAAAGTTGTAAATATTGGAAATTCCTGTATTGGGATTATTAATGAAACTAATCCCTTCTCTGGTACAGGTAAAATAGATTTTTTGTTTTTGGTATTCGACTTGATCCCAGTATAGTTTTTCCATTTGTATCATTCCTACTTTCAATATTAATAATATAGTAACATAACTTAGTTTTCGTTTTAGACAAAAAAAGACACGACATAATGTCGTGTCTTTAAAGTTTTAAGCTACTCGAGCGTAACCAGCAACTGGCCACCAAGGTTCATGAATCTTTTCAGTGATGACACCTCTGCTTTGAGCATCAATCATTCTGTCATGACCAATGTACATACCTACGTGGTAAATTGCATTACGACTGTATCCAAAGAATACTAAGTCACCTTTTTTGATGTGTTTTCTACTTACATGCTTGTTAGTGTTGTATTGCATTTGGGCTGTTCTTGCTAAGTTCTTGTGAGCACCGTGACGGTAAATGTAACGAGTAAATCCAGAACAGTCAAAACTATATGGACCAACGGCACCATAAACATATGGATGGCCTAGCTTTCTTGCAGCTGAACTATATAGCTTTGCGAAGCTAGTCTTGCGAGCCTTTTTGCGTGTTACCTTTTTAACAACCTTACGTGCTGTCTTCTTAGCAGCAGGTTTTTTATAAGAAGTTTTGTTTGCTTTCTTTGCAACGGGTTTCTTGTAAGAAGTCTTTTTAGCTTTTCTAGCCTTCTTTTTATGTTTAGCCTTCTTAGCAACATGACGCTTTTTGGCTTTCTTCTTTTTGTATACTTTATGAGTTCTCTTGTGATGAACTCTATTAGCGCTCGCGTTAGTAACATCAGTTGCAAATAATGCTGCAAACGCCAAAACAGTCAACATAATTAACATGATTGTTTTTTTCGTTTTTGTTTTGTACATAGCACTTTATTCCCCGCTTTTAAAAATTTTATACTTTCTTAACTTATGTCTAAATTATAGCTAGAAAATGCTACATAACGGGAACAAAACTATTTCAAAAAGATAAAGAAATGTTACTTAAGTGTTACACCCCAATGGTTTTATAATAAAAATCGTCCTATAATTAGAAGTATACTTACTAACTTTTAAGAATAGGGTGATTTTATGGATTTATATTCATATGACTACTTAATCCACCCAAATACTATTGTTACATATTTGCTATTAGCATTAGCGGTAGTGGTTGGATTAATGATCATTTTTAACGGTTTTAAATACATGCGTGATAGAACCAATTTAAAATATCGCGATCTATTTATTACCATGATTCTTGTCGCCATACTATCAATTAGTATTGGCTTCAGTAACATTTTGCAACAACGCAACTCTTCGTCGCAAAATTCTCAAACTACTGAAATGGTTAAGGCAATTAGTCGCAGCAAACATATTTCAACATCAAAGATTTATGTTAGCTCCCCTCAATTGACTAACGGTATGACAGTTAAGGTGGGAGATAAGTTCTACCAAGCAACATTCAACTCCAGTTTTAACAGTTATCAACTACAACCAATTCAATTAATTCCTACTAGCATTACCTATCACGATAAGCCATCGCTTCAAATTGGTGACCTAAATAAGGAATACTTGGTAATTTTATTTAAATTCTTAATTGGTTTCATTGTCTTGGTAATTCAAATCAATATTTCTGGTAAAGGAAACTTGGCACCTTCTAACGCCGTTGATCAAATTCAAAACTACGTTCTAGGGGGTATCATTGGGGGGATGATTTACAACCAACAAATTAGCACCCTTCAATTCTTCATCGTATTGTTAATTTGGTCATTGGTTATCTTTACTAGTCGTATCCTCAGTCGTCAATTCTCGATATTCCATCGAATATTCAATGGTGAACCTCAAAACATCATTACTAACGGAATTGTAAACGTGGATACTGCTCTTAGAAACGGTATGTCCGCTGCTGATTTATCATTCAAACTTAGAACCAAGGGAATCAGTAATTTCCAAGATGTAAAATCTGCCGTTCTAGAACAAAATGGACAACTTACTGTTACCACATTCGGTGATGAATCATTAAGCTACCCAATCATCACTGATGGTACTGTTAACGCAGAAGTCCTTGAAAAGATGGGCCGTGACATGGATTGGATTGAACAATTAGCTAAAGATTCACACAAAGAAATTGCGCAAATCTACCTAGGTCAATATGTAGAAGATCACTTGGTAATCATTCCATATCCTA
>CAMLMR010000063.1 GCA_946481335.1 uncultured Lactobacillus sp. | reverse complement strand
TACATCACTAGATGATTTCCGCGGCAAACTAAAGACAATTGAAGACTAAATAAAAGACCGACATATGTCGGTCTTTTTTATACATAAACTCCAATAATTAGAAAATAATTAGAAAAGTATGTTGACTTTCTAATTATTAGTGATATTATTCTATTAATCGCCGACGATATAACGTTATATAATGTATTTAATTTTTAGGATGTGATTTTATGAAAAAATGTTTTAAATTCTTTGGGGGATTTTTTATCCTTGCGTGTTTGACTGTAATTCTTTCTTCTTGTGGAAGTTCCAATAAGTCTAGCTTAAATCAAATTAAATCAAGTGGTGTATTGAGAGTTGGAATGATTAGTTCTAACCCACCTTATGAGTTCCATACGGGTTCTTCTAATGGTGAAAGTACTTTAAGAGGATCAGACTTGCATCTAATTAAAAAATTAGCAAAAGCATTGCACGTGAAATATACAATTCAAAGTATGGACATGAACGGACTATTGCCATCAGTACAAGCTCATAAAGTTGATATGCTTGTAACAAGTCTATCTCCTACTCCAGAACGTGAAAAAGCTGTTGATTTTTCAGATGTTTATTACAAGAGTGAAAATGTATTTTCAGTTAAAAAGTCAGAAGTTAATAAATACAATAAGAACCCTAAGCTATTGGATCATGCAACAATTGCTGTAGTTAATTCTTCTACTCAAGAACCAATGGTAAAGAAAATGTATCCAAACGCTACAATCAAAACATTTACTACTGTTCCTGACCTTGCTTTGGCAGTAGCGAATAATAAAGCAGATGCTTTCTGTATTGACCTTCCTACAACCAAAATCTTGTTGAATCAAAATAAAGGTCTTGGCGAAACTAACATTAAACATAACGATGCAAGTAAAGGTGCTGCAATTGTCCTACCTAAGAACACATCTAAAGATCTAAAAGAAGTTGTAAACAAGGTAATTCATGAAAATAAAGACAACTACAAAAAGTGGGTTGTTGATGAAGCGAAATATGTAAAATAAAGTTGAGGTGATTATATGTCTTTTATATCAAGCTTTTCATTTATGTCTCAGTATTGGATGATGTTTGTTCAAGGAGTTATAACAACAATTGAATTGGCGATAATTTCCATTGTTTTTGGATTTATTATCGGAATTGTATTAGCAATACTTAAAAAATCTAAATATTCTATTTTATCAATATTCGCCAAGGCTTATATTGGATTTATTAGAGATACACCATTATTAATACAAATTTACATTGTATACATTGGATTGCCTATGATTTTTGATGTTAATATCTCTGATTTTGCAACAGGTGTTATAGCTCTAACTTTATACTCAGCTGCATATATAGCTGAAATTATTCGTTCAGGTATTGAATCATTACCTATTGGACAATTTGAAGCATCATTAGCATTGGGAATGAATAAATGGAAGATGATGAGAGATATTATTTTACCTCAAGCTATTAAAAATATTTTACCCGCATTAGGAAATCAATTTATCGGAAATGTAAAGGATTCATCTTTAGTTTCAGTTTTAGGTATTACAGACTTAATGTATCAAGCTCAGACCGTTCGTGGATCAACTGCATTGGGCGTTCAACCTATTTTAGTGGCAGCGGCGATATATCTTGTTATTACCTGGATTTTGAACTGTGGAATGTCATATGCAGAAAGGAGGATGAGCGTAAATGATATCCGTTAAGAATTTATCTAAAAACTATGGAAACAATAAAGTTGTAAAAAATGTTGATTTAGAAGTAAAAAAAGGTGAAGTAGTAGTTATTATTGGTCCTTCTGGTTCTGGTAAAAGTACTCTTTTGAGGTGTTTGAACTTATTGGAAAGACCAAATGAAGGTACTATTAAGTTTAATGATAAGAATATTGATATAAACATGAAAGATGTAAAATCAATCAGAACTAAGGTTGGTATGGTATTTCAACAATTCAATTTATTCCCCCATTTTACAGTGTTGGAAAATGTATGCCACGCTCCAGTAGTAGTTCAGAAAAAGCCTAGAAAGACTGCTGAAGAAGATGCTAAAAAATTATTGGAATCAGTTGGTTTAGGAGATAAGAAAGATGCATATCCTTCTTCTTTATCTGGAGGCCAACAGCAAAGAGTGGCTATTGCAAGAACGTTAGCTATGAATCCGGATGTTCTTTTATTCGATGAACCTACATCAGCTTTGGATCCTGAAATGGTAACAGATGTATTACGTGTAATGAGAGACTTAGCTCAGCATGGTAGAACAATGATTATCGTTACGCATGAAATGGGATTTGCTAAAGAAGTTGCTGATAGGGTTGTGTTCTTTGATAAAGGGAAAATCGTTGAAACGGGAACCCCAAAAGAAATATTCGATTTTCCTCAACATGAAAGAACATGTGATTTTATATCGAGAGTACTGCATGTTATATAGAAAGTGTGATTTTTTTGATAAATAAAGATGATAAACTTCCATTATACATTCAAGTGAAAAATGATTTGATAGCAAAAATCAATAATCACGTATATAAGGTGGGAGACAAGTTACCGACTGAAGATGAGTTAGAAAGTATCTTTGGCGTAAGTCGAATAACTATTCGTCGTACCATTTCTGACATGGAAGAAGACGGTTATCTTTTGAAAAAACAAGGTAAGGGTACTTTTGTCATTGAAAACCAGGTAAAGAGAAATTTATTAACACTAAATGGATACAGTGATTTCATGTCTTCTATCAACCAAAAACCAAAAAGAAAAATCATTAAAGTAACAACATATGAAAAAGACGAATGGATTTCGGAACAATTAAAGCTGGATAATGAAGCAACATATACGGTTCTATCAAGAGTATTGAAGTTAGCGGATGGGAACTTTGGATACGAAATTAATTATTATCCAAAAGTTTATTTTCCAGAAATTGAAAAATTTATTTCTGATAATAGATCAACTACGGATTTATTAAGTACGCGTTATCACTGCTCAGTAAAGAATAGTAAAAAGATAATCAATATGAGCTTTGCAAATACAGAAATTGCCAACTATTTAAATGTTCTCAAGGGAGAGCCGTTATTCAAAGTAGATAAAATTAATTATGACGTTAATGAAAAGCCTGTTTTTGTTTCAGTTATGTATTATGTTGGTGCAAAAACAACTTTCGTTGTCTAGTCATACGATTGGGAGAATTATTATGAAGGTAGTGGGAATTGGAGATAACGTAATTGATATATATTGTGATCAAAAAGTTATGTACGTAGGTGGAAATGCTTTAAACTTTTGTGTTTTTTCTGAAGAAGTAGGAAGTAGTTCATCTTTTGTAGGAAACTTTGGAAATGATGAATTGTCAAAGTTCGCAATTTCCACGCTTAAGAAACTGAATATAGACATTAGCCATTCTAAGCGCTTAGAAGGAGAAAATGGATATTCAAAGGTAAATTTAAACAATGGTGACAGAGAATTTATCTATAGTAACCGTGGTGGCGTTCTAAAAAATAAAATTTTACTAGAACAGGATGACTTGGATTTTATTAATAGAAACGATTTAGTGCATTTTAATATAAATGGTAATAGTGATGACTATTTGAAGTATATCAATGGGCCGAAGATTGTTTATGATTTTTCTGACTTGTTTGATGAATCAATAATTAAAAGGAATGCTCCATATATTGATTTGGCATGTTTTTCATGTCCGAAATATTCTGAAAAAGAAATGTTTGATCTTATTGATAAGGTCAAAAAAATTGGAATTGAAAGAGTTTTGTGCACGTCAGGGGCAAAAGGAGCTTGGATCAATGATGGTAATCATGTAATTCATGTTCCTGCCCATATTGTTTCCCCAATTGATACTATGGGAGCCGGAGATTCTTTTATAGCATATGTTTCTAACAATATATTCGATAAAGATAAAAGTAAGACAATTAAAGATATTCTTATAGAAGCGTCTTATTACTCTTCGAAACAAGTAATGAGAAATGGCTCTTTTGGATACGGAAGAAGATTTTTCGAAGGAGATATCTAAAATGGAAAAATATATGAATACTTCTACACAAGAAGAAATTAAAAAGATAGTTAATAAGATAAAAGCAAAGCAAGAAAACATTAAAACAGTCTTTTTTGTTGGATGTGGAGCATCGTTATCAGAACTTTACGTTGGAAAATATTTCCTTCAACAAAATTCACAAAAGTTGCAATCATATTTGATTAATGCAAACGAGTTCAACTATGCAAAGCCTGTGTCAGCTAATGATCAAAGTGTTGTCATTGTTGCCTCTTTGGGTGGAACTACGGATGAATCAATTGAGGCTGTTTCGAGGGCTAAATCATGGGGATGTCATACAATTGCAGTTACTCATGAACCTAAATCTGATTTAACTACAGATGCAGATTATGCAGTTACTCATGGTTTCTTCGAAAGTTACGCTGCAAAGGCAGCAAAACAAAAGGTAGTTCTTGAAATTGCGGTTGAAGTTCTTCAACAGTTTGAAGGGTACAAAGACTACAAAGATATGTCTGATGGAATTAACAAAATCGATGATGTTATTAATTCTGCAGCAAGCAATTCATATAATAATGCAGTAGAATTTGCTGATAGATATAAAGATGATAGTACAATTTATACCTTAGCAAGTGGACCTACATTCGGCTCCGGATATTCAACAGCAAACTTTATTTTTATGGAAATGCAATGGATATCATCTCCACTGATTAACAGTGCTGAGTATTTCCATGGTCCATTTGAATTAACTAATACCGATACACCATACCTTTTGTTTATGAATGAAGGATCATCCAGACATCTAGATGCTAGAGCATTGGCGTTTTTACAAAGATTCAACGCTAAGGTTACAGTATTAGATGCCAAAGATTATGGATTAGCTGATTCGATTCCTGAAAGTGTAGTTGATTACTTCAATCCGCTACTATTAACTGGAGTTATGAGAGTTCATTTAGAGCAATTAGCTATTGCCAGAAAGCATCCATATACTAAGAGACAATACATGTGGAAGTTAGAAAGTTATTAAATAAAAAAGTAGTCATTAACTATATGACTACTTTTTTTATGACATCTGATATTGGTGTTTTAAGATTTAGTAATGGTGGGACCTCAAATGACTTTATTTTTGTTTTTTATGGTACGATTAAACTATAAAATAGTGAGTGAGGAATCATCATGAAAAAGAAGTTATATACAACCACATGGATACTACTAATTGTGGTTGGGATTTTTCTAGTTAGTCTACCATTTCTAGAAAATTCAGCTATTCAACATTTAATTAGTAATGAAATGAATGGCAAAATTGTGCAACAAGACAAAAGTAAGAAGGCCAACTTCGACTTTTCTAAGATTGACAGTGTGAATGCATCTTCCATTTCAAAGGCGATTTTTAGCCATAAACACACAATGATTGGTAAGATTTCTATTCCATCTGTTTCAATCAATCTACCAGTTTACTACGGTTTGAATAACGAAGAATTGTTGTCAGGTGTGGGAACGATGAAACCTAATCAACAATTAGGGAAGGGTAATTACGCGATTGCCGGACACCACATGAACAACGAAAAGATTTTATTTGGACCATTACATAAGGTCGTTGAAGGTGATGCCATTTACATTACCAATGGTA
>CAMLMR010000062.1 GCA_946481335.1 uncultured Lactobacillus sp. | reverse complement strand
TTTGGACCATTACATAAGGTCGTTGAAGGTGATGCCATTTACATTACCAATGGTAAAAAGGTATACAAGTATGAAGTGAGTTCAATCAATGTGATTGATCAATACCAGACCCAATTCATCACCAAGAAGTACAAGAAACCAACATTAACGTTGATTACATGTGCTAGTGGAACACCAAGTGAACCAAACCGTACAATGGTAAGAGCTAAGCTAAGTTCAATTACAACATTGAATGACAAGACAGCTAAATACTTTAAGTAAAAAAAGACCAACTCGTTCGAGTGGTCTTTTTTTTACATATAAGCTTATGATTCATCAATGCTGTCTAGTAGAACGTAGTTAACTTTACGTAATGACATTAAGTCTTTTCCACCAGCGTATGAAATTGATGATTGTAAGTCTTCTTTCATTTCTAGAAGGGTGTCTTCAATGTTTCCCTTGAATGGGATTAACAATTGACGACCTTCAACGTTGTGGTGTTCACCTTTTTGTTTAGCAGAAGCTGAACCCCAGTATTGTTTGAATTTCTTACCATTCTTTTCGACGATTTCACCAGGTGATTCAACGTGGCCGGCAAAGACTGAACCAATCATCATCATGGTAGCACCGAAACGAATTGACTTAGCGAGATCACCATTAGTACGGATACCACCGTCGGCAATCATTGGCTTAGTAGCAGCCTTTGAGCACCACTTAAGTGCTGAAAGTTGCCAACCACCAGTACCGAAACCAGTCTTGTACTTAGTGATACATGCTTTACCAGGTCCAATCCCAATCTTAGTAGCGTCGGCACCGGAGTTTTCGATTTCACGAACAGCGTCAGGAGTACCTAGATTACCTACGATTAGGAAAGTTTCTGGAATTTCTTTTTTGATGTATTTAATCATCTTGATAACGAAGTCTGAGTGACCATGAGCCACATCAATAGTAGTGTATTCAGGAACGGCATCAGCGGCTTTTAATTCATCGATAAAGTCGTATTCAGCATCCTTGATACCAACACTAATTGAAGCAAATAAACCTTTTTTGTGCATGCTTTGAACGAATTCTAAACGTTGTTCCGGTTGGAATCTGTGCATTACGTAGAAGTAGTCATGTTCAGCCATCCAAGTAGCTAGATTTTCATCCATAACTGTTTCCATGTTTGCGGGAACAACGGGTAGTTGGAATTTACGTGGGCCGAATTGAACGGAAGTATCAGCTTCACTACGGCTCTTAATGATACATTTTTCAGGTAATAATTGGACATTGTGGTAATCAAAAGTTCTCATTATAATGACCTCACTTTATTTATGATCTTCCCATACGTTTTTCAAAATGTTAGTAGCTTCACGGTCTGGACCAACGGCGAAAGTACATAGTTCAACGCCAGTTAGTTCAGAAACACGTTTTAGATAATTTTGTGCGTTAGCGGGTAGTTCTTCGACAGTCTTGCACTTAGTAATGTCTTCTTCCCATCCTGGTAGGTCTTCAAAGACAGGTTCGCACTTGTCTAGGAAGTCTAGGTTGGCAGGGTAGTACTTGATTAATTCGCCATTGTATTTGTAGCCAGTACAGATACGAACGGTGTCAAAACCAGATAGTACGTCTAGACAGTTAAGTGATAGATGAGTGATACCAGAAGTACGAACGGCATGTTGTAGGACAACGGCATCTAGCCAACCAATACGACGTGGACGTTTAGTAACAACACCGTATTCATGAGCAACCTCACGAATGCGATCGGCACGTTCGTCGAATAATTCGGTTGGGAAAGGTCCATCACCAACACGTGAAGTGTATGCCTTACATACACCAACCACTGAGTTGATTCTGTTAGGACCGATACCTGTACCTGTAGCTGCGTTTCCGGCAGTAGGGTTAGATGAAGTAACGTATGGATAAGTTCCATGGTCAATATCTAACATTGCACCTTGAGCACCTTCAAATAGTACTTTCTTGTCGTTATCTAAAGCTTCATTAATTAGTAGAGAAGTGTCAGTAACGAAAGGCGCAATCTTCTTAGCGTATGCATTGTACTTGTTAAAGATTTCATCAAAATCAAAACCAGGTTGGTCGTATAGTTTTTCTAAGATGTTGTTTTTAATGTTTAATGCTTGGTGTAACTTGTCAGCAAAGGTATGTTCGTCAATCAAGTCGGCGATACGAATACCGATACGTTCTAGTTTATCCATATAAGCAGGCCCGATTCCCTTGTGGGTGGTACCTAATTTATGTTCTTTTTGTTCTTCTTGTAATTTATCAAACAAGATGTGGTATGGCATGATTACTTGGGCTCTATTTGAGATACGTAGTCCAGAATAATCAAAACCATTTTCTTCTAAGTAGTCGATTTCAGAAATTAAAGTTTCTGGATTAACTACAACTCCGTTTCCGATGATACTTAGCTTATCGGAATAGAAGATTCCGGATGGAATTAAACGGCAGTGAAATTCCTTGTTGTCAATAACGATGGTATGGCCGGCGTTGTCTCCGCCAGAATATCTTACGATCATATCAGCATCTTGACTTAGAAAGTCGGTAATTTTACCCTTTCCTTCGTCGCCCCATTGGCTACCTATAATAACGATTGATGACATCAAGTTCACCTCATATATTTCATTAAGTATTGAGGAGTGTATTTCAACACTCCACGAAAGATTTTACCATGCTGTCAAAATTAATCAAGAACTATTTGCATAAATTAGAAAATAATGTTCGGAAAATAAATAAAAAACGAACGATACAGATAATTAATTTTAATATTATAGTGAAAAAGCGAATTTTGTATGTTAATATTAAATCAAGATATTCGAAAGGATGGATTGTGATGATTGATCGTTATACAAGATCAGAAATGGGAAATGTATGGTCTAAATATAATCAATACGCCTCATGGCTAGCTGTGGAGGTTGCTGTAGACGAAGCTTGGGCTAAGTTAGGAGAAATCCCTGCTGAAGATTTAGCCAAGATTCAAAAGAACGCTACCTTTGATGAAAAAGAAATTGAAGAAATTGAAAAGACTACCCATCATGATGTCGTAGCATTTACTCGTGATGTTTCAAGATACTTGGGTGATGAAAGTAAATGGATTCACTTCGGAATGACCAGTACAGATATTGTGGATACTGCACAAGGTTACCGCTTAAAACAAGCTAATAACATTATTCGTAAGGATATTGAAGAAATTATCGAAACTATCGGTAACAAGGCTCTTAAATACAAGGACACTGTTATCATGGGACGTACTCATGGGGTACAAGCTGAACCAACTACTTTTGGTTTGAAACTACTTCGTTGGTATGAAGAAATGAAACGTAACTTGGAACGTTTTAATATCGCATCAAAGGATGTTGAAGCAGGTAAGATTTCTGGTGCCGTTGGTACATTCGCTAACGTTGATCCATACGTTGAACAATACGTATGTGAAAAGTTAGGTATCCGCGCCCAATCAGTTGCCAGCCAAGTACTACCTCGTGATTTACACGCTAACTACATTGCTTGTCTAGGTGTGATTGCTACTAGTCTAGAAGAATTCGCTACCGAAGTTCGTGGACTACAACGTTCTGAAATTCATGAAGTTGAAGAACACTTTGCCAAGGGCCAAAAGGGTTCTTCAGCAATGCCACACAAGAGAAACCCAATCGGTTCTGAAAATATCTGTGGATTAGCTCGTGTAATGAGAGGTCATGTTGTTACCGCAATGGAAAACGTTGCTTTATGGCATGAACGAGACATTTCCCACTCATCTGCTGAACGTGTTATCTTGCCAGATTCTACTATCTTAATCGACTACATGTTGCACCGTTTCAACAACATCGTTCGTGACTTAGATGTATTCGAAGAAAGAATGCTAAGTAATCTAAATATTACTAACGGTCTAATCTACTCACAACGTGTAATGTTGAAGCTAGTTGAAGCCGGTATGACTAGAGAAGCTGCTTACGATACTGTTCAACCACTTACTGCAATTGCTTGGGATGAAAACAAACAATTCAAACCATTGGTTGAAGCCAGCGAAACAATTAACGAAAAACTTACCAAAGAAGACATTGATGATGCCTTTGATTATCACTATCATATCCGCCACGTTGACGAAATTTTCAAACGCTGTGGTTTAATGTAAAACAAAAAGAGTTGCCCATTTGGGCAGCTCTTTTTTTGTGAAATCTTTTAAAATCAGTTAGAATGAAAACAGGTGATATATAATGAATAAAAAATTTGAAATGACAAAAGAAGGTTGGACTTTCTCAGTTCTATTCTTCTTATTCGCAGTTTATTACAGTTTCAGTAAAGCTCATTTTGCTCACTGGAGTAGTGTCAAAGTGACATTCTTCTTAGTGCATTGGTCAACACTATTAAGCTCATTGATCTATGCAGTGATTTTAGTATTGTTCTACTTGGTATGTACATTATTACCATCACGTCGCATTGTGGCTTTGCCAACAATTATTACTATGTTGCTAGCTGGACAAGAATTAGCACTTGCTTACTACACATTTCCAGTTGGTGACATCTTAGGTGGTTTAGTACTATTACTTGGTACTTTGACCATCTTATACATGGCTTACATCAACGCCAAGATTAGTTTTAACATCATCGACTCCATCGTGGATGCCGATGAAGGACACTATTTCAAACGTTGGTTTAACCGTGTGAAAGTTAGTTTTGCTTACGATTGGAAACCATTAGTGATTTCCATTGTCGTATACATGATTATTAACGCATCAATGTTAATGACATTAACACTAAAATAAAGGTCAGCCGGTTGGGCTGGCTTTTTTATTATACATTTATCTACCTATTAGTTTGATTTAATGGTAATATAAATCATATAAGGGGGAATCACAATGTTAAAGAAAACGTTATACATAATTGGATTGGCTTCACTAGTCTCATTAGTATTAGTGGGATGCGGTAAGAGCCAAGCTTCCAACCAATCAAGCAAGCCAAACGGCGCAGGTCAAACATCAAAGAAGGTTGCTACTTCATCTATTACTTCTACCAGTTCAATTAGCATGAGCAGTGCAGCAAGTAGCAGTAGTCAAACTAATCAATCTACACCAACCAACCTTGACAGTAAAACTCTTGGGGTTTTAGTAATGGTTGATCATTGGCCTGGATATCTACAAGAACACATTAGTTTAACTAAAGCTAACGGTATTTATTATGGATATGTGGGACCAAAGGATATTGCCAAAAAGGTTAGAGGATACCAATACCTAACTGGTGAAGGGGATGCAGCCAGCGTTCTATATTACAAACTTGATAACGGTCAAGTTGATATGATGGAATGGACAGCTAGAGATACTGAAGTGGACGGATACTTCAAGTCATCAAGCATTAGTCTATCTAAGTTGATTGCAAAACATTATTCAACTACTGCTCAAAAGAATCAAATTAACAAATACACTAGCCAAGTTAGACCAGAATCACAATATGGCAAATAATAAAAAGACTCAGCCAACGCTGGGTCTTTTTTATTTTATAATTTATTCTTCTATAATTTAAAAATAATGGTAATATAAAAGCTATAGGGGGAATCATAAATGTTAAAAAAGACAGTATACATAATTGGATTGGCATCATTGATTTCAATGATGCTAGTGGGATGTGGGAAGAGTAAAGCAGCTCATCACTCTGATAAACCATACGGTGCGGGTCAAACCTCAAAGAAGGTTAGCTCCAAATCAAATTCATCTACCAGCGCAAATAGTGATAGTTCATCCAGTTCTGCAAGTAGTTTGAACCTGGATGACAAGACTTA
>CAMLMR010000061.1 GCA_946481335.1 uncultured Lactobacillus sp. | reverse complement strand
CTTTTCAAAGTACCAGTAGATATAGTCGTTAACACGGTGCATATCTTCTTGGTGGTGTCCGGTGTCGACGGAATTGATTTCATCGATTTCAAACGCCTTGTACATTGAATCGGCGTCTAGTCCGTTTAGCTTCAAAGTATCTTCGAAGGCATTTTCCGGTAAGTTTTGCGCCAGGATAGTGTCGAATAATTCGTTGCGACGTTGTCTAACTTGGTTTAAGTTAATGCTGACCTGCATGCTTTCTAGACTTAGGAGGTTTACCATGTTTTCAATCAATAATTGGGAACTTAAATCATCTAGCATCTTCATCGAAAAGACCACAAATCGGCGGGTGAGTTTATCCATTGTTTTGAGTGGATAGATGCTGTACTTGTCTAGAAGGGTGACCGGCTCGGTTAATTCAATTAGTTTTAAATCTTGGATAACTGATTCGAATAGGGATGCATCCATCTTTGCGTTTTCACTGTATGAACGAAGACGACCGAAAATATCCATAATATATGCGTCACAATTTAGTAATTTAGCAATATGGGTAAGAATTTCGTCATCGTCTTTGCTGGCTAATATGTATTTTGATATGTCTAAAGTATCATTCATGATTTTCTTTAATTGTTCAGCTTCATTGTTTGATGACATGGGCATTCCTCCTAATTAATTTTTATTGTTGCTAATATTACCACAATGAATTGGATATTAAACAAAAGACACTCCCAAATAGGAGTGTCTTTTTTGCTTTATCTATTTAAAATGAATGATTGTTTCAATAATGTGTGGAATCTTCAAAAAGATATTTGAAGGTTGAATATGTAGTAGGGATAAGTGAAAAGCAATTGAGTTAGAAATAATTTCGGCGATCCCATGAAGCAACGCTAAGATAAATTGCACGACAAACACTCCTCTAAATTTTGTTATGTTTATTCTAATTCTACTATTAAAAAATAACAAGTTAAGAAAAAATAAAAAAACTCCAACCGAAGTTGGAGTTTTTGTATGGATTAATAAGTTTAATTGTCGTATTTCGAAAATTGTAGGAGTAAAGGCAGAAATTAACCTTGGTCGTTGTGTAAACGAGGATCTGCAGGTTTAACTTCTGGAATACCACCCATAGCTTCTGGGTTTTCTTGGTAAGTGAACTTTTGACCATCTTTAGCAACTTGGCCTTCGAATTCACGTGAACCTTCACCATCAGAGAAGTTCATTAGAACGTGAGCGTATTCGCTGTGTTCGATATCGTGCATGTTACCAGGAACAATAACACCATATTTTTCTTCTAGTTCTTCTTGAGCCTTCATGAATTGTAGTTGATGTTGAGTTTCACGAGCTAATAGGAACTTCAACATGTCACGAACACCTTCGTCATCAGTCATGTCGTATAGACGGCTAACTTGTAGACGAGCTTGTGATTCACGAACAACGTTGAAACGCATGTCAGCAACTAGGTTACCTGATGAAGTAACGTAACCGGCGTTCCATGCAGCACCGTTAGGGTTGTTTAGACCAGCGTTTAGACCATGAACTAATGCATGTTCTGGGTCCATACCTGAAAGTAGGGCAGCCTTAGCTGGGTCATTCTTCATTTCTTCAGTAGTCATAGTAGTTGGTGCACCTTCTAATAGGTAACCAATCATAGTTGAAATCATTTCAACGTGACCAATTTCTTCAGTACCAGTGTCTAATAGTAAGTCTTTGTACTTTTCGTCACCAGTTGATGACCAACCTTGTGATAGGTATGACATCATACCAGTAGTTTCACCCCATTGACCACCTAGGGCTTCTTGTAGACGACGAGCCATAATTGGATCTGGACGATCTGGCTTAGCGTTGTATTGTAGTTTACGAGTATGTCTGAACATAACAGTACCTCTTTCCTTAGATGTTCAAGGTGGTAGACGATTTTATTAAACCCAAGTTAGAGCTTTATCCCAATAAATAAAAATCGATCCTATATTACATCTTAATTGTTTTTTATTGTCCAAAATATCCATACGTTTTGTATTAATATTTTGTGTACGATTTAATATACCACAACCGAATAATTGCACCAAAGATTATGACTCGAAAAACATAAAATTTTTTCAATTAAAAAATTATAATTCACATAAACGCCGTCTTAATAACATTTTTGAAGAGTAACTAAATGTTTGAAAAGTCTGACACATCTTTTCACGTATTATATAATTAGAATATTAATTCATGAAAAAGGGGTAATGAAATGTCTTTACAATTTATTTTGGGAACCGCTAGCTACAATCATGAAGAAGTCATTATAGATTCGCTAAAAGAATCAATCAGTAATCACCCTGATGACGAATTCTTCTATCTAGTCCCTAACCACATTAAGTTCGAATCAGAAGTGCAAGCACTTAAAGATTTAAATACTGATAATGAACCGATTTATGCTGAAAGTAAATTCCAGACTTTCTCCATTACCCGACTTGTCTGGTATTACATGAAGAATAATCAAGAATACCAAAAGACAAGACTAAGTGACTCCGGCATTAGCATGCTAATTTATCAAATCCTAATAGATCACCAGGATGAATTAACCGTCTTTAGGGGTGAAACCGGCCAACCTGGTTTTATTCAAAAATTAGCCCAACAAATTAGTGAAATGCAATCCGGTCAAATTTCTGCCGACAACCTTGAAAAAATCGTTGATAATAACGACAAAATAAACGCTGGATTACGCGATAAAATGCATGATTTCATCATCATTTACCGCGCTTTTGAGGAACAAACACAAGGTATCTACCTATATAAATCAGACGTCTTAAACTTGTTCTGCCGTTTTATCGAAAATGATGAACTAGACCTATCCCACAGCCATTTCTACTTCAATGGATTTAACCAATTTACCGCCCAAGAAGCCAAGCTAGTCGAACTACTAATCAAGCGTTCTGCCGGTGTTACCATCGGTTTGAACCTGGATCGTAAGTACCCCGACGAACTACCCCAAGGACCAAACCTATTCTTCCAATCAGCCAAATGGTACAACCGTTTTTACAACATTGCCCGTGCCAACAACGTTCCTGTATTGGTTGATAAGATGGCCAAGAAACTTCGTGTATCAGATGATTTGCACAAACTAGATACATATTGGGAACAATCAACCGGACTAGGTGATATCGACAAGAGCGAACTAACCAACTCAGACAGTATTCAAGTTTATCGTGCCGATAGTCCGTTTGCTGAAGTCGAAAATATCGCCGTTAAGATTCGACAAATGGTCGCTCATGGTGGCTACAAATACTCCGATTTCTTAATCTTGACTCGTCACTTGGACAAGTACCAAAACGTGATTAAACCAGTGTTTAAACTATTAGATATTCCTGCATTTAACGACGTTACTAAATCAATGGAAGACCATCCATTGGTGGAATTAATCGATGCGATTTTTAGTTTAGAAAGCGGTACTCGCAAGTACCAATATCAAGATGTAATGAGATTACTAAAGACCGAATTAATGGTTCCAGGTGATGGTAACGGAAACTTCATGAAGGCTGATGATTACCGTCAATACGTTGCCTTAACCGAAAACCTAGTACTAAAGAATGGTTACGAAGGATCTCGTTGGACCCAAAAGGAAGACTGGCAATACGCATGGTTATCAGAAAGTGATTTCGGAGTGCAAGCCGATAGAATGCGTAATATTTCTGGAAAAATCAACGTAATTAGGCACTTTATCGGTGATAATTTCCCACCATTTTTCAAAAAGATGCGTAATGCCAAGACTGGTCAAGAAGCCGCTGCTACATTATTCCAATTCTTAGTGGACATGGGAGTGGTTAGACGACTAAAACAATGGCGTAATGATTCCATCTTAAAGGATAATTTATTGGATGCCGCCCAACCAGAACAGGTATGGCAAACATTCTGTAACCTATTAGACGACTACGTTTCAATCCTAGGGAACCGTGAATTTGTTCCTGACGACTTTTTGAGTCTTCTTCAAAGTGGATTCTCAGGTGCTACCTACTCACAAATCCCATCAACATTGGACCAAGTGGCTATTTCTGAAAGTGGAATTGTGCAAATGAACAATCGTAAAGTGGTCTTCATGATGGGTGCTACCGACGATGTGATGCCGGATAAGATTACTAACGAGGCATTATTTAGTGACGCGGACCGTGATGATTTGCGTGACTTCTTTGACGATGACCAATACCTACGTGAAACTTCTGAAAACCAAATGGCCAACGATCCGTTCCTAAACTATCTAGCATTCCTATCAAGTAGTAAAAAGTTAATCTTTTCCTATAGTTTAGGCGATAGTGACGAATCATCAGTTGCTATTTCACCTTATGTTTCAAGAATCGTTGAACACTTTGGCATTGATATTCAACATATCTCTAGCCATCCAACTGCAGACGCAAAAGATATTGATGAATATGTTGGAACTTACCGTTCAACGCTTCGTCACTTGGTTCAGGCCAGCCAAGACGCCAAACTTAATAACTCGAACTTAGCACCTGCATGGCAATATGTATATAACAAGCTAGATCAAAACTTAAACTACCGTGACTTAACCAACAAACTGTTGGGTGGTTTGGACTACAACAACACACCAACTCAATTACTACCAGAAATTGTGACTGGTTTATATGGCGATAAAATCAACACTTCCATCTCTAAGTTGGAACAATTCTACAGTAACCCATACGAATACTTCTTGCGTTATGGTTTGAAACTAAAAGAACGTGATGTCTTTGACCTATCACCAGCAAGTACAGGTCAGTTCTATCACGAATCAATGGATCACTTGATGCGCATCGTGAACTCAGAACACATCGACTTGGAAAACTTGGATAAACAAGCAATCAACGAATTGGTTGATACGGTTGTTGCCAAGATGCTAGAAGATCCAAACGACTTCCAATACACCATTCTAGATAGTTCTAGTCGAATGAACTACATCAAGAACCAATTGATTAAGACCGTTAAACACACGATTGAAACGATTCAAAAACAAAGTAAGTACACACCAATGCGTGCGAAGAAGACTGAAATTTCATTCGGTCAAGTAGGGCATAAGGATGACTTACAACCACTTAGTTTTGAATTGCCTAAGAACAATGAACTAACCACCGCGAAGTTAGTTAACGTCCGTGGTCGAATTGATAGAATCGATTCAATGAACGTGGACGGTAAGAATTACTTAGGAATTGTCGATTATAAGTCCAGTGAACGTAAATTGGATTTTGCCCGTGTCTATGACGGAACTTCAATGCAAATGATGACCTATATCGACGTGTTAGCGCACAACCTAGGCATTATTGATGAAGAAGAAAAGGCGGCCTTGGCCGGTGCCGTATACATGCATATTTACAATCCTAAGTACACCAATAAGGATTTGAAGAAGTCATTTGAAGACGCGGTATTAAGCAAACAAAAATATCAAGGAATCCTAGTTAACGACGGTGAACTACTGGATAAGATTGATAAGACAATTTCTGGTGACAAGTTCGGTTCATCCAAGGTTTACCCATTGAGAAAGACAAAGAGTGGAGGATTTTACAAGTCTAGTCCAATCGTTCAACCGGAAGACTTAGACTTGTTGCTATCTCACAATGAGGACCTAATCAAGAAGGCTGGATTGGAAATCTTTACTGGAAACATCGATTTGAAACCAGCGCGCTTTGGTCAAAACCAAGACGCAATGCAATTTACACCTTATCGTTCAATCATGCAGTTCGATCCGCTATTGAATGAAAATAACTACAGGGACGTTCCTAACTACTCGTTAGAAGACGTCTTGAAAATGCTAAGGGGGGACAATCAATAATGGAATACACAAAGCCACAAAAAGAAGCCGTTACCGGACATTTTGATGAAAACGTCCTCGTTTCAGCATCAGCCGGTTCAGGTAAGACCCGTGTCTTAGTTGACCGTGTGATTAACAAGTTATTAAACGACCGCGTCAATATTGATGAGATGCTAATCGTTACGTTTACCAAGGCTGCTGCCAAGGAAATGCGTGACCGTATTCAAAAGGCGTTACAACAAGAGTTGAAAAA
>CAMLMR010000060.1 GCA_946481335.1 uncultured Lactobacillus sp. | reverse complement strand
AAAATTAATTTGACTTTTTTCTAATCCAGTCTTAACATAATGTCAAATAAATGATTGCGATGAGAAAGTTGAGTAATAACTGACATCAACCAAAGCGAGCTTCGTCTGGTGAAAGGAAGCGTTGATCAGGTTATGAAAATCCCTTTCGAGCGATGTACTGAACAAAAAGTAAAGTGCATGGGGAGCGCCCCTTACAGCGTCAGCGTATGTTAGTACGTCAAGGTAGCTTTTTTAGCTACGAATGTAAGGTGGTACCGTGTCGAATGACGCCCTTGGTCTAATTGTAAAGTTAGATTAAGGGCGTTTTTTTGTACCCACAATCAATTATTTAATACATAAAAAAAGGAGATGATGGCATGGATAGTCCGATTAATATTTTACACATAGCGATTCAATTCAACAAAGTACATTTTTTAAAGGAGTTTTATTATGGAAGACTTAAACAAAAAGCCATTATCAGTCAAACAATATCTAGTCGTCAGTTCCCTTTTATTCGCGCTGTTCTTCGGTGCGGGTAATCTAATTTTCCCACTTCACCTAGGTCAACTAGCAGGTGCCCATTGGTTTACCGCCATGCTTGGTTTCCTATGTACCGGAGTGGTCCTACCACTACTTTCAGTTCTAGCAATCAGTGTTACTCGTTCAAAGGGTGTCTATGATGTCGGTGTTCCACTTGGGTCAACCTTCGCTCTTGTGTTCATGGTATTAATCCACGCCACCATCGGACCACTTTTCGGAACTCCTCGTACCGCGACCGTTCCTTTCGCAGTGGGTGTCCAACCACTACTACCAAGTAACTTCGTTCACTATGGTTTGCTAGTATTTTCATTCCTATTCTTCCTAGCCGCATTCTTGCTTTCATACAAGGAATCAACAATCATGGCTAGCGTTGGTAAACTATTGAACCCAATCTTTTTAGTGCTACTATTCGTCGTCTTCTTCCTAGGTTTCCTACACCCAATGAGTTCTGCTGGTAGCCAACCGGTCACAGCAGCATATCAAACCGGATCATTCTTCAATGGTTTCCTAGAAGGTTACAACACCATGGATGCCCTAGCTGGTCTTGCATTCGGTGTTACTGTCGTAACCGCCGTTAATCAACTAGGTAAGACTAATCCATTTAGCAACGCTAAGGTAACTGCCAAAGCTGGTTTCCTTGCTGAAGCCCTAGTTGGTCTAATCTACGTTGTCTTAATCTGGTTAGGTGCAACTACTTTAGGTCACTTCAAGGCATCCGCAGATGGTGGTGTTGCTTTCAACCAACTAATGACCTACTATCTTGGCGCAACTGGCCATGCACTATTGGCTACACTACTAACCCTTACTTGTCTAACTACCGCCATGGGATTAGTCGCCGCATTTGCCCAAGACTTCCACAAACATTTCCCAGCACTAAGCTACGTTCAATGGTTAGGTCTAATGTGTGTTGCATCATTTCTAACTGCTAACTTTGGTCTAGACACAATCATCCAATGGTCAACACCAATGCTAATGTTCCTATACCCATTCGCAATGGTATTGATCCTACTATCAGTATTCTCACCACTATTCAAACGCGACTATGTGGTTTACTTCTGGGTAGTCCTACTAACAACTGTCCCTGCTTTAATGGACATGCTAGCATCATTCCCACCAGTCGTATCACAAAGTGCATTCGCCAAGATGGTTGGTAACTTCCAACAAAGCTATCTTCCATTGGCATCAATCGGAATGGATTGGGTTCCATTTGCGGTCGTTGGTTTACTACTTGGCCTAATGTGTCACTGGTACAAAAATAAAAAATATTTACAAACCGTTACAGACTAACGTTTAAACAAACACCCAGAGTTGAGCTAAATGTTCAACTCTTTTTTTATTGTTCAAGAGTGATAACATACTTAAGTAAGAGAGGAAGTGCTATTTTGAAAAGTAAAAAAGTAATCATTTCTGTTATATCAATTGTTGCTGTCATCATTCTAGGAACAGTGGCCTTTGCATCTGTTCAACATAACAGTCAAAGTAACCACAAGACTGCTGAATCAAGCAGTTCCAAAGCAACAAGCACTACTGTTTCATCAAACAGTAGTTCATCTTCTATGTCATCTAGTTCAAGCAGTAAAAAAGAAGCTGCCAAGACCAAAGAACAACCAAAGCAATACGTCATTCCGACTCCCGCTAGTCCAATCTACAAACCAATCACCCATGAATTTTATGGTAACTGGTACTACGGAAACCAAGCCAGAATTCAAGTTGGCGACTACATCTTTAGAGGCGATCATCCTACCGATCCCGTCTCTGGTCCAGGTCCATTGGTAATGGAAAGATATCGTACTACTAACGCCGTATACATTCGTTCATTATACGAAATCAACACATACTGGCCAGCCACACTAAAGGTCAATGGTGATGAAAGTTACAACGTCATGGTCACAAGTAACGCCGACAAGTTCACAGACTTCAAGATTTACACATCCGTTCCTACTAAGAAACCAATTAAGGAATACGTCTTCAAACAAAGTCATCCTGAGTTAGTGGACAAGAAATTCATTTCTACCGATGAATTAGATTCACTAAAATAAAATTTGACTTTCATAAATTTTGCTGATATATTTTTTATATTCAATAAATCAGTTTAAAAAAGCGATGAAAAAGCAGAGTAACAATTCAGCTAGTGCAAGAGAGTCCCTACTTTCTGGAAACGGGATAACTACTAAATTGCGAAAGTATCTTTGGAGCTATATACCGAAATCCTTTTGGAGAGTAACGTATATTGGGTACACCCATTACAGTGTTAGCGTATGTTAGTACGTGAAGTGGCTAGGCTATTTGTCTGGCAATAAAGGTGGTACCGTGCACAAAGCACCCTTGGTTCAATACGAACTAAGGGTGCTTTTTTATTGCTTTAAAAAAAGGAGATGATGGTTATGAAAAACGTTGTGAGTAGTTAGCACTAATAACAAATCAAAAACACAATTATTAAAGGAGCGCTTATTATGCAAGACGAAATCAAAGACATTAACACAAAGCCATTGTCGATCAAACAATATCTAATCATCGGTTCAATGCTATTCGCACTATTCTTCGGTGCAGGAAATTTAATCTTCCCTATTCATTTAGGTCAACTATCAGGTGCCAACTGGGTACCTGCGATGTTAGGTTTTCTAGCTTCAGGAGTATTATTACCACTACTATCAGTTCTATCAATTAGTATCTCTCGTGCAAAGGGAGTATACGACATTGCCAAACCACTTGGCCCAGCATTTGCCATTATTTTCTTGGTACTAGTTCATTCAACATTGGGACCTCTATTCGCAACCCCTAGAACTGCCAGTGTTAACTTTACCGTTGGGATTCAACCATTCATCCCTAGCCACTACATCAAAATCGCAATGTTGATCTTCACCGCACTATTCTTCATTGCAACATTCTACCTATCATATCGAACTTCAAGTATCATCGATAGCCTAGGTAAGATTTTAAACCCATTATTCTTGGCACTATTATTCCTTGCCTTCCTATTGGCATTCTTACATCCAATGGGTGCTGCATCAGCTCAACCAATCACTGCTGCATACCAACACCAATCATTCTTCAATGGTTTTCTTCAAGGTTATAACACCATGGATGCATTGGCTGGACTAGCCTTCGGGGTTACCGTTGTTTCAGCTGTTAACCAACTAGGAAAGACATCCCCTAAATCAAACGCCAAGGTTACCGCCAGAGCTGGTCTAATATCAGAAGCACTGGTTGGAATCATCTACATCATCTTAATCTGGATTGGTGCCACTTCATTGAACCTATTCAAGATTAGTACTGATGACGGTGGAACTACTTTTAACCAATTCATGGGTCACTACTTGGGAATCACTGGCCACGCTTTACTAGCAACACTAATGACACTAACCTGTGTTACTACCGCCGTTGGTCTAGTTGCCGCATTCGCCCAAGACTTCCACGAACACTTCCCTCGTTTCTCATACCACCAATGGTTAGCATTTAACTGTTTCGTATCATTTATCATTGCAAACGAAGGACTATCACTTATCATCACATGGTCTACACCAGTATTGATGTTCCTATACCCATTTGCGATTGTATTAATCATCCTAGCACTATGCTCACCGCTATTTAACAAGGATAGAAACGTTTATCTATTCACCATTATCTTCACCCTAATCCCAGCATTCTTCGATATGTTGGCAGCATTCCCACCAATCATTTCAAACATTTCTTTCATCCGTGCACTAATCAACGCGGAACAAAAGATTTTACCGTTTGCTTCAATCGGTATGGACTGGGTACTACCATCAATCATCGGTGCCATCATTGGTCTAATCATTTACAAGACCAAGGGTAGAAAAACTGCTAAAATTTAATAAAAACTTAACGGCTATCCGATGGGGTAGCCGTTTTATTTATGAAGAAAAGTGCTAGAATGAAGGTGTATAAATTACGTGGAGGCGCAATATGAAAAAATTATCAGTCATCGGATTTGCTTTATTAGCAGTTGTAACACTTAGCGCATGTTCTACTTCAAAGACTAGACAAAAAGCGGATCAATCTACCAAGCCCACTAAGTACGTCAAACTAATAAACGAAAATAACCAAACCAAACTAGTTACCAAAAAAGGTAGCATCACTTTCTACAAGACTTACCGTGGCACAAGCTATGACAACAATGGTAAGAAACGTTTCGACATGGTGCTATACAGTTTCAAAGCCACTAACAATAGCGACAAGATGCTAACAGCTGGCCAAATCGTCAATAACACTAAACTACTAGCCACTGCCACCGTTGATGGCAAGGAAAAGAAGCTAGATCAACCACTAGCCTACTCTTCTGCTTACACCAATAAGAACTCCAGCGAACAAGCCAAGTTGAATCACTACGAACAAAGCTGGGAAAATGAACCCATTCGCCCACATCAAACAATTATTGTAACTAGTCCGGATGCTTTCCAATTAGTCGATAACGGTAATAAAGAAGACATGATTGTGGTTACCCAAGATAACTACACTAAGAAATCCGTTATCAGTCAAAAGCACAACCGACTATCACTATCACAAATTCACGCTAAGAAAGTTAATAAAGCAATCGACATCGTGAAGTAATAAAAAAACGTTGAGAAATTAATCTCAACGTTTTTTATTTATTTTCGGTTAAATATCAATGATTTAATCCATGCAGCTAATACAATCAGAATTCCAATTGCACTTAGTACATAGGATAGGTAAGCGTACCAAGATCTGTGAACGATTACTTGAACAGTATGTTTACCCCTACTCATGCGTCCCAATGTTAATTGAGTATGCTTGTCAGAGTGGAACTTAACATTCTTACCATCGACTTTGACTTGATATTTAATGCCATCGTACATTACAAACGGCATCTTAATCGATTTAGTCTTCTTAGATAGTTTGAATGTAAACTTACCGTTTTCCAGTAACTTAACACGAATGTGCTTGTGTTTATTTACGGTCGCTTTGTGTTTAGTAATATTTTTAGAGATTTTCAAGGCTTCTTTAGGGAAATAATCCGTATATAATCCTTGGTCGTCCTTAATAATGTGGTGAATGTCGTATCTATTCTTAGTGTATTGGTCAATGACCTGTCTTTGACCGGATACTTGCATACTAATTACTGCAAAGGTTGTTACACAGGTGATTCCTAGTACCTGCTTTTTGTTTTTACATAGCTTAATCGCACTAACTGCGAAGATATAGCATAGCAATACTTGCGTCACTAGGAATAATCGCCATGAGAATTGGAAAGTACTTCTGATGAAAGTATTGTTCAATTCGTTCCATGGGAATAGTGAACTAGTGATAAATAGTGTTGCCATCGCAATCCAAAAGATTTGTTTTTCAAAGCGGGCCATCTTCTTGTAGTAGACAATTCCAACGATAATCCCTACAAATGCGATGGTAGTAATGTATCTAACAGTCATGATGTTGACGGTCAATGAAACTGAGTTGTTAAACACGAAGCCCATGAAGGCATTCACATCAGTACCACCCAGTTGCCACCATACGATTGGCATGCTGA
>CAMLMR010000059.1 GCA_946481335.1 uncultured Lactobacillus sp. | reverse complement strand
GAATGGTTAGTCATCGATAATTCCAAACTAACGGTGAGTCCAAAGCAAGTCGATTGGTTCATCGCTCAATTTGGTAAAAACAATCGTGATTGCCAACCACTAAACGAAAGAAACGTTCAATATTACAACAAATAAAAAGAAGCCGTAAATGCGGCTTCTTTTTTAGATTTCATCGATTTCATGTAGTAACTTTTTGATTTGATTCTTTTGTTCAGCGTTAGGTTTGCCATTGCTAATATTCATGATATCTAAGATTTGTTGACCGTCATTAATGACGTCTTCTGTCTTAGAGTTCATATTTTTCAAGTAAGCGGTAGTCAAAATGGTTTGAAGATGTTCCATCGCATCCTCATCACCGTTCATTGCACGTTTACCCATTCGGTGAATTAACATTTTCACATTGCGTAACTTACGCTTATTTTCAACGTGTTGGTTGTAATAGGGAAGAAATAATGCGACTACGACTGAAGATGCTTCAGCAATCGCTGCAACCCATTCTGCAATTTCTCCACTATGCATATGTACCCCCCCTTTATTTATTTTTATCTATATTATTTATTTAAATACTTGAAAACTTGTTGCCCGGATTGACGACCGAATACGACCGTTTCGGCAATTGAGTTCCCACCGATACGGTTATTACCGTGCAAACCTCCTGACGTTTCTCCTGCAGCAAACAAACCGTTGATCACGTCATCGTTATCATCTAAGACTTGGGTGAAGTGGTTAATCTTAATTCCACCCATGGTGTAGTGGACTGCTGGGGCAATGTGAATTGCCATGTAATCTGGATGGGTCAATTGACGACTCATTCCAGTAGTACGACCTAATTCATCCTTGCCATTTTCAACAGATTGGTTCCAATCATTGATGGTATCTTCTAGTTTTTTGGCATCAGTACCAATCTTGTCGGCCAATTCATCAATGGTACTTCCATGAATAACCATTCCCATGGAATCGTAGAACTTCACTGCTTGCGCATGGTTAACGACTTCTTCATCCAAGATTAGGTATGCATGCTTGGTGTCTTGTTGGTTGATTGCGTCGGTCACTTTTTGCCTAGTATCCAATTCGTTAACGAAACGTTCACCCTTAGTATTTACCAGGATGGCACCTTCACCACGAATGGCTTCACCAATCAAGAATGCGTGATTGTTATCTTGTTGAACGGTTGGATGGACTTGAATCTTGTCCATATCGACCAAGGCAGCACCAACATCGGTGGCTAGTTTCAAACCATCCCCGGTGGCACCTTCTTGGTTAGTAGTACGGTAATGAGTTAGGTCATCACGGTATTGCCCAATTAGTTGCTTGTTGGCACCAAAACCACCGGTAGCTAGAACGACTGCACCTGATTTGATTGAATGAGTTTCTCCATCGGCATCTTTTACTTCAACGCCTGAGATAGCATCACCATTCTTATCGATGTGTTCGACGTCGACATTGTTGTACACTTCAATTCCCATCTTTTCGATGATTTGCAAGAAACTAGTGACTAAGTATGCACCAATTGGCGCTTGTGAACTTGGACGATGTGTACGCTTAGTATTCATCGCACCAGTGATTGTTAAGTCATCTAGTTTGATATCATGTTGAGCCAACCAGTCAACAGTTAGTGCCGCATGTTCAGTGAAATATTTCAATAAATCAACATTATTTTGTTTGCCACCACCGATATACGTATCATTATAGAAATCTTCGAAACTATCTACCACGTGGTGTTGTAATTGGACTGAAGTTTCAGCAGCATTCATTCCAGAAGAAGCTCTGGTGGAGTTACCACCCAACTTGTCCATCTTTTCTAATACGACTGCTTTTAACCCCAGTTCTGCAGCTTGAATTGCACTAATTAATCCTGTGGCACCTGAACCGACGATTGTTACATCATATTGTTCCTTTAGTTCTTTAATGTCATTTGGATGAAAAATATATTTAGCCATAACCAAACCTCCTAATGTCATTATTTTAGTACAAAAAAAGCATTGCCCAAAAGACAATGCTTTAATTAGTTAAAAATTATTTAGTAAAATCGATAACCATTCTACCAACAATCTTACCGTTCTTCATTTCATCGATAACATCGTTGATTTCTGATAACTTTCTAGTGTGAACGATTGGCTTAACCTTACCTTCAGCACCGAATTGGAAAGTTTCACGTAGGTCTTCTCTAGTACCAACTAGTGAACCTTCAACGTGGATTCCGTTCAATACAGTTTGGGCAATGTTTAGGTCCATATTACCTTTTGGTAGCGCAACGGCAACTAAGTGACCGTCTGGACGTAAAGCATTGATTGCTTGATCAAAGGCGATTGGGTTAACAGCAGTGATAACTGATACGTGAGCACCACCATTAGTTTCTTCCTTAACCTTTTCTGATAGGTTTTCTGAGCGGTAGTCGATACCCTTCTTAGCACCTAATTCTTCAGCCTTTTCTAGGTTGTTACCACGAGCAACGGCGATAACATTAGCACCGAATACGTTGTTGGCGAATTGAACACCTAGGTTACCTAAACCACCGGCACCAACCATTTCAACCCATTGACCAGGCTTAGTTTGACCGACTTTTAGTGCCTTGTACATTGTAACACCGGCACAAGTTAATGAAGTAGCTTCGATTGGGTCTAAACCTTCTGGAACCTTAACAGCGTACTTAGCATCAACAATTACTTGTTCAGCCATGGCACCGTCAACAGTGAAACCAGCATTCTTAACTTCACGACATAATGTTTCTCTACCACTTAGGCAGTATTCACAGTGACCGCATCCCTTGAAGAACCAAGCGATTGATACACGATCACCAATTTTTAGATTATCTACATCATCGGCAACTTGAATAACTTTACCTACACCTTCGTGACCAATAATACGGCCAGCTTGGTCACCAAAATCTCCATTGGCAACGTGTAAGTCGGTGTGGCATAAACCACAGTATTCAACTTGAACTAAAGCTTCACCATTTTCAATTGGGCGAAGTTCAACATCTTTAATATCTACATATCCATCTGAGTTGTCTCTAACTACTGCAGCTTTCATTTATAAAATCTCCTTCATAAACATAAACTTGATATTGTTTTCACATATAACGTAACACCTTATCCTCCGATAATAAAGCGGAAAATAATAAATTTTTAATGGCATTTTTATCATTTTGCTCTAACATTGTGAAAGATATCACTATTCATAAGGGGCCTATCATTTTATAAAAATCTATTCTAATTTATTTTTCTGTGGTAGTGCTTGTACAAATGCCATCATCAATATTAATAGTCCGCCAATCACTTCAACAAAAGTTATGTTTAGATGCAGAAATAAGACTGATAAAATAGCGGCCGTTAGTGGTTCAAAGGAGCTTAGTGTTCCAGTCACCACAGGCTTTAGGTAGTTCAAACTAGCTACGTAAAATAAGTAGGCAATCATGGTGCCAATAATTGTAATGAAAATCAATTCAAATATTAATGTTGGATTGATTTTTATGTGTGGGGTATTCATAACGACGACGGGTTGAATGGGTAAGCTACCTAGAAACATCGCCCATCCACATACTAGTTTAGGATCATATTTATTTAAAAGTTTAATTGGAATAATCGTACAGTTAGCACCCGCGATTCCCGCACAAATTCCAAAGAATAATCCTAATTTAGAGATGGTTAGTGATCCAAAGTCTCCCTTTGTCGCCAGTAAATATGTACCGACTGCGGCTAAAATGATTGAAACAACGTCCAATCTAACAGGCAATTTTCGCCTTGAAATCGAATAATAGAGGATAATAAAGACAGGGGCAGTAAATTGTAGGACAGTTGCTGTCGCAGCGTTTCCGTACCTAACAGCTGATAAGTAGCTAAATTGTGACATCAACATCCCAAAGATAGCAAAACAAATTAATAAAATTGCATCGTTTTTACTATGCCAAATAGAGAATATCGAACCACCAGCGGTAATTTTATAAGTTAATAATAGTAAGATTCCGGCCAGTATCATTCTGATACCAACAACCCAAACGACTGGTACATGTTGTGTTAAGAACATGTAGTCGGCCAGCGTCCCTGAAGCTCCCCATGAAACTCCTCCGACAATTACTAATAAAAGACCGATTAACTTTCCCTTGCCTGCCATAATTAGCCCCCTTAAATAATATTAATGATTACAATACATCTAATTTATTTCTAATGCAATTTTAACTTACATATTGTTACTTTTTTCAAATTAAAGTAAACTAGTTTTAAAGAACAGGAGATCATGAATATGACAAGTAAATACAAACGAATTGTTGTCAAAATTGGGACCAGCTCCATCATCAATTCAGACAACAGTATTAATATAAAAACAATCGAAACTCTATCAAGTGTGCTAAGTCACCTTAATCAAAATGGCCACGAAGTTATCTTAGTCACTTCCGGCGCCGTTGGTGTTGGAATGAACACGATTGGACTAAAGATTCGTCCTTCTGATATCGGCAAACTTCAAGCCCTTTCCGCCATTGGTCAAAGTGAACTAATGGACCTATACTCCGATAGTTTTAAAGAGTCAGACCAAACCGTCGCCCAACTACTATTAACACGTGACGTGGTCGATTATCCGAAGAGTAGTGAAAATGTACTTAAAACCATTAACACCCTCTTAGCCGATAAGGTCGTCCCCATCATCAACGAAAATGATGCCGTTTCTGTCGATGAATTCAACCACCAAACCAGCTTCGGTGAAAACGATCAACTAGCAGCGATTGTCACAAACTTCGTCGATGCTGACCTACTAATCATCCTATCTGACATCGATGGATTGTTCGATGCCAACCCAAAGAACAATCCAAACGCTAAACTACTATCATGGGTGCCAAAAATTAATGAAGAATTAATGAAGGTTGCTGGTGGTCACGGTTCGCAATACGGAACCGGTGGTATGCAAACTAAACTAAATGCTGCCAAAATCATCTTGGATAATCACAAAAAGATGGCCATCTTAAATGGTAACAATCCATCTATCATCAATGACTTCATCACTGGTCACCCCGTTGGTACCTACTTTGGTGCCGAACCTATGGAGGGTCGTACAAATGAATAAACAAGAATTAATTCAATTAGGTAAAAACGCTAAACAAGCCAGCTTCCAATCAGCTGGCCTATCTACCACTACTAAAAACGATATTTTAAAACAGTTTGCCAAGTCAATCGTCGATAAGACCGATGAGATTGTCGCTGCCAACCAAAAGGATTTACAAAATCCTCAAATCAAAGCGAAGTTCATCGACCGCCTAAAACTGGATGAACAACGCATTTCAGACATGGCCAACGGACTATTAAAACTAGTCGGACTATCTGACCCAACTGCAAAGATTGATGGCGGATGGAAAACCGAGGACGGTCTTCGTATCGTCAAACAAAGAGTTCCTCTGGGTGTGGTCGGTATCATCTATGAAGCCAGACCAAACGTTACTATCGATGCTGCCGGACTTTGTTTCAAATCCGGTAATGCCGTTATCCTACGTGGTGGTAAGGAATCAATCAACTCTAACGTCGTCTTAGCCGATATCCTGCGTGACGTTTTACGACAAAACGATTTAGACGAAAACATGATTCAAGTCATCGATAATCCATCCCACGAATTAGCCCAAGCATTCATGGAACTAAACGATTATGTCGACGTCTTAATCCCCCGCGGAAGTGCGAGATTAATCCAAACCGTTTTAAATAATGCCACCGTGCCAGTGATTGAAACCGGTGCTGGTAACTGCCACATCTACGTTGATAAAGATGCCGATAAACAAATGGCCAGAAATATTATTATCAACGGAAAGGTGCAACGTCCTTCCGTATGTAATGCCACCGAAAAAGTCTTGTTTCATAAAGATGTCGCTGATGACTACCTACCAGATATCATCAATGATTTACGTGAACATGGCGTTGAAGTTCGTGGTGATGAAGCAACGCGTGCAATCGTCAACGACGTCATCCCGGCGACCACAGAAGACTGGGACACTGAATACAACGCATTAATCATATCAATCAAAGTCGTTGATTCTAAACAAGCAGCCATTGATCACATTAACGAACACGGCACTCACCATTCCGAAGTAATTGTTTCAAACGATTATGCTGCTGGTGTGCAATTCCAACAACAAGTTGATGCCGCCTGTGTATACGTCAATGCGTCATCTCGTTTCACCGATGGTTTCGAATTTGGCTTTGGTGCTGAAATCGGTATTTCAACCCAAAAGCT
>CAMLMR010000058.1 GCA_946481335.1 uncultured Lactobacillus sp. | reverse complement strand
TTACTCATATGCAAGCAACCTTCCCATTCAAACAATTAAACGTTAAAGTTGATCATGCTAATAGTTCCCAAGAAGTAGGGGCTAAAATAAAATTTAGATTAGTTGATGACAAATAAAAAGCATTCCATTTTGGAATGCTTTTTTTATAGACATAGACGCCCTTTTTTACTTAATATAACCATCTTTGGTAATTGTAATGTTCTTTTTAAATGAAGTACTGCCAGAATCAGTTTCACTGACACCAACAAATTTGCTATCGTTAATCTTCTTCAAATTATAGATTTTTATGTTAACTTGTTCTTCATCATACTTGATGTTAAAAGTAATTTCGCCGCCATTGTTCTTAAATGTTCCGATATCATCACTGTAATTATTTGGATTTTTAAAGATACCATTTAAATCAGATTTATCTTCAGCAATTAAAACTTGATTATGTTTGTTGAAATAAATATATGTAACGTCTGAATCTTGGTTTACCATTTTCCAAATAACTTTTTTATTTTCATCAGCTTTTACAAGCAATCCTGCATTGTTATTTGTAAATTGGTAGAACTTTCCATTATCTATGGAATTTCTAATTCCTAGAGCAACCAATATAATTATTATCCCAATAATTAAATATGTAGATCTTTTTAACTTAAAAACATTCATTATGCTTCTCCTTAAATTTACTATGAATGCATTCTATCACATGAAACTTAAAAATCCGCATTATAAGTCTTATCAAAATTATCTTATGTATTAAGGCGTCTCACATTGCACGCAAATGGATAACTATACATATAAACATTTAAACGTGCAGCAGAGAGCGTCCTATATTTTGCTATTTATCGTATTTAAATAAATTAACATCTAATCCAAGAATCTGGTTAGCTTTCTTATATAAATCGATACCAGCAGCATTATTCGAAGTAAGAAGGTGGAATTCATCTCCAGAATCCATGCTACCTAAATCTGTATCAATCATACCGTTATTAGTATAAAAGCGATAACGTGCATTTCGTTGCTTTTGATTGGCAGCATCGACTAAAATTGACTCAGATTCAAGGATGAACCCATTAGCAAACATTGATTTCAAAGCATTTATAGTCATTTTTCCTAATCCAAGACCACGCATATCAGCATCAATAGCAAGATATAATATGAATGCTTGATCATTAAAATCAACAAGATAAATAATACCGACATTTTGAAAATCTTGCTGAATTAGCAGCATTTTAACGGCGTCATTGGAATTAGCAAGCTTAGTTAATTCATTAAAAGAAATTTGCTGATTAACTGGAAATGATTTTGAATAAAGATCTAACCAATAATTTGAATCGTTATCATTAACAAGATTGTTAAAGGTAATCATATATAAATAAAACCTCCAAAGAATTTAAATAAATCATATCATAAACATATTACGAGAATATATAAATCAAATTAAGTTTAATAATAAATGCAAAAACGAAAATTATTGCTACTTCTTTTTTTATAGTCTACTTCGCATAATATATATTATGTAAAGTAGATAAATTTAAATAAACTGAGAAGTGTTCTCTACTTTCCCCATCTACATATATAATTATTTCAACTAAAAAAGACATCCATTTGGATGCCTTAATAATAATTTACTTTTCATCTTGTCCTGTCATCACAAAATAATAACTGATTACAAATAATATTGCAGTAAATACAATCAATCCCATGATTGTTGTACTGATCCATGAAAATAATGCTTTAACAATCAATATAAAAAATTCTTGATGAACATAACTCGTTCCATAATCGATCATATTTATTTGCCTCCTTTATTATTCTTATACATACGTTCAGGATGATAATAATTGATACCTTGAGAATGATTTGAATAGACGTTTGCAAGCGTTTGTGTAAACATTATACCACCCATGACAATAATTATGAGTGCCCAACCTAATCTACGAGTAACTGGTTTATATTCTCTTTGAAAGAACAATAAAATAACGAACAGAATCAACGCACCAACCAGCAAAATTAAACCGTATTTGAACGTATTGGATAAGTCGTTATGATAAATTGAATCGAATTTGTCTTGAGTTATGCCTGATTCGAAGTAATATCCACGTTCCAATGTGTTTTGAACCGTTTCGAAAACTCCTCCCAATAAGGATAATAACAAAGCAATCGATGATGCTACTAAAAATCCATATGATGCCCTCAACAATTTAATCGTTTGTTTACATGTCGCTCTAAATATTTCTTGATTGATAATAAATCGCCCCTTCAAATAATAAAAGCACCCAAAAACGGGTGCTTTTATCTATTGATTTAATTCATTGATAATATCTTGTTCAAACTTTCGTGGATTCTTCAATGGTGAGTAACGTTTTACGAATTCACCATTTTTATTAATTAAGAATTTAGTGTAATTAAATTTGATACGACCCTTACCTGATGCTGACTTCAAGTATGTAAATAATGGTAATTCATCTTTGCCATTTACCTTTGCTTGTTTAGCCATTGGGAATGTAACTCCATAATGTAATTGACAGTATTCGCTGGTTTTTTCATCATTTTTTAATTCCATGTGGAATTGATTAGATGGTATACCAACTAAGACAAGTCCTTGATCCTTGTACTTATCATATAAGTATTGTAAATCCTTTAATTGTCCAGCAAGACCACACTTGCTAGCCGTATTAACTATTAAGATAACCTTACCCTTTAAGTCACTGAAATTGATGGCTTGACCATTCATTTCAGTTAACTGGTAATCATAGATTGTACTCATAATTACACTCCAAATCTAAATTATTTCCAACGAGATTTTATCAACTTTTGCATAATTGGATTGCCAAGCACTACTACTAATAACACCATTTGAATTGGTGTAGTAACAACCTGCTTAACCAATCTAGCCATTAAAAATACCTTGAAACTGTAACCAGCAGTCAATGTTGACATTGATAGCCATAGAGTATTCAAGAGAGTATTTACTAATAACGTGATGACCAATTGGGCTAAAATAGCCTTCCATGGGCTGAACTTTTCATTTTTGTATAAAAATACACCAAAAATGAAGGCTGATAGAACAGCTGATACAGTAAATCCAGGCAAATACATTTGTCCGCTTAAAATCGTAACTAATACATCATATACCCCTCCTACAATCCCTGCTACGATTGGTCCATACATTGAAGCCAATACAGCGGTCGCTAAGAATGAGAAAGTAAATACAATGATAGGTGTATGTATACCGACTCTACCTAAAACATAGGTCATTGCCATTAAAATAGCAATTGTAGCGGAATCCCTTACGTTAATACGTGGAACCCTGAATAAAGTTGAAACATTCATCAAAAGACATCTCCTAGTGGAGCTGCCACTCATATAATTATAAAAAGTTGATATTATAAAAAAGTTGTGGCGAATGCGGAAGTTACATCGCAACCAAAGTTTTCGTCAGACGTTCACATTCCGTTCCGTCTGCACTTTACGCATAACTTCCTACTCCCAAATTTTTTTGTTGCAACTTAATAGTATCATTTTTATAATTACAAAACAATTATATTCGGTGTCTAATTATTTGAATTGTCTCATTTGTTCAACTAGGTGAACTTGATTTACAACAAATTCGTGAGTACGACAAACGTAGTCGTTTTCTCTACCTAATTTCGCAATATATCCGTTAATGTAATCAACTTCTGTTTCCCTACCCTTTGAGAAGTCTTGATACATTGATGGGTAATGATATTTTAATGTATGGCTAGTATCGATCACTGATTGAACTTGTTCATCTCTGGTTTCATCCATGTAAATACCAGCTCTTTCACAGGCATCGAATGATTCATTGAATAATTGACGTGCCATTTCTGGAGCTTTTGGATATTGAATGAATTGACCCATTTGCACTTCAAACATTGTACATAGAGTATTAACAACGGCGTTAAATACAACTTTTGTCATACACATGTTAATCCAATTATTTGCCATAATTGGTCCTAATTTCGCTTCTTTCAAGTCATTGTATAGAGCCTTAACAGTTTCATCAGGTTCTTTATCATTATATGGTGCTAAATGCATGGCTTCACCATTTACTGGTCCCATGAAGTCAACATCACCAGGTCCGTTTAAAACGGTCGCAATCATCGCAGTACCACAAACAATTTTATCTTTGTCAAAGTACTTTTCGATTTTATCAAAATGGCCCATTCCATTCATGGCAGAAAAGGCATATTGATCTTCATAGAAGATTCCGGCTTCACTATCTCTCTTTAGCTCTTCTTCCAATTGCATTTGCTTTTTGAAGATAATCCAAACATCTGGATGTCCTTTATAATCTTCTGGGTAAAAGATATTAATTGGCACTAAATGTTTATTCTCATGGTCACGTGAAACGTAAACACCACCTTGTTCCTTTACCTTTTCAATATTAGGTTCCCAGGTTTCGATGAAATCTACTTCCACGCCAGCGTTTTCTTGCAACAAAACACCATACCTGTATCCCATTGCTCCTGCTCCAATAATTCCGTATTTCATAAACAACACCTCATATCTTTATAAGTTGTTATGAGTATAGAACTGATTATTAGAAAAATCAATACATTTTCTAATTAATTTTTAATAATAAAAAAGAACTAGTCAAAACTAGTCCTTCTTGTCTGTATCAATCATCCAAGCTAAAGCAAGAGATTTATTACCTAAATGGGTACCAATAACTGGTCCAAAGTAACTTTCTTCAATGCTCATATCTGGATATAATTGTTGAATATTTTCTTTCCATTCATGTCCCGCTTCAGGATCATTTCCATTAATAACAATTGCTTTTAATGGATAATCGACCTTTTCAACAGCTTCTTTAAAGATTTCTTCAGTGCGTTTAAGTGCTTTCTTACGAGATCTGACCTTTTCAAAAGCGACGATTTCATTAGTCTTTTTATCAAATGTTAGCAATGGCTTAATCTTTAATAAACTACCAAGAAAAGCGGAAGCATTGGATAATCTTCCACCTCTTACAAGATTTTGTAAGTCATCAACAACGAACACTTCATCGATTGTTTCTCTAACGTGATCTAAATGTTCAATGATTTCTTCTACGGTAGCTCCTGATTGAACTTTCTTAGCTGCTTCAATTGCCAAGTTACCCATTAACTTAACAGTAATTTTTGAGTTATAAGGAATTACTTTAATTCTTTCAATAGTTGGTGCAAGTGCTGACAATGAATTGTAAAAACCTGAAATGGTACTTGCTAAGTGAATGCTGATTACAGTGTCGTAACCTTCATCTGCCAATGAATCATACAAGTTAATCAACTCACCCATTGGTGGTTGTGATGTACTTGGGAATGATTGGGAATTTTTTAGTTTTTCATAGAATTCATCTGTTGAGATGTTGCTGCCTTCTTCATAGCTTTTACCATCAATCATTACAGGCATATGAACAATATGAATTCCATATTTTTCTTGTTCTTCTTTTGATAAATAAGAAGTACTATCTGTTACGATTGCAATTTTCATTATCTTTCATCCTTTTTACATAATACATACGATTATTTATAAATAAAATTATAACATTAAAACACATTTATATCATGAGAACTCTGTTATTTTTGCTAATTTGCTTGTATATCAGTTATACTAGAATGTAATACTTTGTACGAAAGAGAGATGATATAATGTCATTTGATGGATCATTTACTCATGCAATGACTGGTGAATTAAATCGTTTGGTTTCAGGTGGTCGAGTATCAAAAATTAATCAACCATATGATAACGAAGTTGTATTAACCGTTCGTTCTAATCATGAAAACTATCCGATTTTAATTTCAGCCAACCCCAATTATGCGCGTGTGCAAGTTTCAAAGATTCCATACGTTAATCCACACACCCCCACTACTTTCACAATGACATTAAGGAAACATCTTAGTGGTTCAGTTTTAAAGAAAGTAACACAAATAGATAATGACCGTGTGATGATTTTTCATTTCACAACTAGAAACGAAATTGGTGATTTAAAGGAAATGCGTTTAGTCGTAGAAATCATGGCTAGACATAGTAATATCATTTTAGTAGATACACAAGATGATATGAGAATCATCGATGCCATCAAACGAATCGGAGCTGACAAGAATAGATACAGAACCATCTTGCCTGGTGACACATACATCACCCCACCTAATCAAGATATGGTAAATCCGTTTGATGAAAACGTTGATTACAATCAAATTGAAGAATTAACCAAAGAGTTTCCTAATCAAGAAGTTTTATCTTCAGAACTGCGTAAGAGAATCCAAGGGTTAGGTAAAGATACATCCTTATATCTAGCACATGCGATGCATCAAGATGGTTCCGTTAAAGATAAGTTTGATAAATTCTTCAATCACTTTAACGAACCAATTCCAACAATGATTGAACATGGAAAAAGTAATAGCTTTAGTGTCTATCCTTTTGAAGAAAATAATACTCAATACGATACATTGAGTGAACTATTAGATACTTTCTATGAAACCAAGGCTAGATTGGATCGTGTTCGCGAACAAGGTG
>CAMLMR010000057.1 GCA_946481335.1 uncultured Lactobacillus sp. | reverse complement strand
CTCAAAAGATTAACGAAATGATTGAAAAGCAACTACCTGTGTTTGACCGTGACAAGCAAGTGATGCGTCCAATCCAATACTCTGATATCTCAATTATTTCTTCGACTAGAAATAACAACTTAATCATTTCCGATATCTTTGGCTCATACAACATTCCGGTATTAATCAATGGGGCGCAAAGTTACTTCAAGACCACCGAAATTCAAATCATGATGTCGATGTTATCAATCATTGATAATCCATACCAAGACATTCCATTGGTTGCGGTATTGCGTTCTCCAATGGTTGGACTAAATGAAAACCAATTGGCATACTTGAGAATTAATCAAAAGACTGGTGATTACTTCAATGCCGTAATTAACTTCTACGATAATTACGAAAACATGGATCACTCCGAATTTGGTGACCAAGTATTTTCACGTGTAAAGACATTTGTCGAACAATTAAAACACTTTAGAGATGTTGCCCAACAACATCCGATTGTTGATTTAATCTGGGACATCTATGAAACCACTGGATTCCTGGATTACGTCGGAGGGATGCCTGCAGGAAGACAACGACAAGCTAACTTACATGCCTTATACGAACGTGCATATGACTACGAAAAGACTAGTTTTAAGGGATTATTCCAATTCGTTCGTTTCGTCCGTCGCATGCAAGAAAGAAACGAAGACTTGGATGAAGCCAATGCTGATGACAACCAAGATGCAGTATCAGTAATGACCATTCACGGAAGTAAGGGACTAGAATTCCCTGTCGTTTTCCTAATGGATGCCTCACATGGTTTTAACAGACAAGACAGCAACAAAGCCTACATTCTAAATGATCACTTAGGATTAGGAATTACCTACACTGACCCAGAAACTCGAATCAAACAGGACTCATTGCAACGCCAAGTGGTTGGGGCAATCGAAAACCAAGGATTGTTGGCCGAAGAAATGCGTAAACTATACGTTGCGCTAACCCGTGCTGAACAACAACTATTCATCGTTGGTGCCAGCAAGAATGAAAACGACAGAACCAAGGTCATCGATGCCTGGAACAAGGCGGCCAGTGGAGACACCTTGCTAGTCGATGCCGCCTTAAGAAGTGGCGCCAAGAGTTATCTAGACTGGATTGGCCCCGCATTGGTGCGTCATCCTAACTTTAGAAACAAGTTCGGCGACGACGTTACCTACAAAGGTTTAGACGATGACCAAACTAACTTTGATGTCGAATTCGTGAATGCCAACGACCTAGCTCAACACAGTCCATCTGGCGACAGTGCTGTTAGTGCCAAGTGGTTGAACCACATCGTTTCTAGCGCCAAGAAGATGGTGCCAAAGGACATCAATGTCGATGATGTTGACCAAGTCTTGGACTTCACTTATCCAAATCAAGTTGCTACTCATACGACTGCTTATCAATCTGTTTCCGAAATTAAACGACTATTCGAAGATCCGGATAGCATTCAATTGGGTAATTACGATGAACATTGGCAAGAAAACAATAAACAAAAGAACATGTATGTCAGCTCTAACTTCACGGTGCCTAAGTTTATGCAATCGGTTGTTAAACCAAGTCCTGCTGAGGTCGGAACCGCAACTCACTTGTTGCTACAAGAAGTACCATTAGACCATAAACCTGAAGTAGGTGACGTGGTAGGGATGCTACAACGTTTAGTTGCCGATAAGGTTGTTACACCAGAAATCGCTGACTTAATTCAAACCCAAGAAGTTATCAATGTGTTTGACAGTGAATTGGGACTACAGATGTTGGCTCATCCTGAAAAAATTCATCGTGAAGCACCATTCTCGATGCTAATGGATGCTAACTTGGTATTCCCTGGATTTAATGCCGATTCACCAGAAAAAATTCTAATTCACGGGATTATTGATGGTTATATCGAATTAGACGATGAAGTTATCTTGTTTGATTACAAGACTGATTACGTTCCAAACGATAGTGATAAAAGTATCGAAAAGGCCGTTAAGAAGTACAAGGGTCAAATTAACTTATATGCTAAGGCGTTGGAAAACATCTTGCATAAACCGGTTACCGATAAATTTATCTACCTACTATCAATCAATAAACCAGTTAAAATTAAGTAAAAAAATAACCCTGAACATAAGCGTTCAGGGTTATTTTTATTGGCTTATTTATTGTTTAAAGCTGATTTAATACGTTTGAAGAAGCTACCTTCTTCGCTGTTTAGCATGAATAGCTTGTAAACATTTGAGAACTTGTAAGTCACAAATGTAATGAAGGCAATTGAAATCAATAGTGAAATAATTCCTTCAAAGAAGTTTGCATCATGATTAATCAATCTGATTGGCATCAAGAATGATGAGAATAGTGGGATGTATGATCCAACTTGTGAAAAGATTGAATCAGAAAAACCATCATTAACAAAATTCAATGAAATCACGAAGATAAATAAAATCAAGAATACAAGTGGTTGAGATGACTTGGCGGCTCCTTCAACGTTGGCTGAAAGAGAACCGCAAATCGCTGCAAGCACGATTGAGATTACGAAACCAACTAAGATGAATAGTAGGTTAATACTAAAGATATTACCGATAAACGTACTAATCAATACGTGTTGGGATGCGAATAGCGAGTTGAATAATGGATACATATTCAAGATGAAGTATGCAATAACGCCGGCGCCAGTATAAATTACCATTTGTGTTGCCATCAAGGCAATCACGGCACCCACCTTACCACTAAAGTATGTGCTAGGTGAGACACTACTGAAGATAACTTCTGAAATCTTGGTGCCTTTTTCCTTCGCGATAGTTGTGGACATGATGGAAGCGTAAATGATGGTAAAGAAGTAGGAGATAAAGATTAATACATAGATTGATGATGAATTTGCGTTGGATTTTTGATCATCATTTTGTTTCTTTTCCTTATCGGTGACTGATGACTTGAATGCTGGTTTTACAGACAATTGCTTGTATTGTTCACTGGTAACATTACTGGTTTTAACGTTAATTTGAGCTTGCTTTTGGTTCACAATTGATAGTAAATCGGTCTTAACGTCGCTATCTAAAGAGCTACTTCCAAAAAAGTTAATCTTGTATTGGTTGTTTTCTTTGGAAACCTTGATATAACCATCAATGTTGTCCTTTTTAAGTTCCTTTTTAGCGGTGCTTTCGGACTTGATACTGGTATCAATGGAATCTTTATCCTTAGATACTAGTTCACTTTTGACGCTTGAATCACCGACAACGGCGACTTGGTAGTTGTTAAAGCTGCTGGTCGAGCTCGCAACCAATCCACCGATTCCAGCGGTAATTAGAATTGAGATGATTGGTGTTACTAGTAATGCGATGAAACTCTTTGATTTTAAGTGGAGTAGGTAGTTTCTCATGAAGACAATATTGAACTTATGCATGCTTTGCCACCGCCTTTTCTCTGAAGATTTCATCTAATGTAGGTGGTTGTTGGCTGAATTCTTCAATGTATTCGCCATGACTAACGGCATTAAAGAGAGCCTTACCATATTCTTCATCGGTAAGAGTAATCTTGTAACGGTTAGCCCCACGTGCAATAACTTCTTGAATACCATCTAATGATAGTAATTCATTTACGGACATGTCGGTTGTCACGAAGACATGCTTTTTACCGAATTGGTTTCTAATTTCATCAACGCTACCGTTTAGGACGACGTTTCCGTTTCTAAGCATTACGACGTGATCACAAAGTTCTTCAACATTGTTCATGTCGTGGCTTGAGAAGATGATAGCGGCGCCGTTTTCCTTAGTTCTGATGATTTCTTTTTTCAAAAGATCGGCATTAACGGGATCCAAACCACTAAATGGTTCATCTAAGATTACCAACTTTGGTTCATGAATTAAGGTACAGATTAGTTGAACCTTTTGTTGGTTACCTTTAGATAGTGATTTGATTTTATCTTTAGCTTCGCCTTTGACTTCGAAACGTTTTAACCATGAGTCGATGCGTTCCTTGACCCATTTTTTGTCGCGGCCCTTTAGTTCCGCAAAGTATGTAATTTGACTTTCAATTGTTAGGTCTTCGAATAGGCTACGTTCTTCGGGGAGGTAACCGATTTCGTTGAAGTCCTTAACACTAATTTCGTGATTATTAAAAGTGATTTTTCCTTCAAATTCGATAAAACGAAGAATACTGTGGAATGTTGTTGATTTACCAGCACCGTTTTGTCCAATTAGGCCTAAAATTTGGCCATCTTTAGCTTCGAACGAAACATTGTTCAAAGCTTGGACTTTGGAAAATGATTTGGAAATATGTTCAATCTTTAAGATAAGCTCATCTCCTTATTTACGAATAGCCTAATAATATCATAACGATATTTAAATTAAAATTTAATTTTTACAGGTGAAATTAAATCGCCGATGATGTTTATCATTACTGAATTTACGGAAATCAAAATACTGAAAGATTGTGTTTTTACATTGTGATTAGGTGAACAAAGTTGACCTATTTTTTAATGGGAATATTATATTTTCTTGCAAAAAACATAGTAAAAATTAATTATTTTATGGCGTGAGACGGGTTGAAAGCCTTTATTAACACTGCTAAAATCGAAATTGAAAACGTTATTAGTATCTAAACTGAAGGAGGGCGTTTTTGATGGTTCAAGTTGATGAAATGATTAACAATTTAGTAAGCAATGCACACAATGCATTAACTGAATTAGAAAAATTAGATCAAGCAAAGGTAGACTCAATTGTAGATGTAATGGTCCAAGCTGGTTTGGATAACAGTGCGGAATTAGCAAAATTGGCTCATGAAGAAACCGGTCGTGGTAACACCCATGACAAGACAATGAAGAACATTTTTGCTAGTGGCCAAATTGGTAATTTTATTAAAAATCATAAGACTGTTGGAATTATCTATGAAGATGATGAAGCCAAGACAGTTACAATTGCAGAACCATTAGGGGTGTTAGCTGGTGTTACTCCAGTCACCAACCCAACTTCAACTACTTTATTTAAGGCAATCATTGCGATGAAGACTAGAAACCCAATCGTTTTCAGTTTCCATCCTCAAGCTTTGAAGTCTTCTATTAAAGCAGCTGAAATTGTATTAGATGCAGCCGTTAAAGCCGGTGCTCCAATGAATTCAATTCAATGGATTAGTGAACCAAGCATTGAAGCAACCAATGCATTGATTAAGCATCCTGGCGTTGCAACAATTTTAGCGACTGGTGGACCTGCCATGGTTAAATCCGCTTATTCAAGTGGTAAACCTGCATTAGGTGTGGGTCCTGGTAATGCTCCATTATACGTTGAAAAGTCCGCAGATTTAGATGCAGCAGTTAAAGACATCGTATTATCAAAGACATTTGATAATGGTATGATTTGTGCCACTGAAAACAGTCTTGTAATTGATTCAGCCATCTATGATGACATGAAGAAACGCCTAAGTGACGCGGGTGTATACTTTATTGCTGAATCAGATCAAGATAAACTTGCACAAACTATGTTCAACCCCGAAACTGGTGGTGTGAACGGACCAATCGCCGGTCGTTCAGCTAAACAAATTGCCGACATGGCTGGAATTGAAGTTCCAGAAGATACAAAGGTATTAGCCGCAGAACTAACTGAAGTTGGTCTTGACCACTTACTTTCTGGTGAAAAACTATCTCCAGTGGTATCTGTATACAAGGTGGCTGACGCAGACCATGCTTACGATACTCTAGAAGCAATCCTAAACTATGGTGGATTAGGTCACACTGCTGGAATTAGATCCACTAATTCAGACGTAATTACTCAATTCGGTATTAAGATGAAAGCCTGCCGTATCCTAGTCAATACTCCTTGCTGTCTAGGTGGGGTTGGTAGCATCGTTAACGGATTGGAACCTTCACTAACATTAGGAACTGGTTCATGGGGCTTTAACTCCATTTCACATAACGTTACTGACTTTGATTTACTCAACCTTAAGAAAATTGCTTACCCTCGTAAGAATAGTAACTTTGAAGAACTTATTAAAAAGTATATGTAATTAAAAAAGACTAGGCATTTGCCTAGTCTTTTTATTATGCGTGAATTAATAGCTTGATTAAGATTAGTGCCACGATGGTTTGAATTAGACCAACTGAAACACTATAGATTGCAAAACGCTTTCCAGCTTTTAGGAAGGCCTTTAAGTTCAGCCGTAAACCGATAGCTGCTAGCGCGATGATTTCACACCATGTGCTCAATAGGTGAGCGGTATTACCAATGAAACTTGGAAGGTGGAAGAAACTATTTAGAATACAGAAGATTAAGAACCATAAAACGTACCATGGTAGAAAATCAATCTTACCCTTTTTAACTTCTGTTTCAACTTCCTTTTCGGCGTTAGCCAATGCTTCGTTTCTAGCGTGGATACGTGCAAACACAGTCACTACAACTACTAGCATGATGATTCGCATAATCTTAAATAGTGTTGCGAATTGGACTGTGGTTTGGTTAACCATTGTGGCACTGGCGATAACTTGTCCAACTGATTGAACGGTACCACCAATTAGCGCACCACGTAGCATATCGACATGACCAAATACCATGGTACCAATGACTGGAAGAGCTAACATCATTACGGTTCCCA
>CAMLMR010000056.1 GCA_946481335.1 uncultured Lactobacillus sp. | reverse complement strand
ATATCAATGAAACTAATTCCAATTGGCAATGATAAACCTTCTAGGTCATCACTATCTTCCAGCCCGAATCCTTGAACCTGTGCCCAGTGTTCGACTGGAATAATTAGGACGACTAAAGCCAATAATACTAACACTGAAGCAATAAACGCCAACCGACTAGTTTCATCATTAGTTCCACTTAAGAAGATGGTCAATGCCAATAAGATGACGCCCGAAATCAAGGTAACGATGATTGGTGGAAAGTGAAACGCCATCAAGACGATTGCAAAGAATAAGAAGCCAAAGTTTAGAACCAGACTTAGAAATGATTGAAAACCTTGTTTACCCCCTATCAATACCATTAGTACAAATAATACTAACCCTAAAACAATAATTGCACTCATTATTTACGCCTCTTTTCCGCGAAAAAGCTAGTCAATCCACTGGCAACTGGAACTGCCAACACAATTCCAATCCCACTGATTAGACTTTGAACCATCCCTAATGACATGTTCATTGAAAAAGAGTATCCCCAACTATTCCCGTTCTTTAGGAATAGTAATGTCATTGATAATGTTTCACCCATGAAGATAAAGAATAAAACATTAATTAGTGGTCCCATGATGGACTTACCGATATTTCTACCTGACAAGAATAATTGTTTTCTGGACACATCTGGACGTTCCATTTTCAATGCGAATAATGATGAAATAATATCAGTCGATTCATCCATCACGGCACCAAGTGAACCAATAATGGTTTCAGCTAAAAACAAGGGACGTGGTGGCTGTGTAACATATTGCATCGATTCGTAAAAAATCCCTTTTTCGTGGGTGAAGCGAAATACGATTAAACTGATAATAATCGACAAAAAGGTACATGCTACGGTCGAACCTAATGTAACAAACATTTGACGGTTCCATCCGATTACCAACCAAAGTGTAATGGCTGAAAATAGCACCGCTAGGATAGAAAAAATCCATAAGACATTTGAACCGTTATTAAACCCGTCAAAGTATAGTGCCACCATGAATAAGATGGTATTAATGATAATACTTCCAATGGCTGTAATTCCCGCCATTTTTAGGAAGATAAACATCAAAGCAATTGCTAAATAGATTAAGAACACAACCGGAGTGTCTCTTTTGGCGTCCTTAATCGTACTTTCCCCTTCTCCGTGTAAGACCACAAAGGCTTTTTGGCCGACTTTGTATTTCTTGTCCATTGCCTTAGAGTCTGTATATGTATTGTTCAACGTAATATGTTCACCCTTATGTTTACCGTTGGTGATTACCCCGCTTAACTTTTGTACATAACTGTGATCAACGTTTTGAAAAGTATCGACTTCCTTAGTTTTGCTAAGTTCTTCGACCTTTTGTACTTGCATAATTGGTTGAGAGTATAAAAAATCATCATGACTAACAAAAATCATCAAAATGACTCCAATTAATGCAAAAATCCCCACCATTTTAATGGGGAATTTTTTCAATAAATTATCCAAAATAATTCCTTCTTAATTTTTAAATTTTGAACCAAAAATTCCATTTTAGGTCATTTTAACACACTTTAATTAAATAAATCTTAAATGGCTCCATCGTGCAAGCTTATGCCGTTTAAAGCCGGCAAATCGGCATTTTGCGGATGTAACTTATTTGACACATAACATTTTTCTTTGTAATAATAGTACCTATGCTTTAAATAAACTACAATTTCAAGGAGGAAGATCATGACCAAAAAAGTTGAAGTTAAACATCTAACCAAGATTTTCGGTCGTCATGTTGGTCGCGCCAAAGAAATGATCAACGAAGGAAAATCCAAAGATGAAATTTTAGCTAAAACTAACAGCGTAGTTGGTGTTCACGATGCCAACTTCGATGTTAACGAAAATGAAATCTTTGTTATCATGGGACTTTCCGGAAGTGGTAAGTCTACTTTGATTAGAATGTTAAACCGTTTATACGAACCAACTGATGGTGAAATTCTATTAGACGGGGAAAGCATTACTAAGTTCGATAAGAAAGAATTACGTGATTTTAGACGTAAGAAAATGAGTATGGTATTCCAAAACTTTGCTCTATTCCCTAACAGAACCATTATCGAAAACACCGCTTACGGTTTAGAAATCCAAGGAGTCGATAAAGAAACTAGACATCAAAAAGCACATGAATGCTTAGAACTAGTTGGCTTACACGGATACGATGATAGATATCCAAACGAATTATCTGGTGGACAACAACAACGTGTCGGATTAGCTCGTGGTTTAGCTAATGACCCAGAAATTCTATTAATGGACGAAGCGTTCTCAGCATTGGATCCACTTAACAGAAAAGAAATGCAAGACGAATTGCTAGATCTTCAATCACATTTGAAGAAGACTATCATCTTCATCTCACATGACTTAAACGAATCACTACGTATTGGTGACCGTATTATGATTATGCGTGATGGTGAAATTGTTCAAATCGGTTCACCAGAAGATATCTTACAACACCCTAAGAATGACTATGTTGAAAAATTCATCGAAGGTGTGGACAGAACTAAGATTCTTACTGCTAGCCGCGTTATGATTAGACCTGATGTTATTAACATCGAAAAAGACGGTCCAAGAACCGCGCTAAGATTAATGAAAGACAACCACAACTCAAGTGTTTACGTTGTTGATTCAGAACACCACTTCAAGGGATTAATTGATGCCAAGGATGTTATCAAACAAATCGAAGATGACAAACGTGACCTTCAATCAATTCTTAGAACCGACGTTCCAACAACTACACCTGATACACCTATCAAGTCACTATTGAACGACATTTCCAAGACTTCAGTACCTTTCGCGGTATTGGATGACAATGATCGACTACTAGGAATTATCATTAGAAGTTCCGTATTAGGCGCAATTTCTGGAAACGAGGTGCAAAATAATGGCTAATTTATTTTCTTTAACTATGCAACCAATTCCATTTGCAGATTGGATTAACAAGTTCGTTAACTGGTTAACTCAATTTGTTGGTTTCTTCAACGGTATTACTGATTTCATCGGTGCTATCGTTAACTCATTCCAATGGGTATTTGATTTACTACCCGTTTGGTTATTCATCGTTTTAGTTCTAGGTATCACTTACTGGGCACTACATGACAGCAAGCACTGGGGACTAATGCTTTTCGAACTTATTGGTCTTGTATTAATTTACAACCAAGGTTACTGGAGAGATATGACTCAAACATTAACACTAGTTCTTACTTCTAGCTTAATCATCGTTGTTATCGGTATTCCTTTAGGAATCTGGATGGCAAAGAGTCACACTGTTAAGGTAATCGTTAAACCAATCCTAGACTTTATGCAAACAATGCCTGCTTTCGTTTACCTAATTCCTGCCGTTGCTTTATTCGGTATCGGAATGGTACCCGGTGTTATTGCTTCTGTTATCTTCTCACTACCTCCAGTAGTAAGAATGACTAACCTAGGAATTGAACAAGTTCCTACTGATTTAATTGAAGCTGCCGATTCATTCGGTTCAACTGGTTGGCAAAAACTAATCAAGGTTGAATTACCAATCGCCAAGAACACATTAATGTCTGGTGTTAACCAAGGTATGATGCTTGCTCTATCAATGGTAGTTATCGCTTCAATGATTGGTGCCGTTGGTCTTGGTTCAGAAGTTTACTTCGCCGTAGGTAGAAATAACGCTGGTTCAGGTTTCACTGCTGGTTTTGCAATCGTAATCCTAGCAATCATCCTAGACCGTGTTACTCAAGCCTTTAACAAGAACAAAAAACACTAATTAGGAGGATTTAAATGAGAAAGAAAACTAGATATGTTTTAGCAACATTAACCATGTTTCTTATGGCAACAGTTCTAACTGCTTGTAGTAGTTTAACTTCTCCATACAATCCTCATAAGAAGTTAGGTCCTCAAATCAACTACACCATTACTGGTATTGATGCTGGGGCCGGTATTATGGCTTCTACACAAAATGCGTTAAAGGAATATCCTTTAGCACAAAACAAGTGGCAACTACAAACTAGTTCAACTGCTGCAATGACTTCTACATTAGCTAAAGCAATTAAGTTCAAACAACCAATCGTAGTTACCGGATGGCAACCACACTGGATGTTCAAGAAGTTCCCTCTTAAGTTCCTAAAGGATCCTAAGAATGTTTACGGTTCTTCAGAACAAATCCACACAATTGCTAGAAAGGGTCTAGCCAAGGATAATCCTGGCGCTTACAAGATTCTAAAGCAATTCCACTGGACTCCATCTCAAATGTCAGACGTTATGCTACAAACTAATGCTGGTGTTGATCCTAAGGTCGCTGCTGATAACTTCATCAAGAAGAACCCTAAGTTATACCAAGAATGGACTAAGGGTGCTCCGAAAGGTAATGGTAAAGCAGTTAAGTTAACCTACGTTGCTTGGGATTCAGAAATCGCATCAACTAACGTGATGGCTGAAGTTCTAAACAAGATGGGTTACAAGGCAACTATCCAAGCACTAGAAATGCAACCAATGTGGGCATCAATCGCAACTAACGCTGCCGATGCTTCACTATCAGCTTGGTTACCTAACACTGCCGGTTTATACATGAAACAATACAAGGATAAAATCGACGATGTTGGTCCAAACTTGAATGGTGCTAAGGTTGGATTGGCTGTTCCTAAGTACATGAAGAACATCAATTCAATCGAAGACTTAATCAATAAATAATAATAAAGAAAAGCTATTCTATTAACTTTAGAATAGCTTTTTTATATACTAGGGATATAGTAAAAAAATAAAAATAAATGAGGTGTCAAAATGAATAATGACAAGATTAACGAATCATTGATCAAAGACGACTTTTATCAAGCCGTTAATGGTGAATGGGTTAAGAATGCTACTATCCCATCAGACCACTCTTCAACCGGTGGTTTCATGGACCTAGTCGATAACATCGACAAAAATTTAATGAATGACTTTGACGCCCTACTTGATGGATCAATGAAGCCATCAAATGACGATATGCAAGAATTCAAAAAGTTATATGATTTAGCGATGGACTTTGATAAGCGTGAAAAAGACGGTGCTAAGCCACTTAAAGCCACTCTTCAAAGAATCGAAGACGTTAAATCATTTGACGATTTAAACCAACAACTATCCGACTGGACTCTATCTGGTTTGCCATTACCTTTTGGTTTTGGCATCGAAGCAGACATGAAGAACGCCAAGTACAATGCTTTATACGCTAGTGGCGCTTCTACTTTCCTTCCAGATAAGACCTATTACGATAAACAAAATCCAGCTGGTGCCAAACTAATGCCTGTCTTCCGTGACATGGTACAAAAGCTACTAACCATGGTTGGATACGACGAACAACAAGCTAAAAACATCGTCGATGCAGCTGAAGACTTTGATAGAACCATTGCACCACACGTTAAGTCTGCCGAAGAAAACGCTGACTTAACTAAGATGTACAATCCAATGAGCTACACTGACCTAGCTAGTCAAATCGACAAGTTCGATATGAATAGCTACGTTACCGGTCTAATTGGCCAAGTTCCAGATCAAGTCATTGTGACCGAACCTGACTACTTCAAGGCATTCAACGAAATCGTTAACGACGATACTTTCTATAAGATGAAGAACTGGATGATTGTGAAGGTTGTTAAGGGTTCAGCTGGTCTACTATCAGAAGAATTCCGTCAAATTGGTGGTACCTTCTCACGTACCCTTTCCGGTAAGAAGGAAGCTACTAAACCTAAGAAGGCTGCCTTCTACCTAGCTTCCGGTCTATTCGACCAAGTGGTTGGTGACTACTACGGTCGTAAGTACTTCGGCGAAAAGGCAAAACAAGACGTCCACGATATGGTCGTTAAGATGATTAACGTTTATGAGGAACGTCTATCACAAAACGACTGGTTGAGTGAAGACACCAAGAAGATGGCGATTACTAAACTAAACGCTTTATCAATTCACGTGGGTTATCCTGACGAAATCAACCCTCTTTACCACCAATTTAAAGTGATCGGTAAGGAAGATGGCGGTGACCTATACACCAACGTCGAAAACATCGACAAGATTATCACTAAGGATAAGTTCAGCAAGTGGAACCAACCCGTTGATAAGAGCATTTGGGACATGAGCGCTAACACCGTTAATGCTTACTACTCACCTCTAGAAAACGTGATTGTCTTCCCTGCTGCCATCCTACAAGCACCTTTCTACAGTCTAGAACAATCATCCAGTCAAAACTTTGGTGGGATTGGTGCAGTTATCGCCCATGAAATTTCACACGCTTTCGATAACAACGGTTGTCAATTCGACCAATACGGTAACCTAAACAACTGGTGGACAGAAGATGATCACAAACACTTCGATTCATTAGCCGAAAACATGGTTAAGGAATTCGATGGCTTAGACTTCGCCGGTCAAAAGGTTAATGGTAAGTTGACCGTTTCAGAAAACATTGCCGATGCCGGTGGTCTAAGCTGTGCATTGGAAGCTGCTAAGGGAGAAAGCGACGTTAACCTACGCGACTTCTTTGTTAACTGGGCAACCATCTGGCGTACCAAGTCAACTGAACAATACAAACAATTACTACTATCAATCGACGTGCACGCCCCAAGTGAACTAAGAGCACAAATCCAAGTTAAGAACCTAGAAGACTTCTACAAGGCCTTCGACGTTCAACCTGGTGACGGAATGTACTTAGATGAAGATAAACGAGTAAATATTTGGTAATAAAAAAGACCTGACAAAATGTCAGGCCTTTTTATTTTG
>CAMLMR010000055.1 GCA_946481335.1 uncultured Lactobacillus sp. | reverse complement strand
AAAAAATCCCCCGGTATAATACCGAGGGATTTTTCTTAGCCATGTTGTTTATTTATCGAAGCGATGTTTCCAGATTGGTTATTAAATCCGTAAGAGTTGGAAACGACATATTGAGGACGATGCTTTGAAGCGTCAAAAGTGCGGTATAGATAATCACCAATAATGCCCAGCGCAAGCATTATCATTCCTGATAGAACACACATTAAGGAGATTGCAAATGTAAGTGTCGAGATACCAGTAAAGATGGTGATTAATCCATAAATGATTCCAGCGATAATACTGATGAAACCGGTATAATTTACTATCTTGAGGGGGATTTCGGAGAATGATGTGATCCCATCAGATGCTAGTCTAATCATTTTAGTTAGGGGGTATTTTGTTACTCCTGCATTTCTTTCTTGTCGTTCGTAGGTTACGGCAGTTTGTTTAAAACCAACCCAGGATACAAGGCCACGTACAAATGGCTCAGGTTCGTTTAATTTGGAAAGTGCATCAACCACTTTACGATCCATTAGGCGAAAGTCACCGGTATCAAGGGGGATATCAACGTTGGCGACTTTACGCATAACGCGGTAGAAGGCTTTCGCAGAGAAACGTTTGAAGAAGGATTCGCCTTCACGGATAAGGCGTTTTCCATAGACAACGTCAAAGCCTTCTTGCCACTTTTCAATCATGTTAGGGATTACAGATGGGGGATCTTGTAAATCCGCGTCCATGACGACCACTGCATCACCTTTGGCATATCGAATACCAGCGGTAATTGCTAGTTGGTGACCGAAGTTTCTTGAAAATTCGACCAATCTAATGTTGTCGTATTGTGATTGTGCGTGACGGATAATATCTACGCTTGAATCGACAGAGCCGTCATCCACAAAGATAATTTCGTAAGTTTCAATTTGGCATTCCACAAAGTTTTCTAATACTTCGATGGTGTTTAAAATGCCTTCTTCTTCATTGTAAACGGGGAGAACAATGGAGATTTTATTTGTTTTATATGGCATGAGACACCTCCAGATTAATAAATGCTGGAAAGGTCATATAAGGTACCGTTGCTCATGTTAGATGGTCCACCACCCATGTTCATTGATTGCTTACCAGAAGGTTTTGCCATCTTAGCAGATGCGCCTTTCTTCATGGTAAAGGTCATTGAATTGGATGAAGAAGTAGTGCTGGTTGAACCACCATATTCGCTTGCACTGACCTTCTTAGCATGTTTCTTGATCCAGTTAACAATAGTGCTGTTAGTAGAACCTGACTTACCTTCATCTAGGTAGTATTTAACTTGTCCAGATTTTACTAATTGCTTGAATTTGCTTAATGTCATTGCAGGGTCAGTTCCATTGAAACCACCCATGGCCATGACGGCTTTCTTGGTTTTAATAATATATGGAGCAGCAGTGCCAGAATCTGCGGTTGCAAATAGGTACTTGGCATTGCTTTGGTGCTTAGTTAAATAGTTCAACAATTTGGTATTAACTGTTCCGTTACCAATTCCACCTGAGTTATTACCACCACTGGTTAAGAGATCGGGACCAGCGGTTGGAATAGCTGCAGATTCTTTAGCAAGGGTAGGGGTTAATGACCAGAAACTAGGAGCTACAGCGATTGATAGTAGTCCTACGATAACGATAGCCTTTCCGGCAGGTTTAGCTTTAAAGACAAGTAATAAGATACTTGCTAGAACTGCTACAACTAGGATTAAGACACTTAACCATGCGTAGTAGCTTGATACATACCATGCTTGTAGTCCGGCAGTAACAACGATTGCTAGTGGTAGGAAGTATGCCTTGTAATTGTTTAGACCAAAACGTTTAAACAAGTCCAGCATAGCTGCTAACCCAAGTCCAGCAAGAGCTGCAATGGCGGGAGCTAACATGATGGTGTAGTAGGGATGGAAGAAACTAGCTACGGAGAAGAATCCGTAAACTGGCACTAACCAACCTGTCCATAAAACAGTGTGTTTTTGACGAGTAGTAAGTTGATACCATTTACGCTTAGGATCAGCGAAACCGATGAATGCGGCAATCATACCGATAATCGAGAATGGTAATAACCAACTAATTTGTGGTCCTAAAGCTGATTGGAATAGACGAAGTGGACCAGCAGTTCCGATGTTAAATGCACCGCCGGCACCACCCATGCCGCCTTTACCGTTCATCTTCATACCGCCACGGTGATTACCACCGGGGAAGTTACCACGAGATTTCATATTCTTAGATGGGTTAAACTTACCCATCTTGCCACTTGGTGGCGTCATTTGCTTATTGTTGCTTGTTTTGGTGTTTCCACCGGGTTGGTTAGAATTCTTTGAAGAATTATTACCCATACCCTTGAAGGCACCACCAGTACCAGTAGTTTGACCTAGTAATCTTTGGGTACCGTTGTATCCAAAGGCTAGTTCTAATACTGAGTTGTGTTGTGATCCACCTTCATATGGTCGATTGTTAGCTGATGTCATATCAACTGATAGTGGCCATGATAGGGTGAATAAGACTAATGCGATGGTAGCAAGTGATAGCTTACCAATCTTTTTCTTCCATGAATCATTTGATGCTAACCAATAGAAGATAAGCATTGCTGGAATAATCATGAAAGCTTGAAGCATTTTGATGTTAAATGCAAATCCGATGGTAGCAAAACTTCCGATTAACCAGTACATGTTGTGCTTGTTAATGGATTTTTGTAGCATCCAGATTGCTAACAATAGGAAGTAGATTAAGGTAGCATCCATATTGTTGGTACGAGAATCAGCAACAACAATGGGGGTAATTGTCATTACTAACGCTGCGATTCTACCTGCGAATCGACCAAAGTAAGGAGTTACTAGTCGATACATTAGGTAGACGGATCCGACACCGAATAGTACTGATGGTAGGACCACACTGAAGTTTGAAACACCTAGGATTTTAGCTGAGATAGCCATGAACCATAGGGCAACGGGTGGTTTATCGACAGTGATATATCCGGCAGGATCAAAACTGGCATACCAGAAGTTTTTAAAACTCTGAGTCATACTAGTGATGGCGGAAGTATAGAAGTCATTGGCAGAACCAGTCTTCCATGTTCCGTAACCGTACAAGCCTAATGCAATTAGGAGAATAATAGCTAATATCCAATCGACTTTATGTCGCTGAAAAAAGCTAGGCTTCTTGTCTGTCGGTTCATTCATTGGCAGATGCCTCCTTTAATTCAGTTTTTCTAAATACCCAATACTTACTTAACAAGAAGTTAGTGGGGGTAGTAACTAGAAGCGTGATTAGGGGGATAATGCTGGCAAGTACGTGGAAATAACTACTTGTCACTTCTGTTACAAAAATACTTAACGTCCATGTTAGAAAGTAAGTAAGGTAGTATTTAACGACGATCATCCAGTCATGATTGGCTTTAAACACCCACTTCTGATTAATGGTTAGGCCAATAATCGATGTAATACCGTATCCAATCGCCATTGCGAAAGTAGGAGAAGTTGCTTTATACAACATTGAATAGATAAGATAAGTTAAAATAGTGTTTATAAAACCAACAATTCCGAATTTAAAAAATTGCCGCAAAATATTTATCATGTTTGGGCACTTCCTTTTTTGGAATGATTTAAGTCTAGTTTAAGAAAATTAAACTAATCTTAAAGCAATCATAAATTTAACTTAAATGACAAGAATAATTGAAACCGAAAGGAATGATTAACATGGATGGTTTAAATATCTTAATCGTCGAAGACGACGAAAACTTAGCAGCCAGTGTGGCACAATTCTTATCACCAATTGGAAACACAACGGTGGTCCACGATGGCTTTGAAGGCCAAATGATGGGCCAAGATAACATCTATGACATTGCAATTTTAGATTTAATGCTACCGGAAGTTAGTGGATACGATATCTTAAAACACTGGCGAGTAGATGACGAAATCGACATGCCCGTTTTAATTTTGACCGCCAAGGATACCATGGCTGACAAAGTACATGGATTTGAATTAGGCGCCGACGATTATTTAACTAAGCCATTCCATCGTGAAGAATTAATCCTTCGTGTAAAGGCCTTGTTGAAGAGAACTGGCCGTTTAGGTAACAACAATTCATTATCAGTGGGTGAGTTCAATGTTGATTTGGGTCGCCACTACGTTGAATACCAAAAGCAAGAATTAAAACTAAATGGTAAGGAATACGACCTATTGGTCTACTTCATGCAAAATCCGGCTACCATCATTACCAAGGACCAAATCTTCGATCGTCTATGGGGATTTGATTCAGAGACTTCACTGTCAGTAGTTGAGGTATATATGAGTAACCTAAGAAAGAAGATTAAACAAATTTCCGGAGAAAACCCAATCAAAACCCTAAGAAACGTTGGGTACATGTTAGAGGGAAATAATTAATGAGAGATCGCATTTTAGAACATAAACAACAAATTAAGTTGTTCATTAAGGAACTAATTGGTTTTGCGATTTTATTTGCGATTTTAGGATTAATTGTTTACTTCTTCTTCCAAAAGTCGATTTACTCCAATATCGACGCTGGATTGAACCGCCAAAAGGAACGAATTGAAAGAAATACTTACGCCAGTGAAGGTCCGTTGACGGTCAATCAACGTCCCAACGGTTTTAATCCGTTTAACAACTACAACAACAGTGATTTTCAAACCAATGTGATTGTCTTCAATAAGAAGGGAATTATTTCTAATCGAGGGATGCTTGGTCAAAGAAACTACAATTTATTGAGCAAACTAACTTTAAAGAATAGAAGGTTAAACCAAGTTGAAGAGATTACATTATGGTCACACAACTATGTGACTAATTTCCGCGGGATTTTGTTGAAGGTGTCTGACGACAACACCAATCCCGAATACGCGGGTAACTACGTATTGATTTTGCAAAATATCGATGCTGATTTACTTGCCCTCCACAGTTTCGTCGAAGCATTGATTGTAACCTTGATATTCTTCTGGGCAATCGCGATTTTAATTGCTTACTACCTATCTAAGTCGAGTATGAAACCAATCATCAATTCATGGCACCGCCAAAAGGAATTCAGTTCCAACGCTGCTCACGAATTGAGAACACCATTAACGGTAATTCAAAATCAGATGGAATTCTTGCTAACGAAACCGACCGACAGAATTGTCGATCAAATTCAGCCGGTATCGACAACACTAGAAGAGGTTAAGCATCTAAAGGTCTTAACTCAAAGGTTGCTAACGCTGGCTCGTTCAGATTCAAACATCGTCCAAGCGCAACGTTCCGACGTTGAACTAGAACCATTCTTAAAGGGCGTCTTGTCACCGTTCAACGAGATTGCGACGAGTCAAAACAAGTCGTTTGTCGATACAATCGATGTCGATGGCACCGGCCATATCGATGCTGACTTAATCAAACAGCTAGTCGTCATCTTAGTCGACAATGCGATGAAGTACACGCCACAGGGTGGCACGGTTACTGTTAGAGTTGCGAAGAACCACAGTAACCTAAGAATCGTCGTGTCCGATACAGGAAATGGTGTTGCCGACGAAGATAAGGCACGTATTTTTGAACGATTCTACCGTACAGATAAGTCGAGAAACTCTAAGACTGGGGGGACTGGTTTGGGATTATCGATTGCCAAATGGATAGTCGATCAACACCATGGTCGAATTAGCGTCCGTGATAATCACCCAACTGGATCAATTTTTACGGTAAATATTAATTTATAGGATATTAAATATTACAAAGTATTTATAAAATTTAATATGGAATTGCCTTTCTTTTCCCCCTCCGGCTCTGTTACAATATGCAGATAATGAAAAAACGATAAGAGGAGGTGTATAAGATATAAATTAATTGTTTAATTTCTTTATATCTTTATATGAGAAAAAAAGGATTATGGTTTTCGATTGTTGCCGTAGTCGGTTTGATGCTTGCTAGCACCTCTGTACCAGCAATGGCTGATGCAAGTAACGCTAACACATCTAACACAGTTTACGACATGTCAGAATGGCAAGGTAGTCTAACCGATTCCCAAGCTCAAAAATTAAAGAGTGAAGTTCCATTCGTTATTTTAAGAGTTCAATACGGTAGTGCCTATGCCGACAAAACATTTGCACACAATCGTGATTTAATGGATAAATACTCAATTCCGTATGGAGTATATTCATTCAGTCAATACGAGAATCCTAGCGATGCAGCTTATGAAGCTAAAGTGCTATACAGTCGTGCACCCAAAGCAAGATTTTACGTTAACGACTATGAATCACAAACAGTTACTTCTGGTGGAACTAATCAATCAACCGATGCATGGTTGAAGGCATTAAGACCATTGGTTGGTAAACGTAAGATTTTATTCTACTCATATGCCAACTTCATGGTACAAAACGCAGCTAGTTCAGTTGCTAACTATGACGGTTACTGGTTAGCCGCATACCAAAACAATGAACCTGCCAGAGAACATGTCCTATGGCAATTTACCGATAGCTTCTATTCAAATGCTTTAGGTCAAAAACTTGATGCAAGTATGCTTTCATCAAAGGATGCCAGCTGGTTCATTGGTGATACTTCCGATGCCAACAACCCAACTGCAGTACCAAAGATTAAAACACCGAAGAGTGATCAATCTGCTTCAAAGAAGGTAAACAAGAAGCAAAAGGCGGCGCAAAATAATGCGTCAAGTCAAGCTAACAAGCAAGCTGCCAACACCAACAGTAATAAGACAGCAACTACTAAGAAAAAGAAGAAAACTGTAGTTAAGAATGTTAATTACACTCAAATGGATAAATCAATGACAGTTGCTGCCGGCACTGGTCTAAAGATTTACAACCATGTTCCTGGTGATAACCGTTACAAGAAGAATACTAAGGCCGTTCATAAGAGTAGTTCTTATGCCAATAAGAAAGTTACTATTAACTCAATTGCTAAGAATACCTCAAATGGACGTACTTACTACCGTATCCTAGAAAACGGTAAGGCATTAGGTTGGATTAGTACCAGTGGTCTGGTACCAAACATTACTTACTCCAAGTACCATGCAACTAAGATTGTTAGAATTCATCCAAAGGTTAACTTCTACAATCATGTTGGTGGTAGTGGATTCGCTGATGTTAAACTAACTAACTACGGTAAGAGTTACGCATACACACCAGTAGAAATCACCCAACGTGCTAAAAAAGCTGGTTGGAAGAAGTACTACTACAAGGCTTACTACCAAGGTAAATTCATTGGTTGGGCTTATGAAGCAATGTTTAGATAAAAATATTTGATCAAAAGGACGATTCTTCTATTGAATCGTCTTTTTTTGTTTGCTTTTATAAAATTTTTTCGAAAAATAAATGCTATTATATCAACGTTTATAACGTGTTTTTAGCACTCCGTACAATTAAGTGCTAGTTTTCTCTTGACTATTTGACCAATACTGACTAATATAA
>CAMLMR010000054.1 GCA_946481335.1 uncultured Lactobacillus sp. | reverse complement strand
TTAATCAAACGTGTTAAGGCGTTTGTCCCATTATTGATACCTTTGTTTGTCAGTGCCTTTAAGCACGCCGATGATTTAAGTATTGCAATGGAAGCAAGGGGATATCAAACCACTAAACAACGATCACATTTCCATACGTTTAAATGGAAAATAAATGATTTTGTATGCATGCTATTAATGTTAATCATGGCGATAGTTATATTTATATATAGGAGTTAGATAATAGAAATGTTATATCGTTATAAAATCACTATGGCTTATGATGGAACCGACTTTTATGGTTTTCAACGTCAGCCAAAGAAAAGAACCATCGAAGGAATCTTAACCAAGATTGTTAATAAGATGGCCAAAAATCCAGACCCAGCAATTACTGTTTATGGATCCGGTAGAACAGACGCAGGGGTGCATGCGTTAGGGCAGGTCGCTCATTTTGACTTTCCATACGACCTACCTGCAGAAAATATGCTAAAGGCATTGAATAGTATGTTGCCTTTGGATGTTCAAATTAAAAAGGTAGAAAAGGTACCTAGCGACTTTCACGCTAGATACGATGTGTCAGGGAAGAGATACATGTATAGAATGGATATGGGTGAATTCCGTAATCCATTTAAACGTAGATATACAGCTCAATGGCGTTTTCCTGTTGATATTGAAAAAATCAATATCGCTTTGAAGGACTTAATCGGTGAACATGACTTTACTAGTTTTGTTGCCTCAGGTTCTTCAGCAAGAACTAACGTTAGAACAATCTACGAAGCAAAATGTCGAATCGACGAAAAAGAAAATGAATTGATTTTTGAATTTTACGGTAATGGATTCCTATATAACATGGTGAGAATCATGGTTGGAGTCTTAGTTGAAATTGGTTCAGGTTCAAGGGATGTACATGACATTTTAAGACTATACGAAGTTAAAGATAGAACTGAAGCAAGAAGAACGGTTCCCGCTAGCGGACTATACTTAAAACATGTATACTATGAGGGAGATGATCCTGCTCATCCTACAAAACTACCTCATCATCAAAGATGATTTTAGGTTGACTTTATAATTAAAAAATTGTAGTATAAAGCATGGTATTGTTTGCCCCACAATAAGCCCCGGAAACTTATATTGGTGTCGAACAAACACAGAAACATGGAGGAAGATTAAAGTGCGTACAACATATATGGCAAAACCAGGTGAAGTAGAACGCAAGTGGTACATCATTGACGCAACTGATATCAGTTTAGGTCGTCTATCAACTGTCGTTGCTTCTATTTTACGAGGAAAAAACAAGCCAACATTTACACCTCATGTAGATACTGGCGATAACGTTATTGTTATTAATGCTTCAAAAGTTGCATTAACAGGTCGTAAAGCTAGCGATAAGCTATACTCCCACCACACAGGTTATTTAGGTGGTCTAAAACAAAAAACTGCTGGTCAAATGTTAAATGATACTCCAGACAAGTTAGTTGAAACATCAGTTAAAGGTATGCTACCAAGTGGTACATTAGCTCACAAGCAATTACTACACTTACACGTATACGCTGATGCTAACCATGCTCACCAAGCACAAAACCCTGAAGTATTAGACATTAATAACCTAATTTAAGGAGGAAACTTAATTGGCTCAAGTACAATATCGCGGCACAGGCCGTCGTAAAGACTCAGTAGCCCGAGTAATTTTAGTACCCGGTACTGGTAAAGTTGTTATGAACAAAAAGGATATTGAAGATTACATTCCATTCCCTAACTTAAGAGCAGTGGTAATGCAACCATTCAATGTTACTGAAACATCAGGTAACTACGATGCTTTAATCAATGTTAACGGTGGTGGTTTCTCAGGACAAGCTGGTGCAGCTCGTCACGGAATCGCTCGTGCATTGCTAGAAGTAGACCCTGACTTCCGTGCTTCATTAAAGAGTGCCGGTTTATTAACTCGTGACGCTCGTATGAAAGAACGTAAGAAACCAGGTCTTAAGAAAGCTCGTAAAGCTGGTCAATTCTCAAAACGTTAAGATACACTTATCTTTCTGTTTTCAAAAGGACTTCCCGTGTGGAAGTTCTTTTTTTATACATAAGTGGACTTATTAATTAAAATAGTGTTTAATATTCAATGTTGTTTTATATGAAAGTAAAATCTCAAAGAGGAGATGATGATCATTAGAAATAAGATTTATAAGATGAACATCTTATCCGTGTTTATCGCAATAATTATCGTACAAACAAGTATCCCAGGATTGGGAAACATTCCTATTGGACCACTTAGTGTTACCATTATTCCAATTACAGTCGTATTATCGGCAATCCTATTAGGAACTAAAAATGGGGCAATCGTCGGTGGTGTCTGGGGATTGATCACATTTATTCGTGCATTCTGGTGGCCAACCAGTCCATTGGCAATCTATGTATTTACTAACCCACTAGTATCAGTTCTACCAAGAATCCTAGTTGGCTTAGTAGCCGGACTTATTTTTAAACGTCTATACAAACCTAACAAACCATACCGTATGTACATGGCTATTACTGGTTTTGTAAGTTCACTTGTAAATACCATTGTACTATTAGGCTTAATCTATGTGTTCTATCGTGGGGATGCATTTAACATTTACCAAATTAACGTTGATAAACTATTACCATACTTACTGTTTGTTGCTTTGACAAATGGTCTAGTTGAAGCTATTTTATCAAGTGCGTTAGTTCCGGTAATTGGTTCACCGTTATTAAAAATAAGAAGAAAAAGCACCAATGACTAATGTCATCGGTGCTTTTTTATTATTTTTCTTCATCTTCAGTGGCTTCACTATCTTTGTTTTTACCCTTTGAATTGTGAGGCCCTTCTTTTACCATGGTCATATTCTTGTTGTTAATAATTATTTTTCCATGATATTTGTCCTCTAATGCAGGATCGGTAGTTTGAAAACCAATCATGTATGAGTTGTTGTATCCTTTTTCAATAATTCCTTGGAATTTCTTTTTTTCTAGCATGAATGAAACTTGATCACCAACATCAAATGGTGACTTGTCATTGCTTGTTAATTTATCTTTTACCAAAAGCATACATCTCCTAACCTATACCTTAAAATTACAGAAAAATGAGTCATTTGTCAATTAAACAATATTTTAGTTAAAATTTGATTTTCTTTTTTTTAGTGAATAGTTTAGAATATTAAATAATATAAGGAGAGATTATGTGAGTAAAAAAAGATATCGAAAAAGAAGAAAAAAGAAAACATCTAACTTTGGATGTCTTATTTTTATTTTAATCGTTGGAGTATTGTTATTCACTGGTGGTATGAAGATATTTGACCGAATCTATACATACGATTCATATGCACAACAGAATGTGTTAAAGAAACATCGTAAGTTCATCAACGCATTACTACCAGCTGCAAACGACGTACAAAGACGTTATAACATCCTAGTTAGTATCAGCTTAGCACAAGCTATTTTAGAGTCTAACTGGGGAACCAGTCAGTTATCGAGTCAATATAATAACTTATATGGTGTTAAAGCGTCTGGTAACCAACCATCTGTAAATCTTTCCACCCAAGAGTTCGTAAACGGCCAATTTATCAATATTACAGGTCGTTTTAGAGTATATAACAGTTGGTCTGAATCAGTCGAAAGCCATGCGTTATTGCTCGTAAATGGGACTGATTGGAACCCAAATCAGTACAAGGACGTAATTGATTCTGATAATTATGTTGCTGCTGCCAAGGGACTACAAGTAGACGGATATGCGACTGATCCAACATATCGCAATAAGATTATTGAAATCATCCGTAAGTACAAGCTCTATCAATATGACAAACAAACTACCACTACAGGAGGAACATCAAATGAAACTACTGGAAGATAAGATTAAAGAAGTCGGACGTGTGTTACCAGGGGATGTGTTAAAAGTTGATGCATTTCTAAACCATCAGATTGATCCTAAATTAATGGCTGAAATGGGTAAGGAATTTGCCAGACTATTTAAGGACGACAACATCACTAGAATCGTGACTGTTGAATCTTCCGGAATTGCTCCTGCAGTGATGGCTGGATTATACATGGATGTACCAGTTGTTTTTGCTAGAAAACATAAGAGTTTAACACTAACAGATGATGTATATACTAGTGAGGTATATTCATACACTAAACAAACCAGTAACCAAATTAGTATCGATAAAAGATTTATTCAACCAAATGACCGTTTACTAATCATCGATGATTTCTTAGCTAATGGCCAAGCCGTTCAAGGACTATTGGACGTAGCTAAGCAAGCTAATGTATCAGTTAATGGAATTGGTATCGTAATTGAAAAATCATACCAAAAGGGCCATGATTTGATTGAAAAGACAGGGATTCACTTAGAATCACTAGCTAGAATTAAATCATTGGATAACGATAAAGTCACTTTTGTAGAAGATTAAAAAGAGTCGGCATAATTTGCCGACTTTTTTATTTGGTGCTAAATGAAAATATGCCCAGCTATGATATAATTAGACTATATATAAATTTGAGAGGATTGTGTTTTTTGTGCCAGTAAACGATTTAATTTCAGGAATGAATGATAAACAAAAAGAAGCAGTATTATGTACCGAAGGTCCTCTATTGATAATGGCCGGTGCAGGTAGTGGTAAGACCCGTGTCTTAACCCATCGCATTGCTTACTTAATTGAAGAAAAGAACGTATTGCCATGGAACATCCTAGCAATTACTTTTACTAACAAAGCGGCTCGTGAAATGAAGGAACGTGTTTCTAACCTACTAGACTACGGTGGAAACGACGTTTGGATTTCTACTTTCCATGCTCTATGTGTCAGAATTTTAAGAAGACATATTGATAAAATTGGATTTAACCGTGCATTTACCATTGCCGGTAGTAGTGAACAAAGAACCTTGGTAAAGAGAATTTTGAAGGACTTTGATATTGATCCTAAGAAGAACGACCCAAGAGCAATTCTTTCAGCTATTTCAAATGCTAAAAATGATTTATTAGACCCAATTCAATACAGTGAATCAATTGACCACAACAGTCCATTTGAAGAAACTGTATCAAAGGTTTACGAAGAATACCAAAAGCGTCTTCATGGAAATCAAGCTCTAGATTTTGATGACTTGATTATGATGACGATTCAATTATTTGAATCAGATAAAGAAACATTGGAATACTACCAAAACAAATTCCAATACATCCACGTTGATGAATACCAAGATACCAACGAAGCTCAATACAAACTAGTTACTATGCTAGCTAAGAAGTACAGAAACATCTGTGTTGTTGGGGATTCTGACCAAAGTATCTACGGTTGGCGTGGTGCCAACATGAACAACATCTTGAACTTCCAAGATGATTACAATGATGCGCACACAACAGTGCTTGAACAAAACTACCGTTCAACTAAGAACATCTTAAGTGCAGCTAACGACGTTATTCAAAATAACGTTGCTAGAAAGGCCAAGAACCTTTGGACCGAAAACAAAGAAGGGGACAAAGTTTCATACTACCGTGGCCAAAGCGAAATTGATGAAGCCCGTTTCGCAGTTGCACAAATTCAAAAGATTATGGATGAAAAGCATTACTCATACAATGATTTTGCTATCCTATACCGTACCAATGCTCAATCACGTATCATTGAAGAAACACTTCTAAAATCAAACATTCCATACAACATTGTTGGTGGACACAAGTTCTACGATCGTAAGGAAATCCAAGACATCTTGGCATACCTAACATTAGTAGCTAATCCAAGTGATTCAATGAGTTTAGAACGTATTATCAATGAACCTAAGCGTGGAATTGGTGCATCAAGTGTTGATAAACTTAGAATTTTCGCCGGTGAAAACGGTTGGTCAATGCTAGAAGCTGCCAAGAACGTTTATTTAAACAACACACTTTCAAGTCGTGCTAGAAATTCAATTGCTGACTTTGCCAACGTGATGACTAAGATTCAAAAGGTTGCCAAAGAAGGTAGCGTAACAGATGTTGCCCAACACGTATTGGATGACACTGGTTACCTAGCAGAACTAAAGAAGACCAACTCACTTGAAAACAAGGCACGAATTGAAAATATTGAAGAATTCATTTCAGTAACTCAACAATTCGATACCAACAGAAGCGAAGAAGACAACGAAGATGGTAATGAACCACTAACTGACTTCTTAGCAGATCTTGCCTTAGTTTCCGCACAAGACGACGTTGAAGAAAATTCTCCACAAGTTACCCTAATGACACTTCATGCTGCCAAGGGTCTAGAATTCCCAGTTGTATTCTTAATGGGAATGGAAGAAGGAATCTTCCCACTAGGTCGTTCAATGGAAAATGAAAAGGAACTAGAAGAAGAACGTCGTTTGGCATACGTAGGAATTACCCGTGCACAAGAAAAACTATTCTTAACTAACGCGTTCTCAAGAATGTTATATGGTCGTCGTCAAACTAATCCTGAATCTCGTTTTGTAAACGAAATTTCACCGGAATTGATTGAATCAGAAAACAACTTTGCACAAAGCAGTACTGTAAAGACACCATTTGATTCAAACAGAAGCCAACGTAATACCCGTTTCGCTCAACAACGTGCTTACAAGCAACCAGCTAAGAAGGTTCAAAAACCTGAAGGAACTGGTGCTGATAAGAAGGCATGGACAGTTGGTGACAAGGTTGAACACAAGGCCTGGGGAACAGGTACTGTTGTTAAAGTTAACGGTACTGGCGAAGATATGGAACTAGACATCGCATTCCCAGACAAGGGATTAAAGAGACTATTAGCTGCATTCGCACCAATTCAAAAAGTTCAATAGAGGTGAGCTAATTGACTGATCAAAGTAACGATATTCAAACTGAATATAATCAATTAAAAGACCAACTAAAGACCTGGAGTCGTCAGTACTATCAAGAAGATAGTCCAAGCGTAGAAGATCATGTTTATGATATGAGCTACCGTCGACTTCAAGAAATTGAAGCTAGTCATCCGGAATTAATCGCAAGTGATTCACCTACTCAAAACGTTGGGGGTCAAACACTACCTGGTTTCAATAAGGTCAACCATGAAATTCCAATGCTTTCTTTAGGGGATGTCTTCTCTGAAGAAGAACTAAAGGACTTCATCGACCGTTTGGATAAGAACTATCCTGAAATTACGGAATACAACTGTGAATTAAAGATTGATGGTTTAGCCATTTCACTTCGCTATGAAAACGGAATTTTAGTACAAGGTTCAACTCGTGGAAACGGTACAATTGGTGAAGACATCACCAACAACCTAAAGACAATTGAATCAATTCCACAAAAGTTAACTCGTCCAATTGATATTGAGGTGCGTGGTGAATGCTACATGCCTAAGTCATCTTTTGTGAAATTAAACGAACAACGTGAAAAAGATGGTGAATCAGTTTTCGCCAACCCACGTAATGCGGCTGCCGGAAGTCTAAGACAATTAGACTCTAAGGTTACTGCCCATCGTAAACTAAGCACCTTTATGTACAACGTTGCAAACTACGATGATTTACAAACTAATACCCAAGCTGGATTATTGGAAGAACTTAAGGAATTAGGTTTTACCATTAATCCCACATACCGTGTGATTAAAAACATGGATGATGTTCATGACTACATCAAATATTACACACAACGTCGTGATGAACTTAGCTACGGGATTGACGGAATCGTTATTAAGGAAAACGACTTATCCTTACAAGAACAAATTGGAACAACCGTGAAGGTTCCAAAATGGGCGATTGCCTACAAGTTTCCACCAGAAGAAGTTGAAACTAAGTTATTGGACATTGAATGGACCGTTGGTAGAACCGGTGTTGTTACACCAACTGCCATCATGAACGAAGTGCAACTAGCCGGTACCAAGGTATCCAAAGCATCATTGCACAACCCCGATTACTTAGAAGAAAAGGGTGTCCGCATTGGTGACACTGTTAAGTTGCACAAGGCCGGAGATATCATTCCAGAAATTTCTGAATATATCCCAAGCAAACGTCCAGATGACAGTGAGGAATATGTAATTCCAACCACTTGTCCATCATGTGGTGATAAGCTAGTTCATTTGGATGATGAAGTTGCTTTGAGATGTATTAATCCAAAGTGTCCAGCTCAA
>CAMLMR010000053.1 GCA_946481335.1 uncultured Lactobacillus sp. | reverse complement strand
TCCTTACACATCATCGATTATCAATCTTGTTCAGTTTTCAAAGATCTACCTTTTATTAACTTGTTGCCTCAATTGACAACTCATTAATCATAGCAAATTATCAACACAGTGTCAATAACTTTTTTATTTGCAATCGCTTGAAATCAACTGATTTAACGCGACTTAAACATGATATCAAAATCATTATTAAGTGTCAATATCAATTTTTCAAACTCATTTGAGAAGATTAAGTAATCTCTCTCAACAGCAATATTTATACTACCAGGAAGTCTTTTTACGGTCAAGTACTTATTTGAAAATTTCTATCTTGTTAACTAAAACATCTTCAAGTGGTTTATCGTTTGCATCTACTTTAGTATCAGCAATCTTATCAACGATATCCATTCCCTTAACTACTTGTCCGAATACAGTATGTCTAAAATCTAGCCATGGTGTACCACCATTATTAACATAGAAATCAATGATATCCGCAGGGAATCCTGCTTCATCCATTTGATCCATCAATGTTTCAGGAAGTGTCTTATTTTGAACAATAAAGAACTGACTTCCATTGGTGTTTGGACCAGAATTAGCCATCGACACAGCTCCACGTACGTTGTATAAGTCTTTAGAAAATTCATCATCAAATGGACGATTCCAAATACTTTCTCCACCTGCACCGGTTCCTGTTGGATCACCACCTTGAATCATAAAATCTTTAATAACTCTATGGAAAGTAGTGCCATCATAGTATCCGACTTCAGCTAATTTCATGAAGTTTTCTACTGTTTGAGGTGCTTGTTTTTCAAACAAGGCTATTTGAATATCACCATAATTTGTCTTTAGAATAGCCATCGGCTTATATTTATCATCTATACTTAATTGTGGATATTGAGTCATTTTGTCCTCCAAATATTTAATTGCTATATACATTATAGCTAACGAACCAAAAATGATTAAGTGTTTTTACTAAATTATTTTAAAAAAACTTTAATCTTAGTACTGTAAATTTGTTAAAATAATAGTTAAACAACAAAAGGAGAAAGAAATGCAACTTTTAATAGATTTTATATTACACATTGACCAACACATCATTAACTTAGTTAATTATTTTGGTGACTGGACCTACCTACTACTATTTTTAGTAATCTTCATTGAAACCGGAATTGTAATTATGCCATTCCTACCTGGTGACTCATTACTATTTGCGGCAGCAGCTATCTCTGCCAATCCAAAATATCACCTAAGCATATTTATATTTGTCATCTTATTCTTAATTGCTTCTATCGTTGGTGACTCTCTAAACTTCTTCCTTGGTGAAAAAGTTGGTAATAAGCTTACTAAACAAAAACATATTGGTAAGTTCATTAAACAAGAACAACTAGATAAAGCAAAAACTTTCTTTGATAAATATGGTATATTAGCTATCTTCATCGCTAGATTCATGCCAATCATTAGAACATTCGCACCATTCATTGCAGCCTCAAGTGGTTACAATTACAGTAAGTTTATTAAATATAATGTTTCAGCATGTATTGTTTGGGTTCTATTATGTTGCGGTGGTGGATACTTCTTCGGAAACATCCCATTCGTACAAGAACACTTCTCTGCAGTTGTACTTGGTATTATCCTAGTAACTTGTATTCCTGCTATCGTTGCTCTATTCAAAAAAGAAAAGAAAGCTTAATAAAAAGGACTCCTATATGGGGTCCTTTTTTTATTGCTCTGTTTTATTAATGAATCGCAATAAAGTTATATAAAACAACGTAACGACTATAAATATAAAAGCAAATCCAATCATAAAGTATTGATCAGGAAATAAGATTATGATTGGTTCTTTTTTTGCATCAAAAATCCAATCGTTATTCCTAAATAATATTCTATGAAAGAAGATAAAGGCATCGTTGAAATCAATTAAAGCGAATACACAAATGAATACGAACAATGCATATATTTGTTTAATCATCGCTTTTAGAATCCACAAAAGATTGTTTTGCCTTAATTTGACCAATATTTTTAATACTATTGGAGTTAATATCACCATGAATAAATTATTAGCTATAATCAGCTTTCTTACATCACCAAAATGAATTCTTACGATATCGTTAATTGGTAATGTAGTCTGCATGTTTCTAATAAAGAAAGACTGCAAGTATCTAATAATCAATAAATAATTTTCATTAATTTGACTTGAACTCATTTTAATATCGTTTTTTACGTTTAGTACGTGAACTACTAACGTATATATAAATGGCATGTTCATAAATAAAAATATCGAGCAAGTTACAAACCATAAAATGATTACTAACGACAATGCTCGATACTTCATAAATTCGATATTCAAATTAAACTTCCCAGTCATCCAATGAATCAATTTGATGAGTTGGTTGAACGTCCTTTTGAGCCACTTGTTCTTTTGTAGATAATCCGGTATAGACAATTAGGGTATCCATGCCAAAGTTAATACCAGCGGAAATATCAGTCATGTAGTTGTCTCCTACCATCACTACATCAGATTTGTTCAATCCAATCTTATCTAACGCATTTTGCATGATAATTGATTCCGGTTTACCAATTAGAACTGGCTTTTGTTGAGTTGCATATTCAACAAGTTTAACAAGTGATCCAGCTCCTGGCTGCATCCCTTTTTCAGTCGGAATATTACTATCCGGATTGGTTCCAATAAACTTAGCACCATCCCTAACTAATAAGACCGCCTTACTCAATTGATCGTAGGTTACAGAACTGTCTAAACCAACAATTACATAGCTTGGCTTGTCATCTGTGATTTCAAAGCCGTTATTTTGAAGTGCAGTAATCAATCCCTTTTCTCCAACAACGTATGCTGTCTTCGCCAATTGATTAGCTTCTGCATCCTTTTTAACGTAATCAGCTGTAGCAAGTCCTGCAGTATATACATTATCCACACTTACGTGAATATCGTGGTTATCACCCAAGTTTTTCACTACATCTTCAGGCATCTTAGTTGTGTTGTTAGTTACAAAAAGGAAATCAATTCCATTTGATTGTAGTCTTTCAATAAATTTCTTGGCTGCTGGAATTCTCTTGCTTCCAGCGTAGATAGTGCCATCAAGGTCAATAAAATAACCCTTATACTTTGTCATTAAAACTCTCTCCTAGTCAGTTCTTTGTTTAATTGTAAAATGTCTCTTCCCGTGTCCCTTTGATTGAGTAACAGTAACATGTTCTCTCTTATCAACACGTGGCTTTTCGTTAGTAACCTTTTCTTTAATAAAGGCGTGACGGTTATTCTTGTTAGAAGAACGACGTCCTCTGCGCTTGTTGAATGAGCCATTTGGTTTTGTCTTAACTTCTAAGTTGTGTAAAACAAAATAGTCTGCTCCCATATTCGCATATTCATATAAATAATCTTGAATTGCCATAAATTGGTTTTGTAATGGTGTATTACCTCCATCATCGGAAAATCCCTTTAATCTAAGGACACCATAACCATAATCACCCACAATATAGCTGTATCTGCTAAAAATAGGGTTGTAACTGGCAGTAAAATCATCAATTTTAAAGCAATTATTGCGATTACTGATGATTTCATATTTATGACCGTTAATTAAAATAGTCTTTTCATCTTCAAGTTTTATGTTCGCAAGTGGCTTATAACTATTATTTTTCTCTTCAACAAGTTCTTCAATACTCTTACGATCCAAAATTATCCTCTCCTATTCTAGCGGATATTTCTTTGATAGGTATGATGCAAATACTTCACGAAGTGTTTGGTCATACAAAATATTATTATCTCCCTTAATTGCGACAGTTGGAAAGAATGGAATGAAAATGTAATGGTCTAGTAATGCAATTTCATATGTTTGATCAAAATCGATTAACTTTCCATCGAAATAAACATTATTTTGATTGTCTACATCAATTCCATCGTAATTAAGTTGGCCAAAGTACTTACCTCTAAAGCCCATTCCCTTTTGTTCATATGCAATCAAGAACTTCCAATTTTTCTGCATTTCCATTACCATACGCCACAAATCACTTCCAGACAGTGTCGTCTTAGTAACATGCATTGAATGTGGCAAAATTTTGTGTAATTGGTTTTTATCCACAATTCCCTTAGGTAGTGAAGCTAAAAATAAACCATTGTTAACGATAGCAGCCTTAGTGCCTGCCTTTTCTTTCATCGCTGACAAAAATTCACTAACCATTTTGGGTTTACCACGAAGACCATTATCCATTTTTTCATCTAACTTAGCAACTTTAGATTGAGCTAAAATGTCTTCACCACATTGTTCCAATGATGATAACCATTCACTATCTCCTGATTCGACTGGCAAATCACTGGTTTTGACAACGCTAGCTTCACTATTTAAAACCTTATCTTCTTTCACTTCTAGTGTAACCTTACCGACATAGAATCCATATTTACCTGCTGCTGCCAGTAATGATTTATTATCCTTTTCACCATGTTCAAATAAATGATGAGTATGACTTCCAATAATCACGTCAAAACGTGGAAACTTTTTAGCGATTAGTCTATCCTGAGTGACACCTAAGTGGGATAGCAATACTAAAACTTCACTATCATGGTCATTATCCAATAGTTCTGGAATCTTTTCTTGATCATCAATTGGTGTCCAGCCTTCTAGTGTATAAGTAGATTGGTAAGGAGCCGTTAAACCATAAATCTTTACATGATTACCAGCTGGAGTATTAATCATCTTAGTTTCCTTGGCCCAATCTGGTCGTTTCTTTGTATCAGAATCAACAACATTACCCAGAATTACATCGAAGTTAGCATCATCGTATAAATGATTTAATTGGTCTTTACTGTTAGTTAATCCCTCGTTGTTACCAATTGTCGCAGCATCATAGCCAATTTCATTTAGTAGTTCTACATTTGCTTTTCCATTTGTAGCATCTGTTAGTGGATTAGCTCTGTCCAAAGCATCCCCCAAATCAACAGTAATTACAAAATATCCTTGGTCCTCTAACTTTTGTTTTTCACTAACTAAATATCTCTTTATTCTTGGCCAATTTTCAAAGTGTGAATGTAAATCATTGGTGTGTAAAATAGCAATCTTTTCCAAACTTACTTCCTCCTTAACGTCTTTTGGCAAAATCAATTTTCTTTTGTTCTACCATGGTAAAAATATCTTCTTCACTGTATGGAGCACCAAAGGGCTTTTTATATCCCAAATAATCCTTTTCAGGGCTATCTACTCCAACGTTGATATTTTCCTTAACTGGCACTGAATAGTGATGAATATGGCCATGTAAATCGATAATTGGACCCACTTGTCCCATCATTAATGGATAGTGTGTCATATAGTATTGGGCATGATTCATTTTAATCAATGCTCCAACATCATGGAAAGAAAACTTAGGTTTACCATTTATGTCAAAGTTGTGTTTCTCAATATACTTAAACAAATCTCGACTATCGTGGTTACCCTTAATAAGAACAATATGTCCATTTAATTGTTTTAAAATATTGAAAATTTTTTCATGTGCACTTCTCTGTGGCTTATCGTGACATACTGCAATGTCCCCTAAGTGATAAACGATATCGTTTTCCGAAATCTCTTGATTCCAGTTTTTAATGATATCGTTATCCATCTCATCCACAAAGAAATATGGTCGTGGCGCGAAATTCTTATTTCCTATCATATGTTTATCCAGAAAATGCGTATCCGCTATAAAGTATTTCATTATTGCCACCTACTTCCTTACTAATAGAATAAACTATTATTGATAAAATGAAAAACAAAAAACAGCTTCAACCAAACTAACTACTTAATTAAGAAATTAGTCGTTGAAACTGTTTAAATTTTATACGCGGTCTTTTACAACTTTAAAGAAGTATAGGAATAAAATCCATACGATTGATCCAATTAATGGAATCATTGTATCTACTCTGAATAGTAACACAACTGCTACGAATAGTAAGAATGCTAATACAAAGTAACTTGATAGTGGGAATAAAGGCATCTTAAATGTTAACTTGTCTTCTTCCTTATTCTTCTTAACAGCCTTTCTGTACTTAATATGTGCGATTACAATTAATCCCCAAATGAATAGGAAGCATGTGGTAGCCACACTTGAAATCAATTGGAAAACACCGTTTGGCATAAATGCGTTTAAGAATAGTGAAATTGCAATAACAACAATTGAGAATACAATTCCGGCTGCTGGTAGTCCATTCTTAGTTAATGAACCAATCTTCTTACCAACCTTATTGTCAGTACCATAACATAATGAGTAAGCCATTCTACCGGTGGTAAAGATTGATGAGTTACATGCAGATACTGCTGCAGTCAATACAACAAAGTTAATAATTGAAGCTGCTCCAGTAATTCCAATGTTTTGGAATACTTGAACGAATGGACTAGAAGAAGCGTTGATGTAGTTCCATGGGTAGATGCACATTAATGCAACCAATGAACCGATGTAGAAAATCAAAATTCTTGAAGGAACTTCGTTAATCGCCTTTGGAATAACCTTTTCAGGATCATGTGTTTCTGAAGCGGTCATACCAATCATTTCAATACCAGCAAAACTAAAGATAACCATTTGGAAACTCATTAGGAAACCTGAAACACCATGAGCAAACATCTTGTGACCAAATAAGTTACCAAGACTTGCATGACCTACTGGAGTCTTGTAATTAATAATTACTAAGACAATTCCTGTAGCAATTAAAGCTAAAATAGCGACAACCTTAATTAAAGCGAACCAGAATTCAGTTTCACCAAATGCGGAAACATTAATTGTGTTCAATAGGAATAAAATAATAATGATAATCAAACCAGTTATCCATTGTGGAACATTTGGGAACCAATACTTTATGTATAAACTGGCAGCGGTAATTTCAGCCATGGCAATTGTTATCCAGCAGGCCCAATAAGTCCAACCGGCAACAAAACCCATCTTTTCACCTAAATATTTTTCAATGAATTCAATATATGAATGACAATCAACATTTGATAGTAATAATTCACCAAGTGATCTCATAATAAAGAATCCGGCAATCCCAGCAATTAAGTAAGCTAAAATAATTGATGGTCCAGCAAATTGAATGGATTCACCTGCTCCTAAGAACAATCCAGTACCAATTGTTCCACCTAAAGCGATTAATTGAACATGACGATTTTTTAAACCTCTTGAAAGCTGTTGGCCTTCTTGTTTCGGTGATTCTTGCATTTCATCACCCTCCTCTAAATATTCTATGAGGTTAATTATACATATTTTATGCAATTCGCAATACGTCCAAGCCTTTATACAAAGGCATTCAACAAGTTTAAAGCCGCGGCGTTTCAACGTTTTTTCATGTTATTTTTATTTAATTGAATTATTTTCATCAATCCATGAAAATAAAAAAGAGACCTTATTAGGCCTCTTTTTCGTGATTATTTAAGACGTTCAATATCTCTAACGATCATTAATTCTTCATTTGTTGGAATTAATAATGTCTTGATCTTAGCGTCATCAGCACTGATATCTCTTTCAACGGCACGAATGTGGTTCTTTTCTGGATCCACTTTAACACCGAAGTAACTTAACTTATCAGCAACTTCTTGTCTGATACCAATATCGTTTTCACCAACACCGGCAGTAAATACGATACCATCAACACCGTTCATTTCAGCAACGTATTGTCCAACATATTTAACGATTCTGTTCATGTACATGTTACGTGCTAATTCAGCTTGGTGGTTTTCATCCTTAACTGCTTCTAGATCTCTCATATCAGCAGAAACTTCTGATACACCAGCCAAACCTGATTTCTTGTTTAAGATATTAATCATTTCGTTAATGTCTGTAATACCTTCTTTTTGCATAATGTATGCAAGTAGTGAAGGGTCAACATCACCAGATCTAGTTGCCATCATGATACCAGTTAATGGAGTGAAGCCCATTGAAGTATCTAATGACTTACCATGATCTACGGCACAGATTGAAGCACCAGCACCTAAGTGCATGATAACTAGTTTTAAGTCTTCCAGTTTCTTGCCAATCATTGCTGCAGCACGACCTGATACGTAACGGTAACTTGTACCATGTGCACCATATTTTCTAGCTTTGTGGTCACGGTAGTATTTGTATGGTAAAGCATACATGTAGTTTTCTTCTGGCATTGAAGTATGGAATGAAGTATC
>CAMLMR010000052.1 GCA_946481335.1 uncultured Lactobacillus sp. | reverse complement strand
TATTTAGACACAAAAACACCCCAAAGTTTTGTACAAACTTTGGGGTGCAGTGCAAATGCGTCTTTTTTGTTTTATATAAATTTATAGTACATTTTGAACGATTTCACTGGACAGAAGAATAGATATGATTATACTTAATAATATTAGTTTGTGTACTATATAAATTTGTATCAATGATTAAATTGCTATTTTTATGGCCTAAAATCTAAATATTTTGTTACAATAAAATAAGTACGATTAAAAAGTAACTAAAAATTATTAATACATTAAAAAAACAAAGGGGAATAAAACTTATGTGTGGATTTTGTGGATATGTAAATCATAAAGATGTGCCTAACGACACCATTGAAAAGATGGCTAATCGAATTAAGCATCGTGGCCCTGATGATGAAAAATACTTCCAAGACGACAAGGTATCAATGGGATTCCGTCGTTTATCAATAATTGACTTGGCTCATGGTGGTCAACCGCTATACAGTAAAGATATGAAGAAGGTATTAACCTTCAATGGTGAAATTTACAACTACCAAGAAATTAGAGATGAATTAATTTCAGAGGGTTGGGAATTTGACACTGATGTTGATTCCGAAGTTTTAATTCGTGGATACGAAGCATGGGGTCCAAAACTATTGGATAAACTTCGTGGTATGTACGCATTTGTTATTTATGACAGTGCTAACGACGAAATTTTTGGTGCTCGTGATCATTTTGGTATCAAACCACTTTACTACTATGATGATGGCGACGCATTTATGTACGGTTCTGAATTAAAAGCATTCTTATCAAACCCAGCATTCAAGAAGGAATTAAACTTAGAACTTCTACCAATTCACTTAAGTTTTGAATTCATTCCATCAGCTGAAACAATGTTCAAGAACGTATACAAGGTAATGCCTGGTACTTACTTCATTCACCACATCAGTGAAAAGAAGACAGAAACACACAGATATTACAAGTTTAGCTACGATCACATTGATGAATCACAAACAGTTGAAGAAGATGCTAAGAAGATTGAATCAATCGTTAAGGATTCTGTAAAGGCCCACATGATTGCCGACGTTGAAGTTGGTAGTTTCTTATCAAGTGGTGTTGACTCAAGTTATGTTTTAAACGAAGCTTCAAAATTAAAACCTATTAAGTCATTCTCACTTGGTTTCAACGATTCTAAGTTTAGTGAATTATCATGGTCAACTGATTTTGCTCAACAAATCGGTCAAAAGAACACACCAATCAAGATTACTGGTGATGACTACTTTGATTTCTTACCAACTATGATGTACTACATGGATGAACCACTATCAAACCCATCAGCTATTCAATTATTCTACTTAGCTCAAGGTACTAGTAAAGAAGTTAAGGTTGCTCTATCTGGTGAAGGTGCCGATGAATTCTTTGGTGGATACAATACTTACCTAGAAGCAATTCCTTTTGAAAGATACCAAAAATACGTTCCTGGATTTATCCGTAGTGCATTAGCTAAGATGGCTACTAAGATGCCTCGTTTCCACGGTCGTCGTTTCTTAATTCGTGGTGCTCAACCATTGAGTGAAAGATATTACCGTGTTAACTACGTATACAACTACGATGACAGAAACAAGTTATTGAAGGATCCATCATTGAACGTTGATTCAGGTGCATACTCAAAATACATTTTTGATGAAGTAGCTGATAAGGACGAAATGACTCAAATGCAATACTTTGATATCAATGCATGGTTACCATTTGATATCTTACAAAAGGCTGACCGTATGAGTATGGCTAACTCTCTTGAAGTTAGAACTCCATTGGTTGATAAGGAAGTTGCTGAGTTTGCTGCAACTATGCCAATTAAGACTCGTATCAACAAAGAAGGTACTAAGATTTCACTTCGTAAAGCAGCTGAACGTGCATTACCAGATAAGGTTGCTATGAAGGAAAAACTTGGTTTCCCATCACCAATTGCATCATGGATCAGAGAACCTAAGTTCCATGAAAGAATTGTGAGAGCATTTACTTCTGATGTTGCTGAAAAGTTCTTTAACACTGATGAATTGTTAAGAATTCTAAAGGAACATGATGAAGGTAAATCAAGCATGCAAAAGATTATGACACCTTACCTATTTATTCTATGGTATGAAGTATACTTCCCAGAAGATACAAATGCTGATACTATTAACAAGGTACAACTACAAGCATAATTTTTAAATCTTGATATAAGGAAGTAAAAACAATGGCTCTTGGAATTGATGAAATAAAGACAATATTAACTGAACATGGACTAATACAAGAAATTGTATCAGGTGAGGATGTTTCATTTGATGAAGTAACTTACGATTCCAGAAATGTTAAACCAAATACATTGTTCTTTTGTAAGGGTAACTTCAAGCCCGAATACTTAGCGATGGCTAAGGAAATGGGTGCCACTGGTTACGTTGCCGAACAAAAGTATGATGAAGGTAATGGCTTAACTCAAATCATTGTGAATAACGTACAAAAGGCAATGTCTCTAGTAGGCGCTGCCTTTTACTGCTATCCTCAAAATGATTTGTTTGTTATTGCTTATACAGGGACTAAGGGGAAGACCACTTCTTCTTATTTTGCTAAGAGTATTTTAGATAATACCAACAACAATAAGACAGCATTGATTTCTACAATTGATACTGTTGTTGGAAATGAACCATCACAACGTTTTAAGTCACACTTAACTACTCCAGAATCATTGGATATTTTCAATTACATGAGACAAGCCGTTGATAATGGTATGGCAAGTTTAGTGATGGAAGTATCATCACAAGCATACAAAAAACTAAGAGTCTACGGACTTCATTTTGATGTGGGTATTTTTCTAAATATTTCACCTGACCACATTGGTCCAAATGAACATCCAACATTCGCAGATTACTTACATTGTAAGGAACAACTAATGGTTAACTCCACACATTGTATTATTGATGCAGATACTGACTACATGCTAGATGTTTATGAAGCAGCTAAATCAACTACTGACCCTCACAAGATTTTCTTATTCAGTAGGGATAAAAAAGAATTTAAAGATGTTCAAATTGATTTCAACTTTGCAAGTATTTCAGACACTATCGATAGTAATGAAATTAGGGTAGTTGCTAATAGTGAAAAGGCGAAGGCAATGAATGTAGAAGACGATTATAAAATCGGAGTCGTTGGTGACTACAACGAAGCTAATGCAATGTCTTCGATTATCGCCACTGCTTTAGACGGTGCTAGTGCATCAGATGCTAGAAAGGGATTAAAAGATGTATTTGTTCCAGGAAGAATGGAATCATATAAGTCCAAGGATAATGGAACCATTTACGTAGACTATGCCCATAATTATGCCAGCATGCATGCCTTATTAGGATTTTTAAAGAATAACAATCCTGATGGAAAGGTAATTGTGGTCGTTGGTAGTCCTGGTAACAAGGGACTAGATCGTAGAGAAGGTTTTGGTAAAGCACTTACTGAAAGTGCTGATATTGCCTTTCTGACATCTGATGATCCTGCGTTTGAAGACCCTAAAGACATTATTGATGAAATAGATTCTTACATTAATCATGATAAAGTTGATGTTCATATCGAACTAGACAGAAAAACGGCTATTAAAAAAGCTATTCACGCCGGCGATAATAATGCTATGATAGTAGTTGCTGGTAAAGGAAGAGATCCTTACCAAAAAATCAACGGCGTAGATACTCCATACGAAACAGATCCCGTCGTGGTACAAAATGTTTTGAGAGGGATAGATAATGAGTAATTTAGAATCTAATTTTACAGTTGTTCTATTAGGTAGTGATTTCAACGCTTATGGAATGGCTCGTTCATTATATGAAAAATACAGAAAACCCGTGAAGGCATATGCTGAACAAGCGCTTGCACCTACACGTTTTACAAAAATTGTTGATTTAACCTTGATTGATGGCTTTAGCGAAGATCCAAAGTGGATTGAATCAATGAAGGAACTTAAGAAGGAATACGCATCACACGAAGAACCAGTTATCTTAGTTGGTTGTGGTGATGGTTACGCTGAATTAATTTCAAAGCATAAGGATGAATTAGAAGATGTATTCGTTTGTCCATACGTTGATTATGACTTAATCAAGAAATTAAACAGCAAGGAAAACTTCTATAAGCTATGTGAAGAATATGATTTGCCATATCCAAAGACAAAGATTATTTCTAAGAGTGATTTTGAAAGCAATGAAAAAATTGAACAACCATTTGGATATCCTGTTGCTTTGAAACCAACTAATAGTGTTGAATGGTTAGATGTTCATTTTGAAGGAAGAAAAAAAGCATTCATTATTGAATCACAAGAAGAATTTGAAGATATAATTGAAAAGATTTATACCAATGGATATACTTCTGATTTAATTCTTCAAGACTTCATTCCTGGTGATGACAGTAATATGCGTACATTGAACGCCTACGTGGATAAAAACCACAAGGTTAAGATGATGTGTTTAGGTCATCCATTATTGGAAGATCCATCACCAGCTGCAATTGGTAACTATGTAGCTATTCTTCCTGAATACAATGAAAAATTATATTCAATGGTTCAAGATTTCTTGGAAAAGATTGACTATGTTGGTTACGCTAACTTTGATATGAAGTACGATACTAGAGACAATACTTTCAAGTTATTTGAAATTAACTTGAGACAAGGTAGAAGTAGCTTCTTCGTTAGTTTAAACGGTTACAACCTAGCTGATTGGGTGGTTAGAGATTACGCCTTTGATGAATTAGCAGACAAGGAAACTGTATATGCTAATGAAAACAAGGATAGTCGTTACCTATGGTTAGGTGTTGGTGAACAAGTCTTCAAGAAATACGCTAAAGATAACGCTGATAAGGAATTTGCACTTCAATTAATCAAGAAGGGCCAATACGGTACTACTTTCTGGTACAACCGTGACAAGAGCTTTAAGCGTTGGTTATTAGACGTTTGGATTAAGCATAATTACGCTAAGAACTTCAAACGTTACTTTAGCGAAAAATAGGGATGATAAAATGAGACATTTCTTTTCAATTATTGGTGGAATGGGAACAGAAGCTACCGAAAGTTACATTCATTTATTGAATCAACGAACACCAGCTAGTAATGATCAGGAATATTTAAATTATATCCTTGTTAATCATGCAACTGTTCCTGACAGAACCGATTATATTTTAGATAATAGTAAACCAAATCCATTGATTCCATTGAAGGAAGATATTAAACAACAATCACAATTAAATCCAGATTTCTTTGTGATTCCATGTAATACCGCTCATTTCTTCTTTGATGAATTACAATCAGCAACGAATGTGCCAATTTTGCATATGCCAAAAGAAGCCGTTGCTGAGATTAGTAATGTGTATCCGGATGCTAAAAGAATTGGTTTAATTGCTACCAAAGGAACCATTTTTGATGGTATTTACGATACTGAAGTGCAAAAGGCTGGTTATGAAATTGTTAAACCAACTGAGCATATTCAAGAAGAAACAATGGAATTGATATACAAATATGTAAAAGAACAAAATAAAGTTAATAAAGAACTATATCATCACATTTTAGATGAAATGAAAAACGAGATGGATTGTGACGTTATCATTTTAGGATGTACTGAGTTATCTGTAGCCGAAGAACGTGCGTCAGATCATAACTATCCAGTGATTGATGCTCAATCAGTTCTAGTTGATCGTTCAATTGAATTAGCTTTAAAGAAAAGAGAAAAAGACATCGAATAATTCGATGTCTTTTTTATATTACGTTATATATAGTTATTGCAATTAATGCAATGATAACTACAATTAGTCCAATAACATTAAAATTAATAAGGTGATTTTGTTGTTTGTTTGTATAGTTTAATTCTGTTAGTCCACCAAGTAAGACTGATAACACATCTGCGATGATGGCAGTGTAAAAATGGTGATCAGACACGCGGATGGTAATAACGATTTGTGTAATTAGTATTAAAATGTATATTATTCGACTAGCAATTAACCATTGAATAACTCTTTTAACGGAGATTCTGGTGATACCAACTATGGTTACTGCTATATAAATAAATAACATTACTAGTGTTAAGCTAGCCCACATAATATCTCCTCCTATGGATATTTTATCATAAATAATCATAATAAAACTTGAATTAAATTATTAGAGTGATAGAATAACTACAACGTTAAAGGAGGTATGTTTTATGACAAGAAAAATTGGTATTATCGGAGACGGTAATGTGGGAGCAGCTGTTGCTCACCATATTGTAGTTTCTGGGATTGCAGATGATTTGGTGATGATTGATCACAACGATGCAAAGGTGAACTCAGATGCATTAGACTTTAGAGATGCAATGTCTAACCTTAAGTTTCACACTAATATTGAAGTTAATAACTATGATAGCCTAGCTGATGCTGATGTTATTATTTCAGCAGTGGGTCACATGGAATTAATTAATGCTAATAAGGATAAACATGATCGTTTTGCAGAATTGACTGCTAACGTTGAGGAAGTTAAAGATGTTGCAAAACATATTAAAGACTCAGGTTTTCATGGGATTATTATTGTAATTACTAATCCAAATGATGTCATTACCTCCTTATACCAACGCGAAACAGGATTTGCTAAGGAACGCGTCATTGGAACTGGAACACTACTTGATTCAGCAAGAATGAAGAGAGCCGTTGCCGCAAAACTTAACATCGATCCTCGTTCAGTGATTGGTTATAACTTGGGTGAACACGGTAATTCTCAATTTACTGCATGGTCAACCGTTCAAGTATTCGATAAGAGTATTTTTGAATACGCTGAAAAATATAATATTGACTTAGATGAAATTGATAATGATGCTCGTATGGGTGGATTTACAGTTCATAGTGGTAAGGGATACACTAATTTCGCTATTTCAGCTTCTGCTGTTAAGTTAGCTGAAATTGTCTTACAAGATGCTAAGACAGAATTAGCCGTTTCCAATTACCGTGAAGAATACGGTACATACTTATCTTATCCAGCAATTGTTGGACGAAATGGAATTGAAAAACAAATTGATTTAGATCTTCCTGAAAAGGAACAAAAACAACTTCAAGCTTCAGCAGATTATATTAATCAAAAAACTCGCGAAATCAGCGATTAATCAGTAATTAGGAGAGATTAATATTTTCTAAAAAAATACCTTGATATTAATAACGCGTTTTGATATTATCAATATCGCGTTATTTTTTATTAAGGAGGCAAAAAGATGGCTGAACCAAAAGAATTACAAATTGGTGACCACGTTTCTGCACCTAGATTCGGTTATTTAAAACATGACTTTGCTGGAACAATTGAAAAAGTATATGAAAATTCAGTAATGGTTTTTATCGACGAACACCATGAAGAAGATGGCATCGTTGTTAATGAATATAATAAGCGTGCGGTTGTTAGCAAGAAAGTTGCTAAACCATCAAAGAAAAAAACAGCTTAACAAACTTACCAAAAATTGTAACGTGTGATATAATATTTTTTGTATCTGCGGGTATAGTTTAGTGGTAAAATATGAGCTTCCCAAGCTCAGGTCGCGGGTCCGATTCCCGTTACCCGCTTTGTCGCGTGAACCGACAGATACTGTTCGATAATAAAAGACTAGTAGACATATTCCAATAACTAGCGACATCGGAGTGGTGAGAGCCGATGATTAGGGTATGTTGAATTCGCACTTTTTAGAATTATGATTAATTAAATAATAAAGCGGATATTTTATATCAAATAGAGTGGTACCGCGGGTTATTCCGTCTCTTACAATTATTAATATTGTAAGAGACTTTTTATATATTTATGGAGGTTTTGGATAATGGAAAACAAAGAATTAGTTGCTAATGCTCTTTCTAAAGCATTAGACAATGAACTATCTGTAGAAGACATTCTACCAAAAATTGAAAGACCTAAAGATTCAAAAATGGGTGATTTAGCTTTCCCCACATTTATTTTAGCTAAAAAGTTTAGAAAGGCACCTCAACAAATTGCTGCAGACGTAGTAGAAAAGATTGATCAAAGTTCATTTGACCATGTTGAAGCTGCTGGACCATACGTTAACTTCTTCTTGGACAAGTCTAACTTCAGTGAAGATGTTTTATCAGCTGTTTTAGACCAAAAGGAAAACTACGGTCAAAACGAAGATGGTAAGGGTGGTAACGTAACTATCGATATGTCTTCACCAAACATTGCCAAGCCAATTTCAATGGGACAC
>CAMLMR010000051.1 GCA_946481335.1 uncultured Lactobacillus sp. | reverse complement strand
TCGTTTTGAATTGAACTGTAGTTAATGATGTTGTATGACTTGTTTGCTTCTGGTAGGTAAAGTTCAAGGGTGGTGTTATCAACGTATACTTCTAACTTACTGATGTTAGTAGTGCTTAGTTGAGTAACAGTATCCTTGGACATTAAATCATACATTGAGTTTTGACGTTTAACTTCAATGCCCTTCTTATTCAATGTGATGGTAATTGTTGATTCATTACGTTTGAATGTAATGGTCTTAGAAGCTTGGCCACTATCAAATGTGAAATCAAGTTTATTATTGGTGTTTACCATTACTGATTGAGCTGAAGAATTAATTCTGTAGCTATTTACCAGCTTATTATCTGGTTCGATTGGAATGTACTTCAAAGTCCCATTCACGTTTTGAATCAAACGTGGCAATGTGATTGTTCCACTGTGCTTAGTGATACCGTCATAATCGGTAAGTGCGGTAGATATTGGTGAATATACCCAGTTACCACTCCAGTTAACGTTAATTAGGTTATTGCTATCCAAGTTCACACTATTACCAGCGTAAACGTCACCCTTGTAGTCATCACCGTCGATGTTGACAAACTTAGCGTTCTTAGCAACTTTGAATACACCATTCTTGTCGAAGCTACCCTTTACGTATGCGCTGGAACGGATTAATCCACTGTGCCAACTAAAGAACATAAATGGTTGACCATTAATTGTACGAATCAATGGGGTTTCAACTTCAAAAGTTGATTTATTAAACGGAGCTAAATCGATGTTTTCGCTAGCATTATAAGTCCACTTAAGACCGTTGGTACTTCTAAATACATAGATTTTCTTTGACCATCCACCGGCAATGTAGCCGATTAATGAACCATCTTTTTGACGCATTACTTGGATGTCTCGGAAATCTTCCCCACTAATCTTGAACATATCGGCACTTAAAATTGGCTTGTCAGTAACTGGTTTGAATTGTTCATCATTATTACTGTAAACCACGTCAATGTATTGCTTGTTTGACATGTCAGTGAAGAAAGCTAGTTTGGCATTAGCTGCAATCTTGTTACCCCATTTATCTTGCTTAAGCATCCCGTCATTAGAAATGACTGAACCAGTAGCAACGTATTGCCAGAAAGTCTTATTGCCAGCAGCCACTTGGTTAGTGGATTTATCGTATTCACCATATGGAATGGCAACGTTGTTCAATGATGTTGCGTCGCTTGAATCGTATGGTGTGAAAGTCTTAAAGTCCTTGGTAATCGCATGATACCATTCGTTTGAGAATTTCTTTTGATTTGGATATGGATTGTATAGGTAATATACGTCGTAGTATTCAATCTTACCGTTACTATCAGTATGTGGAATGATTGATTGAATATCGTTTGAGTATCCACGAGGGGCGTTGTAATGGAAGTTTTGACTGAAAGCGGCATTAGTCATCAATGATTCATCGGTATGTGAATCATCCTTAGTTAAGTATCCGTTTAAGTCGGCATGGTAGTTCACCTTGTTTACGACAATGTATTTGTCAGTAACTAGGTATCCAGTGCTTGGATCAAAGAACATTTGCTTGCCATTAATGGTTTCAATTAATCCCTTAATTAGTTTTCCGGAATTATCGAAGAACATCTTTTGGCTGTTGATTGATTGCAAACCAGTTACTAGGTATCCAGACTTGTTAGCGTAGTATTTGTTCTTCTTTACGGTCACAAATCCATTGGTTAGTGGTGTTCCTTGTTTGTTAATGTATAACTTCTTATCGTTAACAGTAACAATCTTGCTCTTAACCAAGTAGCCCTTGGTATCGAAGTATTTCTTTACACCCTTAATGGTAACTAAGCCCTTAGCATATGTACCCTTCTTGGTTAAATATCTGGTACCCTTTTTGGTAACTTTGTAGCCGGCCTTTACAGCCTTCTTAGTTGCCTTCTTAGTTACTTTTTTAGCAGTAGTTTTCTTGGCTGCCTTTTTAGTAGTAGTCTTTGTTGTGGCATTTTTATTAGCTGATTTATTAGCATCAGTAGTTACAGATACTGAGTTATCAGCAGTTTTAGATGCTGCATTGTTAGCATCAGTATTATTAGTGTCTTTATTATCAGTTGATGTATTAGTACTTTGAGTAACAGTCACTGCATCCGCATTTGCACGAATACTAGTGTCGCTTGAAACGAATGAAAGCATCCCTAGCATTGCTGTGGTAGCAATTCCAGCAATTACCCAATGTTTTCCAGCCTTGTAACTCTTAAAATGTACTTTGGTTTCTTGATTACCAAACTTCATGGTATCCTCCATAAAAATTATTTTATTGTATTTTAATAAAATTATAACAAAACCAAATCTATTTTTAAGACTATTTTTTAAGATTCGTCAAAAATGCCCATCAGCAATCAAAGCAGAAGTACTGGTATATCAACAGTATGTCGTGTTTTATTACAATTATTATTTTTTATTAAATAAAACTCATCCAGATATACATAAAAAACAGTGTAAACACTTATGTCTACACTGTTTTTATTTTTACTTATTAAAGTTAACAACTAACTTATTTAGTTTAGCGACGTTCTTGTTAACGCTACGTAAGCTAGCTAATGCCTTACGGTAGTTAGTATGTCTTCTGTAAGTGTATCCTCTCTTCAAAGCTTTCTTAGCTCTATTGAACTTTCTTCTTTGAGTGGATTGCTTCTTCTTTTCGGAAGCTAGTTGTTTCTTGATGTTTTTTAGATCGTTTTCATTGGCAACTTTACCGCTTGACCAAATAATGGTTCCAGTCTTTCTTACACGGTATGTTACTGAGTGCACCTTAACTGTACCCTTGGTAACCAGTTTTGCACCCTTACCAAAGTAATAGTACTTACCACGAACACGACGTAATCCGTACATTACCTTGTGATTACGGCTCATCAAGAACTTACCGCTAGTAGTATTAATCATTCTGCTCTTGATAAGAATGTTTCCGTAACGACTAACGGTTAAACGATGACCTTTGTTTCTAAATGAGTGCTTAATCAATTGACCATTTTTAGCGTTGTAGTATGACAACATGTAATTCTTGTTAACAACAAAGTGCCCCTTGTTTTGAACACCATTACGGTAGAAGTAGTAATACTTGCCCTTAATCTTGTACTTACCAGTTACAACATTGCCGTAGCTGTTTGCATAGTACCAATTGTTGTTAAATGAGAAGAATGAGTTTCTAACGATGTTTCCTGAACCAGGAGCAAAGTACTTCTTCTTGCCATCAACAGTTACCATATTACCTTTAATTTGGTGACCATTAGCATCAAAGTATTGGTAGGTCTTACTAATCTTCAATGCACCGGTATGAACACTACCACTTTCATCAATGTAGATAGCACGATCAACGTTTGGACTAATGTAGTAACCAGCATTCTTAGCCTTCACACCATTTGCTTGGTAGTAACTTAGTGACCCATCAGTATTCTTAACTAGTGCATCCCTTAAGTTAATACCGTTATTTAGGAAGAAGTATTCTCTTCCGTTAATGGTAGTTGGCGCAGTAATAAAGTTACCGTCAGCATTTACATAGTACCAGTTACCAGATGCATCCTTTAGGAATGAATTTGTAGCAACATAACCACTTGGTGTAATGTACTTAACTTCGCCGTTTACCTTGGTTAATCCATAAGTAACGCTTTGACCCAGTAGTTGTTTTGGTAAAACACTAGTCTTAATGTTCTTATTGTTGCTGTCGTTAACAGTAAAGTAATCTGAACCTAGTGAGTTGCTCAATACATATTCAGCACCGTTGCCCTGAATGTTAGAACCGTTAAAGTATCTAGCATCCCATGTCTTAATATGAGTTGATGGATCAATTGGCATTCCAGTTGAAATTTGCTTCTTAGCAAAGATATCTGGATACATTCTTTGTAGTTCCTTCAAGAATGCACCACCATACTTACTTTGATAATCCTTTCCTGAACCCTTAGTGTTGGAGTCATATAGGATATCAATCAAGTTGGTCTTAGCGTCTAAGACACCTTTGGAATTAACTCTAGTTGCACTAACCACTTGTTGATTTGGTAGAGCATATAGTTGGTCAGGAACAAAATCAGCTAGGACCTTTAAACCTTGTGCATGGAGAGATTTAATTGCGTTAGTTAGTTGGTCAGCGGTTCCGTACTTAGTTGGTGTATTGAAACCTAAATCATAACGATCATTAAATGAGTAACCGTTTTGAACAGTTGAATCTAGGAATGTTGCATCGTTGGTTGAACGATATTGTGGTGGTAGTTCAATGTTGGTAAATCCTAGGTTCTTAAATTCAGCTGCCTTTTTAGCGACAATTACGTTTTCGTATTGGCTAGTCTTCTCTGGCATGCTTTGGAAGTTTGAGAATGCTTCAAATACAACGTTTGAATCTAGTGACGCGTTGGAATGGAATGATTGGCCATCCTTAGTTGCTTTCTTACTTGCATCTGTTCTAACATCTTGATGCTTAGTTGCACCCACTGGAACCCACATTGATAGGAAACCAGAAACTTGTGGATTTGCGTATCCCTTAATTTGTGATGCCTTTAATACCAAGCGACCCTTGGAATCTGTATATACATAGTTTCTCTTAGCACCCTTATCTGTTTGATAAGTAGTAATGCCCTTGCGAGTGGTTGTTAGCAATGGACGATATGCTTGATTCTTATGAGCAGCACCCATGTAGATAACGACCTTATCACGTTTGTTTAGCTTCATCTTGGAATTGTTACTTTCAATTACAGCAATTCCTGATTTTCTAGTAATCTTAGTTCCATTTGATCTAACGTTGGCAGCACCCTTACCATAACGAACTGAAACTAAAATACTATCCTTACCATGATTTACAGGAACTGTCTTCATGGCTTGTCCACCAGATACGTACTTAATACGACCTCTAAGCATGGTAGTAATTGCTTGGTAATATGGTGACTTAGTAGCCATGAATTGGCCATTATCAGTAAACAAATCACCGTAGTAAACACGAGGAGTAGTATCCTTGTTGGTTAATAATAATGCGTATGCTGAAGGAATATTGTATTGAGTGTATTTCTTGTTAGTCTTCTTTTCATCAGCATTGTAAATCTTGAATGCTTGGTTAATTTGGCTCCATGTTGGGTTCAATCCGTTTGAATTAGCATCAATGTGGTCCTTGATGATTTGGGCGATAACTGTTTGAACACCGGCATCATGGGCTCTAATAATAGAATAGTTAGGCATATTCTTGTTGTAAGTTGTATCTTTTCTTCTATTAACCACACCAGCATTAATCAATGATGACATTGATTTTCGACCCTTTGGTCCATTAGTCAAAGCACTTCTTAAAGCGTTTAAGAAGCCACTATCAATGGTCATTAGGTTAGATCCTTGGTCCTTTAAGTATTTTGGATCATTTTCACTCCAGTCTTCTAGAATTGACAAATGATTATTAGCATTCTTGTCGTTCTTGTTAATACCATATGCATCCTTGAAGTAATCTGAAATGATGTTTAAAACATCGGCATCCATGTTATCAACGGCATCCACTCTGACACCATCAAAGTTGGCATTAGCATCATTTTGAGTAATTTTACCGAAGTTCATTAAATAATGTAGCCAGTTCAATGTTTCTGCTTGAACCACTGGATTGGAATTATCAACGTCATTGGCTAATAAGAATTCGTAACCGTAATCATTAGTCTTGTGGTAGTTTACCTTACCATTTTGTTGTGAAGGAGTACGGTTGATCAAACGATAGTCAGAATTAGCATCTTGTGTTTGATCGTTGTTTCCATACATCAAGGTTCCACCTTGGAAACCATCATTTAAGTTGTAGTCTTCACTATTGATATTCCATTGGTCTTGTGTCTTAACGAAGTTGTTAAATAGTGTTTTAATACCATCTAAACTACCGTTAGCTGCTTTAATTCTTGCTTCAATGGCAATTCTTACAATCGCAGCTGCGGCATTCATTTCAGCATCTGATGACTTCTTATTGAATGTGCCACTTACTAGACCATTCTTGCTCATGTAGTTTAAGTAATTGATTTCGATTTGCTTGTTTGGCCACCATGCACTTAGTACTGGACGGAAATCGCCATCGTTAGATGGTCGGCTTTTATCACCATCGAAAATTGTCTTTGGACGATACCATGATCCGGCAGTCATAAATCCATCAATATTAGTAATGCTCTTAGCATCTGATGAATATGCCGCCGTGCTGTTGTTACCATCAATCTTTCCAGCATCAAAGTTTGGACTGAAAGTGGTTAAAGCACCGTCTTTACCGAAGAAGTATGTCTTACCATTATCGGTAAAAAGTTCTGATTTAACTGGATTATTATTAGCATCGTAATAATAAGTCTTTCCATCAATTTCTCTTAAGTGTGACTTGAATTCATCGGTTGCATTGCTTTCTACCGATGAGTTCAATTGTCCTGCTTTACTAGCATTTGAAGAACTTGCGCTACTAGTTGAGGCAGCCTTTGAAGATGAATTACTGCTTACACTTGATGCTTGTGATGCAGCTTGGCTACCATTATCAACACTTGCTTCCGCGCTACCATTTGATTGAGTATCGCTTGGATTGGCTGGTTCAGTCTTTTGCGCTGTAGCAGACTTAACATCCTTTGATACAGTGGTAGTTTCATTGTGAGCGTCAGCCTTGGTAGTGACTGAAGTAGTCATTACGCCCATTGAAACTCCGGCAGCCACCGTAATTAATCCGGCGATCACCCATTTCTTCCCTGCTTTATACATTTTGTAATGAAGTTTTTTTCTATCGTTATTAAAACCCATTATCTTCCTCCTGAATAAATCTTAAAGACAAAAATTTTTCAGATTTATTCTAGCAATCACGAATTAAATAAGAATTAGAAAAATTAAGTTATATCAAGTATGAAGGAATAATTATCTAATAATATAAATATTATATAAGAATAACTGTTTTAAAATCGTTGTGACGTAAGCAAATAAAAAAAGAATGTTATTAATAACATTCTTTTTGTTTTTTTATTTAACATTTAGGTTAACATCACTAAATCCTTGGTTAAATGTTGCCTTCCATTCACCCTTGGTTAAGTGTGGTGGTAACAGGAATGTACCTGATGATACACGTTGTCCTGCATCTAATGTCATATCTTGCTCATCTAGTTTTCGGACTAACCATTGAAGAGCATTCAGTGGATTGCTCAAGACTTCTGATGATTGTCCAGTGGCAACCTCTTTTCCGTCATGAGTAAGACTGGTAGTGACCTTCTCTAGATCCTCTAGTGAGAAACTGTTGGTATCAAATTCCTCTCCATAGACTACATATCCCCCGACGGCCGCGTCAGACATTACCATGTATTTTGACAGTGATGGGAACCAATCAGAGAAACGAGAATCTGGAACCTCTACTCCTGATGAGACGGTTGTCTTGTTCGCCAAGTCCTCTAGAGTATCTGTTGGAAGTAATCTCTCTTTAGCTTTGAAAACCAGTTCCACTTCTGCCAGTGGATCCATTAACTCTGTGTCCAGTGAAAGTGTCACTGGTGATTGAACAAAGTGTGATTTCACTTGTGCTCCATATAATGGTTCATCCGAGTTAAACATGTCTTGGGTTTGCTTACTAGTCAAACTAACTTTGTATCCGCCAAGCTCCTCATCTTTAAGCTCCATTAGTCTTCTTTGAACTCGATATGATGCCTCTTCGTCTGACACCATGTCTTCCCATTCATCCATCTTTAATGGCTTCTTAGTCTTGTAAGCCTCGAATAATGCGTTTGCTAATCTTTCTTCAGTTGCGGTTAATTCTAATTCAGTAGTTGTCATAATGATACGCTTCCTTTCTAGCAGCGTACCTTAATTGGTGACGCTGCAATCCAAAATAAAATATTAATCTGTCCATCATCTAATTCACTAATCGGTAATTGCATTGCCACCACTTCCTTTCTCAATTCAAATTGATAAATAAAAAACGTCCCTAACCCCATACTAAAATATGGGATTAAGGACGCTTCCGCGTGTTACCACCTTTATTTAATAGTCCAAAAAGACTATCCTCTACGTACGGATAAAAATCGATACGCTGTCAACTTAACGGTTGCTACCGGCGCCACTTACTATTAATTCAGTGGGCTAACTAAAGAATGATAACTTTCGATCAGGCTTATTATACTGTCACATCCAACCAGTACTCTCTTGAAATAACCCTAATGAGTTGTTCTTATAATCGCTATTTATTTATCTAATTGACATCATTATAAGAGCTTAATTAGAAAAGTCAACACTTTTTAATTATTTATTTATAAATATTTTCATATAATGTCGTTTCCATTTTTTTAAACGTCCTCAATGGCTTTTATATTAACGTTTAAAGATGTTAAACTTCGTAAAAAATTTTCTCTTTTTAATTGCTCTATTATTAAAAGTTGTATAATATTGAGTTAATAAAGTAAATACAAGAAGGAATGAATAAATTGAAAAGTACATTTTCTAAAGTCATTATTGTAATCGTATTATTGTTCATCGCAATTATAGCCGCAATCAGTATAGCTACCAAGAATAGTAACGTTGATTCAACACTAAAAGCGGTTAATCAAACCGTTGCCGTTAACAAACAAAAACACCAAGGCAAATATGAACTAGTCGTAAAGAATGATAATGTTCCTCAATACAGTTTTCCACGTCTAGATTCAGAAAAATCATCTGTTTACAAAAA
>CAMLMR010000050.1 GCA_946481335.1 uncultured Lactobacillus sp. | reverse complement strand
AAGAAAGAATCAGAAAAGAAGGCTGCTAAGAAGGAAGCAAAGAAAGCATCACACAAGAAGTCAGCTAAAAAAGAAGCTAAGAAATCTTCAGCAAAAAAGACTACAAAGAAAGCCACTAAGAAGACTTCACACAAGAAGGCTGCTAAGAAAGATGCTAAAAAGACTTCAAGTAAAGAAGAATCAAAGACTACTTCAACTACTGATCCAACCAAGACTACAACAACTACTACCTCAACTACAAAAACTGCTCAAGAAAGTGGTTCATCTGCAAACGGTGGTAAATAATCAATAAAAGCAAAAAAGGATCATCGAAATGATGATTCTTTTTTTATATACTTGACTTAGAGTTAACTCTAAATAGTACATTTATTCTTGAAGCTAGTAGAAAGGACTTTTCTGATGAGTAAATACGGAATTGGCGAATTCGCCAACAAAGTTGGTTTGACCACTTACACATTGAGATACTATGAAAAACAAAACTTAATTATTCCCAAGCGAGACGAAAATGATCGTCGATATTATGACGATGAGGATGTGAAATGGATTGGGTTTATTCTGCATCTTAAAGGAACCGGAATGTTAATGTCCGAAATTCAGGAGTATGTAGAATTACGTAAGCAGGGTGATTCAACGATTGACCGAAGAAAGCAGCTATTGGAATCCGTCAAAAAGAGAAGTTTAGCTGAAATAAATGAACGCAAGTCTCATCTCAACGTTTTATCTCACAAGATTGATTGGTACGATGGCAAACTTAGTCATAAAGTCGACGAAAGCTTCGAAGAATATCTTAAACGATTTAGATAGGAGTTATCGCTAATGAATGAAGAAGTAAAGAATGGAATTATTTTTGATCGCGGCCCTAAGAATGATGCTTATGCACAATACTTCACCGGACAAAGCTACCTACAAGGATTAATCAATCCCGAAGATGAAGTGAATGTGGGTGTTGGAAACGTAACCTTTGAACCAGGTTGCCGCAACAATTGGCACATTCACCACGATGGATACCAACTTTTGCTTGTGACCGGTGGAAATGGTTTATACCAAGAAGATGGTAAACCAGCTAGATTACTTCAACCAGGGGATGTGGTGATTACCCATGATGGTGTTAAACATTGGCATGGTGCAACCCAAGACAGTTGGTTCTCTCACGTCGCAATCACGGCTGGAACACCAGAATGGTTAGAAGCTGTCAGTGATGACCAATACAAGCTAGCTAATGATGAAGGAAAGCGTGATTAAGATGAAAAAACAAACCGCTGGAAGAGATAATCTAGGTGAATTTGCTCCTAAGTTTGCCGAAATTAATGATGATGTTCTATTCGGTCAAGTATGGAGCAGAGAATCTCAATTATCTTTAAAAGAAAGAAGCATGATTACAATAAGTAGTTTGATTGCAGCTGGTAACTTTGAACAGTTGGAAGCTCACTTGAAAATGGGAAAACAAAACGGCATCACCCAGGAAGAAATTGCTGAAATGATTACCCATTTGTCATTTTATGTAGGTTGGCCAAAGGCTTGGTCGGCGTTCAATGTTGCGAAGAAAGTATTCTAAGAAAACACCATCGATTTGATGGTGTTTTTTATTAACAACTAAATTTGACATATTGGTTAACAATCGATATTATATTTTATTGTTAACTTATTATAAATAAATGGTTAACAATGAGGAGAGAGATATGAAAACAAGAGATATTACCCAAATTGCGCTGATGACTGCGTTAATTATTGCCTTGGCATTCGTGCCAGCAATCCCAGTAGCAATTATTCCAGTCCCAATCGTCCTACAAAACTTTGGGATTATGCTTGCCGGTTTACTATTAGGTGGCAAGAAAGGAACTATTTCCGTAGCCATCCTAATGGTAATGGTAGCTGTTGGTTTACCAGTCCTAACCGGTGGCCGTGGTGGAGCCATTATATTTATCGGATCAACTGGTGGATACCTAATTTCATGGTTATTAATGCCCTCTTTAATGGCATTTTTCAATCGTCTATTAGATAAGTATTTACCGAGAGATAGTTTCTTCAACCTATTACTTATATCAATTATTGTTGGAATCGTTATTACATACTTTATTGCGATTGTATGGATTAGTGTGCAAAGTCACATCACCTTATCACAATCATTTATTGCCAACATGATTTTTGTACCAGGCGATATTATTAAGGCAATTATTGCAGCATTCATTGCCAAGCGATTATTACCAATTATCAATAAAAAAGCTTAATATTTTTGATTTCATTCTTACGCGTATATAATGGTGACAAAAGCAAAGGGGGATGTTTTCATGGATACATCAAAAATGATTAATCCTATGTTAGGTTGGAAGTTACGTCCACTTGTTGAACAAGTAACTTCTACTGATGATATTGAAGATATCAAATTTAACTACATGTTAATGCCAAAACCCGATACACCGGAACACGTAGCTGAATGGAAGAAAGTTTTAGCTGAATATGAAAATAAATAAAAGCAGTAGGCAAATGCCTGCTGCTTTTTTGCATATTAATATAGTAGAAAAAAGTTTATAATAAATATATTGCTTAACAAAAACGGAGGAAATTATGGATCCCGTATTAATTGTGCTTAGGGGAAATGCGGCGACAGGCAAGACCAGTGTCGCATCATCTCTACAGGAAAAACTAGGAACCACAGACGTCATGTTGGTTCAACAAGACATCACAGAAGAATATAATGATGCCCAAATTCAAATGATTGAAAAGTTGGTTCACTATGGAAGAAAACATTTTCACTATGTAATCCTAGATGGTATCTTACCAAAGAAATTTTATGGTGAAATGCTAAAAGGATTAATCGAAGAGTTTGGTAGCCAACAATTGGTTTATTATTTCAATGATTCGTTCGAACAAACGATGAAATATAACGAACAAAAAAATCAGCCGCATGATATCGATAAACTAAAATCATGGTGGATTGATTCTGACGTGATTTCTTCTGATGATGTTAAATTAGAAAACGGTGGCATTGAACAATATACCAGCCAAATCATTGATGACATCAACGATTTACCGTTATTCTAGGTTTATATTAGATTGGATTTAAAAGAGAGGTATATTTGTAAATAATTAATATCTAATTAAAAAATATACAAATATGTTATATACCCTTGCTAATGATTCGTTTTTATTTTATATTAATTCTTGTGTTTTTTTAGATCGTCATATATAATAAGAACAGTTGTTCGCATTAAGGCGATCAGTTAACTCATATTTATTATGTTAATGAGACCTCTCATCTCGTTAATACATTTATATTTTCTTATCTCTCTCAAAAAAGACCGCTCTCTCTCAAGAAGGTCTTTTTTATTTTACATATTTATCTGGTAACTGGATGTTTAACAACTAGGTCATGAACTTGTTGTTTAGCATCTTCAATGATGTTTTGATGACCAGGGTGGTTTAACACATCGACAATGATGGTTGCTACCTTAGCAGCGTCATCTTCGTTGAAGTTACGACTGGTGATGGTAGGGGTACCGATACGGATTCCTTCCATAGTATCACCGTCTTCTAGTGGTAGGAGTTCTTTATTAGTGGCGATACCAACTGAGTAAAGTAGTTCGGCTGCTTGATCACCGGTAAGACCAATTGAATTTAGGTCTAATGTCATTTCGTGGTTTTCGGTATCACCTGAAACAACACGAATTTTTTCATCTTGGTTAAATACGTTTGCCATTGCTTGAGCGTTTTTAATTACGTTAACCGCATAATCGTGAAAATCTGGTTTTAATGCTTCACCTAGTGCAACTGCCTTGGCTGCGATAACGTGTTCTAAAGCACCACTTTGTGAGATAGGAAAGACTGCGTAGTCTAACTTGTCTGCATACTTGGCTTTGGCGAGGATGATACCACCACGTGGTCCACGCAAAGTCTTGTGGGTAGTTGAAGTAACAACGTCTGCGACTTCGACTGGGTTAGGGTGAACACCGGCAGCAACTAGTCCAGCAATGTGAGCCATGTCGACCATTAGGATTGCGCCAACTTCGTCAGCAATCTTTCTGAATTCGTTCCAGTCGATAATGTGACTGTAAGCTGAAGCACCAGCGATGATTAGCTTTGGTTTTACTTCTAAAGCAATTTGGCGAATGTTTTCAAAATCTAGTAGTTCTGTTTTAGGGTCAACACCGTAGAAATGTGATTCATAAAGTTGACCGGAGAAGTTATGTTTTTGACCGTGAGTGAAGTGACCACCAGCATGTTCGCTCATTGCAAGAATTCTATCGCCTGGTTGTAAGAAGGCTGCATAGACAGCTTGGTTAGCTTGGCTTCCTGAATGGGGATGAACATTTGCGTATTCTGCATGGAATAATTCTTCCGCGCGCTTTTTAGCAATCTTGTCAATTTCATCAATTGCTTCATTCCCAGTGTAGACACGTTTACCGGGATAACCGACTGCGTATTTATTAGTTAATACAGAACCTTGAGCTGCGCAAACAGCCTTGGATGCAATGTTTTCTGATGCAATTAATTCAATTACGTTATCTTGGCGGTTGTTTTCATGTTCAATCGCTTTGAAAATTTCTGGATCTTCTTTTGAAAAATCGTACATAATTCATTCTCCTTTTTGGTAAATAAAAAACGCCCTTGTACTTTCGTACAAGGGCGTCGTAACACTGTTCCACCTTAGTTTTATATCAAGCTCACACTTGATACCTCTGGTTCTTAATGCGCATTAAGATTTCGATTCAATTGATAAATCTTGACTGCCTTCATTCAAGGACAAGGTATCTCGTTTCACTAAATCAGATACTCGCTTAACATGTCGATTTGAATTACTACTTTCAAGTTGCTATTAAGAATAGACCAAAAAAATTATGCTGTCAAACTTTTTTTAAAATTAATCTGGAATTCTGTTTTGGAAACGGTGGTAAAAACTCCATGCAATGATGATGAAGAAGACTGGTCCAAATAGTGTCCAGAATGCGGTTTGGAAGTCATTTTGTAATAGTGGTTGAAGTGTTGTAAAAATAATTGAAAAACTTAAAGCTAAAATTGTCACGATAGAAGTAATCCAGGTTGACCACTTGTTCTTGTAGAAGACGAAGTTATCACTTGTTTGAGTGATGCGCTTCTTAAAGATAGGGAAGGCGACAACCAAGAATAAGTAAGGAACGGCAGTTGTCATGTTGTTCATGTCGGTCAAAATGGTGTAGAAAGTTTGTGCACTTGATCCACCGAATGAGATTCCGGCAATTATTAGAACAATAACGATACATTGTGCCCATAAGGCGTTTGCGGGAACGTTGAAACGGTTAATCTTAGTTAGACGCTTTGGCCATAGTTCCTTTGGTGAACCTTCGATGAATGACTTGATTGGTGCATATGTTAGGAAAATAAATTCTCCGGCGTAGCTTAGAAAACCAGTCAAACTAGTAATTCTAGTTACCCATTGTCCAACGATTAGTGATTGGGCAACACTTAAATGCAAGAAATTATGACCGAAGACATATCCTAAGTTAGTAAGCAATGCGAAACGAACGTTACCTAAGTTGACGTTTGATCCACTTAAAGTATGTAACCAATTTGTACTAATTCCGCAAAGAAGAATTCCAACTAGGTAACCAACTGTCATGATGATTGTGGCAATCACAACGGCACGAGGGAAAGTCTTCTTAGGGTTCTTGGTATTATCAGTGATACTACCTAGTGTTTCCATACCAGCGTAAGCGAAAATTGCGTAAACTAGGAATGAAAATACTGCAATTGGTGATTGAAATGCTGGGTTTGGTGAGTGAATCAAAGCATGTGCAGTAACCGGTTCTGCGAAGTGACCGTGGTTAGCAGCTAATACAAAGATTGATAGCAAGATGAAGATTGCCATATCAAAAATTCCGATAAGTCCACTGAAGTAGGATAGACTAGCAATTGACTTCATACCGTGGTTGGCTAACCAAGTAACGGCTATGATAACGATAATTCCTAAAACACCGACAGTAGCGGTTGAATTCAATGATCCGATGTGCCAGCTACCAGTAGTATCATGTCCTGAAATGGTAACGGCTAAAGGAATCCACATGGTAGTTAACATGAAGACCAGGGTGATAATCCATCCGGCTAACCAAGTGAAACTACCGATAAATGCCCACTTCTTACCGATACAATTTTCAAGCCATGAGTAAATTCCTCCGTGGGCATCCTTGTATGATGAACCGAATTCGGCAAACATCATACTAGTGGGGATGAAGAACAATACCGCTCCTAATACATACCAGAGGATACTTGAATATCCCATTTGATAAAACGCTGTTTGTGAATTTGAAATTCCAAAGATGGTTGAGAAGATGATTAACACCAACCCCATTGTTGAAATCTTCTTGTTGACTGAAACCTTATCCATAAAAATACATTCTCCCTTCAAAAAGAAGAGTGCCAAAGTAAAGAAAAAGACCTCCGATTGATGGTTATCAAAAGGAGGCCGCCTAATAAGAAAGGACTATTCATTCGAATAGTCCTTTTAAAATTATTATCGTTTTAAGTTTCTCTACGTATAATCTTAAAAGCACTCCGTGAATATTTATATTCACGACAGTTCCTAGCTTATTCAACTAGGACCCAACGATTAAATCTTTAGGGAAATAATCATTTCGGCAAATGCTCCTTTCATTTAGCGTTAACACCACCTAAATGGCTCTACTAAACTACTTTTAACATTTGCGCCTCTTCCTTAGATAAATTATTAAGTTATTTATATCTTAACGCTTAATTAAAAAATTGCAATAATAAATTATAGTTTTATTATTTTTTGTTTTGGTTATTGGTCCTTATTTTGTTGACGAGCAATTTCTTCGCGCTTTTGTTGGTTCTCGATTTTCTTACGTTCTATCTGTTGACGCATGGCTTCATTTTGAGCTTTTAATTGCTCCGTCATTTGATGGAACCTCTCGGTACTTCTTTCTGTTTCTTCACGTTGTTTTCTTCTTTCGTCACGATCGAAAAATAGACTAATCAACCAGACGATGAACAGACAACCATAAACAACTACATAGCTAAATCCAAGTAAAACACCCATTGCGATTAAAGCAAAAATTATATAACCCATAACCAAAACTCCTTAATATGTATTGTTAGTAAGTAATTATACACTTAGTACAATCACTTACTAATTTTATTATTTGTGACGAGGGTATTGATGTTCGATTTCGTAAACAACTTCGGGATCGTCACCGGTACGGAAGTCTTGATTTAAATCATCAATCAATTTCATTTCGTTATCTGATAATTCAAAATCGTATAAGTCAGCATTTTCGACAACACGTTGTGGAGTGCTGGACTTAGGGATAATTGTCACACCATTTTGTAGGTGCCATCTTAAGATGATTTGAGCAGTGGACTTACCATGAGCCTTCGCAATTTCTTGAATGGTGTCATCGTTTAGAGTAGCACCACGTCCCATTGGACTCCATGCTTGAGTAACGATTCCGTCATCTTCGTTGGCCTTAAGCATTGATTTTTGACTTAGGTAAGGATGAACTTCAATTTGGTTTACGACTGGCATTTCGTTGGCCTTAGTCTTTAGTAAATCTAGATGAGTTTGGTGGTAATTACTTACACCGATGGACTTAACCTTACCGGCTTTTTTAGCGTCTTCGAATGCGCGCCAAGTTTCAAAGAAGTGTGAACGAACTGGCCAGTGAACCAATAATAAATCGATGTAGTCAGTTTGAAGTTTTGCTAGTGATTCATCGATGGCATCAAGTGTTGATTGATATCCTTGCTTTGGTTCTGGAATTTTAGTGGTGATAAATATTTCATTTCTGTTAATTTGTAGCTTTTTAATTGAATTACCTAGTAGTTCTTCATTATTATAGAACTGTGCAGTATCGAATAATCGATATCCAGCTTCATATGCTGATTTAATGGCTGCATCCATACTATCTTGATCGGCTAATTTGTAGGTTCCAAAGCCTTCTACTGGCATTTGGTTTCCATCTCTTAGCTTTACGGTATCTTTAATTGAGTTAGGCATAATAATGGCCTCCTTTGATTATTTAAGTACCTAAAACAATGATAGTCCATAAAAACTAGATAAATCAAATCTTTTACATGTTGGAGGTGTCTTTTTGCAATCACGAATCGACAGTCAAAAAGGACTGACTACCAAACAAGCCAAACGTCTGTATGAACAAGGCTTGCATAATACCAAACGGAAGGGTTTTACCAAGACCATTCCACAAATATTACAGGGAAATGCATTTACACTATTTAACTTTATTAATATCGTTTTGGCGGCAATGGTTTTTTACACCGGAGACTACAAAAACCTATTGTTTTTAGTGATTGCAGTTTCTAACACCATCATTGGAAGTATCCAAGAAATTAGATCTAAACGTCAACTAGACAAGATGGCCATCCTATCACAGGGATTGATCAGAGTCGTTCGTGATGGTGAAATAAAAGAGGTCGAAGATGACCACATCGTGTTGGGGGATGTCTTGTTAATCGGTCACGGTGACCAAATCCCAATTGATGGGAAAGTGATAACTTCTGACTCGCTTCAAGTCGACGAATCACAAATTACTGGTGAAACCAACTCAATCGAAAAAAACCACGGGGACGACGTTACTTCGGGTAGTGTCGTTCTAAGTGGGAGTGCCAGAATTGTGGCAACCGAAGTCGGAGAAGATACATTCGTTAATCGAATGGAATTCGAAGTTAGCCGAACTAAGAAAGATTCCGAC
>CAMLMR010000049.1 GCA_946481335.1 uncultured Lactobacillus sp. | reverse complement strand
ATAATCTTGTTACCATTTACTTCTTTAACATCGTCAAAGACAGAATCTGCTTGTTGACTAGCAATCTTTGATTCCAACTTATCTTGTTTTTGTTGAAGTTCTTTAATTTGTTCTTGTAGTTGAGCAACTTTGTTAGGAACTTCCTTAACTTGAATAGTCTTAACTTGATCAGCAACTTGTTTTAGAAGTGCTTCTTCGTTGTTTAGGTAATCAAATGCGGCCTTTGATGTTACAGCTTCAATTCTTCTAACACCGGCACCAACTCCTGATTCTGAAACAATCTTGAATAAACCGATTTGGCTAGTGTTGCTTACGTGGTTACCACCACAGAATTCAACTGAGTAATCACCAGCACTAACAACTCTAACTTTATCACCATATTTGCTATCAAATAAAGCAATGGCGCCCATCTTCTTACCAGTTTCTTGGTCTGTTTCAACAGTAGTAACAGGTTCTGCCTTGAAGATTTCTTCGTTAACTAAGTCTTCAACCTTTTGTAGGTCTTCCTTAGTTACTGAACCGAAGTGAGTGAAGTCGAATCTTAGGTAGTTTGGTTCAACCAATGAACCAGCTTGTTGAGTATGGTCACCTAAAACGTTTCTCAATGATTGGTCTAGTAAGTGGGTTGCAGTATGGTTGTGCTCAACCAATGCATGGAACTTACGGTCAACACTTAACTTGTATTGGTGATCCTTTGAAAGACTAGTAATTACTTCAACAGTGTGTAAGTTTTGACCATTTGGAGCATGTTGTACGTCGGTTACTTTGGCACATAGGTTGCCATTTTCATCAACAATGGTACCTTGGTCAGCAACTTGTCCACCCATTTCGGCGTAGAAAGGAGTCTTGTCAAAGATAACTTCTGCTTCACCAGCACCAGCTTGGTCAACTAGTTTTTCGTCAACAATGATATCAACTAATTTAGCATCTTCAACTTCAAGTTGTGAATAACCAACGTACTCACTTGGTGTCTTGATATCAATTAGTAAATCACGTTGAACACCCATTGACTTGTCGTTTCCACGAGCATTTCTAGCACGATCTTTTTGTTTTTGCATTTCAGCCTTAAATCCAGTTTCATCAACTGAGAAACCAGCATCTTCAAGGTATTCCTTAGTCATTTCTAGTGGGAAACCATAAGTATCGTATAGTTTAAATGCGTCTTTTCCTTCAACAGTCTTTTGGTTAGTCTTCTTCAAGTTGTCCATTAGTTCACCTAGAAGTTGTAAACCATCAGATAAGGTTTCATTGAAACGCTTTTCTTCAGAATGAATAACCTTTTCTAGGTAATCCTTTTGTTTCAATACTTCTGGGTAGTATGACTTCATAATTTCACCAACAACAGGAACTAATTGGTATAAGAAGTCATCCTTGATGCCTAAACGGTGACCAGAAACAATTGCACGTCTGATTAAACGTCTGATAACGTATCCTCTACCAACGTTTGATGGAAGTGCACCATCACCAATTGCAAAGGTAATTGCACGAGCATGGTCAGCGATAATCTTAAAGTCGATATCATCTTGTGCGTTTTCACCATACTTCTTACCATCACTTAGTGATTGAGTCTTTTCAATGATTGGCATGAACAAGTCGGTTTCAAAGTTAGTTGGTGCGTCTTCAAAAATTGAAACAACACGTTCTAATCCCATCCCCGTATCAATGTTCTTTCTTGGAAGTGGTTCGTAAGTATTGTCTGGTTTGTGATTGAATTGTGAGAACACAATGTTCCAAACTTCTAGATATCTTTCGTTTTCCCCACCAGGGTAATTTTCTGGATCATCTGGTGATAAATTATCGTACTTTTCTCCACGATCATAGAAGATTTCGGTATCTGGACCTGAAGGACCTTGACCAATGTCCCAGAAGTTATCATCCATGTCGATTAAGTGATCAGGTGCAACCCCAGCTTCTTGCCAGAATTTCTTTGCGTCAGTATCTTCAGGATATACAGTCATGTAAAGCTTTTCCTTGTCCCAACCAAACCATTCAGGTGAAGTTAGTAATTCAAAAGCCCATGTAATTGCTTCTTTCTTGAAGTAATCACCAACTGAGAAGTTACCTAACATTTCGAATAATGTGTGGTGACGAGCTGTCTTACCAACATTTTCAATATCGTTAGTTCTAATACTCTTTTGTGAACTAGTTAGACGGTGGTTCTTTGGAACAACGCTTCCGTCAAAGTATTTCTTCATAGTGGCAACACCAGAATTAATCCATAGAAGTGATGGATCATCCTTTGGTACTAGTGAAGCACTTGGTTCAATTGTGTGACCATGTTGTTTGAAAAATTCCAAATACATAGCACGAATTTGACTACTATCTAATTTTTTCATAGAAATTCCCTCCAATAAGCACAAAAACACCGTTGCTAGTAAAGACGCTATATGCGCGGTACCACTTTACTTGCAACGATGTTTTTTCGTATACCTCTTTAAGTCTCAATAACGCTGAGAAAGCGATTTAATTGTTACTCGAGATAGCACTTGTTAAACTCAATCATCTTTTTCACCAGCCAAGATGTCTCTTAAAATGGAGTTACACAAGCATGTTCTCTAATTTATATCTAAATTATATGGTTTATTAAAACCGGTGTCAAACGTTATCTATAACGTTGTGAACTGTTCTTCTTGGACTTTCTCTTACGACGTCCTTCTTCTCTTTGTTGGATACGACGATTCATTTCATCGTTTCGCTTAAGCTCTTGTTTAATCTTGTTCTTATAACCAGGTTTAACGTTTTTCTTCTTCTTCTTAATCATACCAATCATGGTTGGTTCTAGCTTATCATGACCACGACGGTGTGACTTTCTACGGTTACGATCGTAAGTATCTTCAACACGACCGCCACGAATAACCTTAGGCTTGAATGAAATGCCCATCTTTTCCAATGCGTCGATTTCATCTTCTTCGTCTGGTGAGTAAAGTGTTACCGCAGTTCCTGGCATATTGTTTCTACCAGTTCTACCAACACGGTGAATGAAGTATTCCAAATCCTCTGGAATATCATCGTTAATAACATCAGAAACCCCTTCAATATCAATTCCACGGGCAGCTAAATCAGTTGCTACAACGTATTGGAATTCAAGATTTTGAATTTGTTTCATTGTTCTCTTACGTTCACGTGGTGTTAAATCACCTGAAACGATTCCAACTTTTAATCCTTGATTACGTAAGAATTCATAAATTTCTTCAACACGTTTTCTAGTGTTTGCAAAGATTAATACAAGGTACGGTTCACCCATTGTGATTAACTTGTAGATTAAGTCATTCTTATTTTGACCCTTAGTTGAAATCAACCAGTTATCAATGGTTGGACTGATAACTGTTCTATTTGGAATGTTTTCAACATATGGATTTTCAAGATACTTCTTCAAGAATGGTTTTAATTTTTGTGGAATGGTTGCAGAGAAAACCATCATTTGAACATCCTTACCAAAGTTGGCAGCGATGTTATCGATATCATTTAGGAAACCTAAATCTAAAGTCATATCAGCTTCATCAATTACCAATTGAGTTGCTGTATGAACTTGTAAATGTTGACCTTTAATTAAATCTGAAATACGTCCAGGTGTCCCAATTACGATTTGAGGTTGTTCATTCTTTAGCTTTTCAATTTGTCTAACCTTATCAGTACCACCAACGTAGTTAGCGATATGAATAGTTTTGTCAGAATGTTTAGCTAATTGCTTTGCATTGTTGTAAATTTGGTAAGCCAATTCACGACTTGGTGTTGTGATTACAGCTTGAACTTCCAAAGTATCAACATCTAAATTATCAAAAATTGGTAACAAGAATGCATGTGTCTTACCACTACCTGTGGCAGATTGTCCAACAACACTTCTACCCTTTCTAATTTCGGGGATAATCTTTTCTTGAATTGCTGTTGGTTCTCTAAAGTTCAACTCGTCCAAAGCATCCATGATGAATGGCTTTAAGTTGTATTGCTTAAATGTACTTGGCATTTATTATTCTCCTTTGTAACTAGCGACTAATTCGTCTAATTTACTAATTACCGACTTGATTTCATCTTCGTCTTTAGCGGCTGCACCGCTTGCCAAATCATGACCGCCACCGCCAAATTCCTTGGCTAATTCGTTAATAGCAGGTCCTTTTGATCTCAAACTAATCTTATATGTTCCATCTTCTTTTTGAATAAAAATGGCCCATGCGGTTACTTGATTAATATTGCCTGGAAGAGGCACAACTGCGGAAGTTCTTTCGTTACCTAGGTTAAATGGTTCCAAAACTTCGTCGCTTAACACGATATAAGCTGCGCCGTTATCGGTAATGCTTAGATTTTCATATACATATGCGGATAGTCTAGCCATTGGTAAATCAATTGATGATTCAATGGTGTTAACTTCACTAATTGAGAAATCCAATTTAGCTAACTTAGAAGCTACCCTAAATGTATTGGATGAAGTAGATGGATATTTGAAACGACCAGTATCACCAATAATACCAGCGTAAAGTAAACGACCTGCATTCGCATTAATCTTCAACTTCTTTGATGATTCAAACAAATCATAGATTAATTCGGATGTACTTGATGCTTCAGGTTTTACCCACATAATGTCACCAAATTGGTCATCGTTAGGATGGTGATCAATTTTAATCATCATCTTTCCTTGAGTATATCTATCATCATCAACTCGTGGTTGGTTAGCTGTATCAACAACGATAACTAATGCATTCTTGTATACATCGTCATCAATTTCATCGGTTGTTCCTAACCAATCGAAACTTTGATATTGCTTTCCAACACAATAAACTTTTTTCTTTGGAAAAGATGCCTTGATGATGTTAGCTAGTCCCATTTGTGAGCCATATGCATCTGGATCTGGTCGTTGGTGTCTATGGATAATAATTGTATCAAAATCGCAAATGGCTTTGATAATCTTACTTTGCGTTGATATATTGAAAAAATTAAACATTTTACTCATAATCGCTCCTAATATCCTTCTATAAAATTCATAACTTAATTATATCATATGGTCATTTATGTTGTTTAGGCATTTAACAAACAAAAGAGACAACCTTCAGCGTTGCTGAAAACTGTCTCTTTCAACTTATTATTTATCTTCTTTTGTTTCTTCTGCTTTGTCTTCTGACTTAGCTTCAGCAACACGGTCAGTTACCTTTGCGATTGCGTTTAGGTCAAATACTAAGTAAATGCCGTCACAATCTAAAGTAACAGTCTTTTCTTCTTCGTTGATATCGTCAACGATACCGTGTAAGCGACCGATTGTTGTTACGTGGTCACCCTTTTGAAGTTGTTTTAAAGTTTCTGCGTGTTTTTGTTGTTGTTTCTTTTGTGGTCTAATAACCAAGAAATACATAATCGCAAATAATACGATTAAGATAATAAATCCACTGTAATTACTCATTGTATTTCACCGTACCTCTCATAATTTAATATATATCTTATCAAAATTATCAATATTAGTCCAGTTTTTAATTATCACGGTTAATTGGATAATTAAGGTGATGATAACCATTATCGGTTACCACTCTTCCCCTGGAAGTTCTTTTTATATAACCAATTTGAAGAAGATATGGTTCATACATTTCTTCGATTGTATTTACTTCTTCTCCAATGTTGGCAGCAAGCGTTGATACTCCGACAGGACCACCATTGTAAAACTCAATCATGGTCTTCAATAGTTTGATATCAGTAGCATCCAATCCTTCATCATCAACACCCAACATTTTAAGTGAAGTGTCCACGATATCAACATCAACATTTCCGTCATTGGATACTTGGGCGAAATCACGAACTCGTTTTAACAAACGGTTGGCAATTCTAGGTGTCCCTCTAGAACGTCTAGCAATTTCGTGAGCTCCTTGATCGTAAATCTTTGTATGGAAAATATCTGCAGAACGTAAAACAATATCTTGTAAATCTTCGGTATTGTAGTACTTCATGTGTTCAACAATTCCAAAACGATCTCTAAATGGTGCTGACAACAAACCGGCTCTGGTAGTAGCACCAATCAAAGTGAATGGTGGCAATGGTAAATGAACCGGATGAGCAGTTGGACCTTGCCCAACGACAATATCGACACTGAAGTCTTCCATCGCTGAATAAAGCATTTCTTCGACCGTCTTAGGTAGTCGATGAATTTCATCAATGAATAAAATATCGCCAGGTTGTAATTCGTTTAATAGTGCTGCTAAATCACCAGTCTTTTCAATCGCTGGTCCACTGGTAGTTTTAATATTGGCATCCATTTCATTGGCGATTACCATCGCTAAGGTAGTCTTACCTAATCCAGGAGGTCCATACAACAGAACGTGGTCTAAAGTTTCTTCACGTTGTTTGGCAGCTTTAATGTACACAGATAACTCTTTTTTTAAGTCATCTTGACCAATATACTCAGATAAATATTGCGGACGGAGTGATTTTTCAAATGTTTCTTCAATTCTACCTTCACTATCGCCTGAGATAATGCGGTTGTCATCCATTTAATACTCCTCCTTAAAATTTAGTTACAGCACTTAGCCCTTGTCTTAAATAATCTTCAGTTGTTGTTACTTCAATCTCTTCAAGTGCCTTTCTAGCTTTCTTGATATCACGTGCTGAGTATCCCAATTCACTCAATGCTTCTAGGGCATCTTCTAACGCTTGATTATCAGACTTCTCATCTTGTGATGGTTGGTTTTCAGCGGTGAAATCATCAAACAATGATGGAGCAATGTCGTCTAACTTGCCCTTCAAATCAAGAATGATTTGCTTAGCAGTCTTTTGACCAACACCTGGGAACTTGGTTAGGTAAGTTACATTTTCTGTGTTGATTGCATTCAATAATGATTGTGGATCATTACCGGCAATAATTGCTAAGGCACTCTTAGGACCAATCCCTGATACATTTAGCAATTTTTCAAAAATTGATTTTAATTCTCGACTTGAGAATCCGTAAAGTAGTTGTGATGAATCAGTCACTGCTTGGTGAATGAAAACCTTCACTTGTTCTTTACTATCTACTTGGTACACATATGGATTTGAAGTGTACACCAAGTATCCAACGCCGTTTACATCTACTACGATGTATCCAGGTTGAACATCTTCAATGGTTCCTTTTAAATATTCAAACATAGTCTATCCTCGATTACATAAAATTGTCGTTAGTATGTGGGTCTTGAATTCGTTTGAACATCTTTTCCATATCTGTATTAGAAAAAGACACTAAAACTGGTCTGCCGTGTGGGCAATTAAACGGATTATTAACAGTGGATAATTCATCCAATAAATGAACCGCCTGCTTTCTATCCAAATGATGGTTAGCCTTAATTGCCTGCTTACAACTCATCATAATGGCCGTCTGAGCTCTAAAAGAAGCTACTGAAATATTCTTATGATTAATGACCCAATCAATCATTTCTCGAATTGTTTCTTCTTCATTACCTTCTTCAATCCAAGTTGGATGTTGTTTAACTACAAAGCTATTCTTACCAAACGGTTCGACGTTTAATCCAACTTCTTTTAACATCCCTAATTTTTCCTGAATAATTAACGCATCTCGATTAGGATAATCTAAAACTAGCGGGACTAACAAACTTTGTTGGTCATTTGAAACTTCACCAATTTCGGTTCTCAATCGTTCGTAGTTAATTCTTTCTTGGGCAGCATGCTGATCAACAATGTACATCCCATCATCAGACTCAGCAATTAAATAAGTTCCATGAAGTTGACCGATATACAATAACTTCGGAAATCTTGGTTGATTCTCGTTATTGGTTACCACATCATCAGTAATTTCAGTTTTCCCAAATGGTGTGACTGGTTGTTCATAACGTTTAGCAAACTTTTGAACTTCCTCGTCATCTATTTGAGCTTTATTACTGATATAAATAGCATCAATATCAGAAGTCTTGATATCTTCTTTGGAAACATCTTCCTCAACTGCAGGTTGTTCATTATCTGGTTGTACATAATCATCAACTAAAGGTTCACTCTTAGGTTCTTCTCTAGTCTTTGAGTATTGATTAATCTGCATTTGCAACTGTTCATTGGTATATCTTGGTTGAACAGCACGGTCTCTAGTCATCACTTCAGGAATTAAGTTTTCTTGATAAATCGTATCATAGATTGTTTTAGCGACCAAATTACATAATTGATCTTCCTTACTGATTCTAACCGTTTGCTTGGTTGGATGAACGTTAACATCCGTAAGCACTGGATCCAATTCAATGTTTAAAACTGCAATTGGATAACGACCAACCATTAGTTTAGAACCGTATCCATCTGTAATGGCTTTAAATAAGGCGTAATTCTTAACATATCTACCATTCAAAGTGATGGTAACGTAGTTTCGAGAAGATCTCGTTAATTCTGGCAAACTTACAAAACCGCTAATTTTAAAGTCATTATCAGCATTTTCAATCTTGATAATTCTTTTTAGGTTCTTAGCACCATAGATATCACCAATCACCTGTTGCAATTGACCTCTCCCAGAAGTTCGTAATATTTCTCGTTGATTATGAACTAATGAAAAAGCAATGTCAGGATGACCAATTGCTAGTCGATCTACAATATCTGAAATCTTGGCTAATTCAGTTTTGATGGTCTTCATATATTTTAATCTGGCTGGCGTATTAAAGAATAAATCCTCAACACAGATACTAGTTCCTCTTCTAGCCTCTGCTGGTTTAACCTCTTGAACTTCGCCACCCTTAATATGAATCGAAGTTCCTTCATCACCAGTTGATGTTTTCAAATGAACATCTGAAACCGATGCAATTGAAGGCAGAGCTTCACCACGAAAACCTAGAGATTGAACTTTGAACAAGTCCCTTTGATTATTAATCTTACTAGTTGCATGACGTTTAAAGGCGATTTCGACATCATCATGATTAATTCCAATTCCATCGTCGATGATTTCGATTTTCTTTAATCCTGCATCTTCAATGTTGATATCAATTTGAGTACTATTAGCATCAATTGAATTTTCAACCAATTCTTTTACAACTGAAGCTGGACGTTCTACAACTTCTCCGGCTGCAATTTGATCAGCAAGAATTGTTGATAACTCATGTATTTTATGCAAGATTAATCACCTCATTTATTTATCGATTTCTCGTTTCCATTTATATACTTCATTCATAATATCCATTGGTGTCTTAGACATCAAGTCTAAGTCCTTAAGAGCTTTTAGAATCTTATCTTCGCCACTCTTACGTTTTG
>CAMLMR010000048.1 GCA_946481335.1 uncultured Lactobacillus sp. | reverse complement strand
GGAATGGGTCAAACAATTGCTGATAGCATTGTGACTTACTTCGAAAATCCAGAAGCACAAAAGCTAATCGATGAATTCAAATCAGTGGGTGTTAATATGCAATACTTAGGCGCCACTCAAGCTGATATTGATACTTCTGATTCACCGGTTGCTGGAAAGACAATGGTCTTAACTGGAAAACTTTCAGAATGGACTCGTCCAAAAGCCAGTGAATGGTTAGAAAACCATGGTGCTAAGGTTACAGGAAGTGTTTCTAAGAAGACTGACGTGTTGATTGCCGGTGAAGATTCAGGAAGCAAACTAACAAAGGCACAAAGTTTAGGTGTCGAAGTTTGGTCTGAACAAGATTTTATTGCTGTAGTTAATGAAACTAAGTAATTTGTGGAGGAAAGCAAATTGAAAAAATTAAACGTTTTATTTGTAGCACTACTAAGTGCATTAGTGTTAGCAGCTTGTGGAAGTGACGATAGTAGTAGCAGTTCATCTGGTACTCAAGTTATTTCTCAAACTAATAGCAATTATTATCAAGGTGTAATTAAGAATGGTCACTACTTAACCAGTAAATCCAGAGGGGTTTCTGTTCAACAAAATGACAATCAATTAAACCTAAAAGGTTTTGAAAATGGATTACTAAGTATCTCAAAGGATCAATTCCCAACAGATACATACATCCTACAAGAAGGCCAATACATCGACACTAGTACAGCCGAAGATTGGTTAGGTCGTAAGAGCAAAAATAATCCTGACGGTTTAAACCCCTCAGGTAGCGATACCAAAGAACCACTATACCTACAACAAATGGATGAACAAGATTTCATGGAACAAAGTCATGGTTCTCTAAAGATTAAGGGGATGACTGTTGGTCTTGGAATTAACTCCGTTTACTACTACCGTAAGGAAGCATATGGTGCCGTTTACCAAAGAAAATTAAGTGATAGTGATATTGAAAAACAAGGTAAGGCAATTGCCGACAAGGTATTACAACGTCTAAGACAAAAGAAGGACCTAAAGAATATTCCAATCGTGATTGCTTTATACAAACAAGCATCTAACGATAGTCTAGTTGGTGGTAACTTCTTCTCTTACTCAGTTAACAAGGCCGGTTCAACCAGCGTTGATAACTGGAAGTCACTAAACATCAAGAACTACGTCCTACCAGATAGTTCAAGTAGTGAAGTTAACAGTAACGACGAAGACGCTTTTGAAAACTTCAAGAACCAAGTACAAAAGTTCTTCCCTAACTTAAGTGGTGTTACCGCTCAAGCTCACTATGTTGATGGAAGCCTACGTGGTTTGCACGTAAACATCACCACTCAATTCTATGGTCAAAGTGAAATCATCAGTTTCACTCAATATGTAGCTTCTACAGCTAAGAAGTACTTACCAAACAACATTCCAATTGATATCCAAGTTAGTTCTTCAGAAGGAATTCAAAGCTTCTTATCAAGAAAAACTGGATCAAAGAATTTCTATACTCACGTTTTTACCAGTTACTAATGGGAATGTGTTAAAATACTGATAGCAGTATTATCAATATATATAAGAAAGAGGGAACAACGATGTCTGAAAAAATTAGTAAAGAGACAGTAAGTCACGTTGCATCATTGGCTAAGCTAGAATTAACCGATGAACAACTACCATACTTTACTGACCAATTAGGTAGTATCATGGGAATTTTTGATTCCTTAAATGATGTAGATACTAGCAATGTCGAACCAACATTTAGTGTTACAGATCAAATTAACGTTATGAGAGAAGATGTTGCTGATAATTGGGGACAAAGGGATGCATTACTAGATAACGCACCAGATGTTTCCGACGGATTAATTAGAACACCTACAATCATTGATGAAAGCGGGGACTAGTGAAGATGGACTATTTAGGAAAAGATATTTTTAGCATTCACGAAAGCCTAGTTAATGGTGATATTACCGCCGAAGAATTAACAAGACAAACAATTGAAAATGCTAAGAAGAACGATGAAGATATTAACGCTTTCGTCGTTTTCGATGAAGAAAATGCAATTAAGCAAGCCCAAGAAATTGATAAGGCCGGAATTGACCCAGATAACGTATTATCAGGTATTCCAGTTGCTATGAAAGATAACATGTTAACCAAGGGTGTATTAACATCTGCAGGTTCTAAGATGCTATCAAACTTCAAACCAATCATTGATGGGACAGCCGTTGCTAAGATGAAAGAAGCAGGCACTATCAACATTGGTAAGACCAACATGGATGAATTCGCCATGGGTGGTTCAACTGAAACATCATTCCATGGTAAGACTAAGAACCCATGGAACTTAGACAAGGTACCTGGTGGATCATCAGGTGGTGCCGCTGCTGCAGTTGCTGCAGGGGATGTCTTAGTATCGCTAGGTTCAGATACCGGTGGTTCAATCAGACAACCAGCATCATTTAACGGTATCGTTGGTATGAAACCAACATACGGTCGTGTATCAAGATGGGGATTAATTGCATTCGCATCAAGTTTAGACCAAATTGGTCCATTGACTAGAACTGTTAAAGACAACGCCGTAGTTCTAAATGCCATTGCCGGTAAAGATGAACATGATATGACAAGTTCAAACAAGGAAGTTCCTGACTTTACTGCAAACATCGATAAGGGTGTTAAAGGTATGAAGATTGCTTTACCTAAGGAATACTTAGGTGAAGGTGTTGATAAAGATGTTCAAGATGCTATTCTAGCCGCTGCTGACAAGTACCGTGAATTAGGTGCTACTGTTGAAGAAGTATCTCTTCCAAACAGTAAGTACGGTGTAGCAGCTTACTACATCATTGCTCCTTCAGAAGCATCATCTAACTTACAACGTTTCGATGGTATTCGTTACGGTTACAGAGCACAAGATGCTAAGAACCTAGAAGAACTATACGTTAAGAGTCGTTCACAAGGTTTTGGTGACGAAGTTAAACGTCGTATCATGGTTGGTACTTACTCACTATCAGCTGGTTTCTTTGATGCTTACTTCAAGAAGGCCGCTGAAGTTCGTACTTTAATCATCGACGACTTCAAGAATGTTTTCCAAGACTACGACGTAATCTTGACACCAACAGCTCCTACTCCAGCTTACAGCTTGAAGGATGAAAAAGACCCAATCACTATGTACATGAATGATATTCTAACCATTCCTGTTAACATGGCAGGTCTTCCAGGAATGTCAGTTCCTGCAGGATTCTCAGACGGACTACCAATCGGTATGCAATTAATCGGTAAGCCATTTGATGAATCAACTCTATACCAAGCTGCTTACGCTTTCGAACAAAACACTGATTTCCATAAGCAAGATCCAAAGATGGGGGGAGCACAATAATGAACTTTGAAACTACAATTGGACTAGAAGTCCACGTTGAATTAAAGACTAACTCTAAGATTTTCAGTCCATCTCCCGTACAATACGGGGTTGACCCTAACTTAAACACCAACGTAATTGATTGGGGATACCCAGGGGTATTACCATCAACCAACAAAGGTGTTGTTAAATCAGGGATTATGGCTGCTTTAGCACTACATGCTGAAGTTGAAAAACACCCTCACTTTGATCGTAAGAACTACTTCTACCCAGATAATCCAAAGGCTTACCAAATCACACAAAAGGATACTCCTGATGCGCATGATGGTTGGATTGAAATTGAAGTAGACGGTAAGAAGAAGAAAATCGGTATCGAAGAAATGCATATTGAAGAAGATGCCGGTAAGAATACCCACGGAAACAAGTTCTCTTACGTTGACTTGAACCGTCAAGGTACTCCACTTATCGAAATTGTTTCAAAACCAGATATCGCTTCACCTGATGAAGCATATGCTTACCTTGAAGCTTTACGTGAAAGAATCCTATTTACAGGAATTTCTGACGTTAAGATGGAAGAAGGTTCAATGCGTGTGGACGTTAACGTTTCAATCCGCCCATACGGTCAAAAAGAATTCGGTACTAAGGTCGAATTAAAGAACTTAAACTCATTTAACTACGTAAGAAAAGGTCTTGCATACGAAGAAAAACGTCAACAACGTGTAATCATGTCTGGTGGCGAAATTCAACAAGAAACTAGACGTTTTGATGAAACAACTGGTAAGACTATCCTAATGCGTGTTAAGGAAGGTGCGGATGATTACAGATACTTCCCAGAACCTGACCTACCAGCACTAGACATCACTGATGCATGGATCAACGAAATCAACGATTCAATGCCAGAAATGCCAGCTAGTCGTCGTCAACGTTACGTTAACGAATTTGGTTTGAAGGACTACGATGCAATGGTTCTTACTCAAACTAAGGAAATGGCTGACTTCTTCGACGCCATGATTAAATTAGGTGCAGATCCTAAGATGGCATCTAACTACCTACAAGTTAACGTTAACGCTTACTTGAATGATGAACAAAAAGACCTATCTGAAACTGAAATTACCCCTGAAAACTTATCTACAATGATTAAGTTAATTGAAGACGGTACTATTTCATCTAAGATGGCTAAGAAAGTCTTCAAGGGTATTACTGAAGGTAAAGAACCTAAGAAGTTCGTTGAAGACAACGGAATGGTTCAATTATCAGACCCTGCACAATTACAACCAATTATTGATGAAGTTCTATCAAACAACCCACAATCTGTGGAAGACTTCCATAATGGTAAAGACCGTGCTATCGGTTTCTTAGTTGGTCAAATTATGAAACAAACTCGTGGTAAAGCAAACCCACAAGTTGTTAACAAGTTATTAATGGCATCCATTAATAAATAAAGTTTAGGAGAATTTGGAAATGCAAAAAAGGGCACGTGTAATATACAATCCAACATCTGGCCGTGAGGCTTTGAAGCGTAATCTGATTGATATTCTCGCTGTTTTCGAAGAAGCTGGTTATGAAACTAGTGCATATGCAACCACTCCTGAACCTAATTCAGCGCAAAATGAAGCTAAAAGAGCATCATTAGATGGCTTTGACTTGATTGTTGCTGCTGGTGGGGATGGAACCATTAACGAAGTTGTTAATGGGATTGCACCACTAGAAAAACGTCCCAAGCTAGCCATTATTCCAGCAGGGACTACCAATGACTTTGCCCGTGCATTGCATATTCCAAGAGAAGATCCAATTGAAGCGGCTAAGGTAGTGTTGAAGGGCCAAACTTTCAACATGGACATTGGTAAAGCTGGAGAAAAATACTTCATGAATATCGCCGGTGGTGGTTTGTTAACCGAATTAACCTACGATGTTCCTTCAGATTTAAAGACTATTTTCGGTTACTTAGCTTATCTAGTTCGCGGAGCAGAATTGCTGCCAAGAATTAAGCCAATCGAAATGGACCTTGAATATGATGATGGAGAATTTAAAGGTAAAGCTTCAATGTTTTTACTTGCTATGACTAACTCAATCGGTGGTTTGGAACAAATCGTTCCAGACGCCAAATTAGATGATGGTAAGTTTACAATGATTATTGTTAAGACCAGTAACATTATTGAAATCGTTCAATTACTTGCGAAAGTCTTAAGTGGTGGTCGCCATATCAATGACCCTCGAATCATTTACAAGAAGACCAGCAAGTTAGTTGCTAACCCTGTCGAAGACAGAATGCAAATTAACTTGGATGGTGAATATGGTGGCGACGCACCAATGACATTTATTGACTTAAAACAACATATTGAAATGTATGCCAATGTCGATGAAATGCCAAAGAAATCTATCAGTTTTGATGCTGAAAAGATTGAAAAAGAATTCGTCGATAAAGTTGATAAATTATCATAGTGGAATTTAAAAACGAAAAGTTTTGTTGTATGATTATTTTAGAAGATTACAACAAAACTTTTTTGTTTAGAAAAAGGGGTAAATATGAAATTTAAAGCACCAGTTACAAAGAACGAAGAATATGAAGTCGACATTGTCGACTTAACTTACCAAGGCTTGGGAGTAGCCAAGATTGAAGATTATCCTTTGTTTATTGAAGACACTCTTCCAGGCGAAAAAGCTTTGATTAAGGTAATTAAAGTTAACCAAAACTTTGGTTTCGCGAAGTTAGAAAAATTACTAACTAAGTCACCAGATCGTGTAGAAAACATCGACAGAAACTACACTCGTACAGGAATCGCTCCATTACAACATCTAAAATACGATGCACAATTGGAATTTAAACAACACCAAATCCAAGAACTTTTCGATAAGTCAAAGATGGATGTTGAAGTATTGCCAACTATTGGGATGGATAACCCAACTCATTACAGAAACAAGGCTCAAATTCCAGTTCGTTCAATCAACGGTAAACTACAAACTGGTTTCTTCCGTAAGCATTCACACGACCTAGTAACCATTGAAGATTTCTACATCCAAGATCCAGAAATCGACAAGGCGATTGTTGTCGTTAGAGACATCCTACGTAAGTACCACATCGAACCATACAATGAAACTAAGCACAGTGGTGTGATTAGAAACATCATGGTTAGAAGAGGTCACTACACCAACGAAATGATGATTGGTTTGATTACTCGTACCAAGAAGATTCCAATGGTTGATATCATCGTGCGTGAAATCAAGGAATCCTTACCAGAAGTAACAAGTATCATGCAAAACATCAACTTGTCAGACGGTAACGGTCTGTTAGGTAAGAGTACCGTTTGCCTTGATGGTAAGAAGTACATCGAAGATAAGTTACTTGGCTTGAAGTTCGCTATTTCATTGAACTCATTCTACCAAGTTAACCCAGAACAAACTGAAAAGCTTTACTCTCTAGCAATTGAAAAGGCTCAACTAGATGGTACTCAAACAGTAATCGATGCTTACTGTGGTATCGGTACTATCTCACTAGCTGTTGCTGAACATGCTAAGAAGGTTTATGGTGTGGAAATCGTTAAGGAAGCCATCGAAGATGCTAAGATTAACGCTCAAAAGAACCACATCAACAACACTACTTTTGTAACAGGTAGTGCAGAAGATCAAATGGAAAAATGGCAAGCACAAGGATTGAAACCAGATGTTATCATGGTTGATCCTCCACGTAAGGGACTTGCATCATCATTCATCGACAGTGCTGCTCAAGTAGCACCTAAGAAGATTGTTTATGTATCATGTAACCCATCAACATTAGTACGTGATGCTCGTCGTTTAGCTGAATACGGTTATGAAATCACTCAACCAGTTCAACCGGTTGACCAATTCCCACAAACTGTTCACGTTGAATCAGTGACTGTATTTGAAAAGAAATAGATAAGAAAAAAGACACCCTGCGACAGGGTGTCTTTTTTTATTTATCAAATTTCCAACTTCGACCTTTATTAATGTTTATTTTTTCTTGTATAATATCATTAGGGTTAACTTGTAGCTTATCGCACATGTAGTAGCAATATATTAGTACATCAGCTAATTCTAACTTCAAGTTATCCTTTTCTTTAGATGATAGAGAATTATCATCTTTCTTCCATAGAAAGATTTTTTCAACTTCAGAAGCTTCAATACCTAACGCTCTAGATAATGAAATGAGTGTATGATATTGATTCCAACCTCTGTCGTTTCTAAATTCAATTAATTCTTGAATTATATCTTTATATTCCATAAAAATTCTCCTTTAAGGTGGGTGTTTCATATATGTCTGATAGCGAAATAGCTAAACCGATCATTAGAAAATATGATTACAGTATTAATAGTGACATAAAACAAGAAATTTTGAAACAAAATAATACTAATGAAGAACATGAATTAATAACTAGATTCCCAACTGTATACATAGTTATAGATAAGATTCGTGGTAATAAAAAGAAATTCGGTCAATTTAAAGCATATGTTGGAGAAACCAACAATATAGTTAGAAGAACTGAAGAACATTTGAACAGCGAATCAGAAGATAGAACGGATTGGGCAGAATTAAATAATTCTAAAGATGCAAAAATTATTGTTATTGCTCATAAAGAATTTAATAAGTCGTTAACATTAGATATTGAAAACCAATTAATGAAATATCTCCTTAGTGACGATGCTATCGGTGAACTTAATAATCGTAGATCAAATGACCAAGATTTGTATTTTACAAGAGATCATTTTAGAGATATCTTTCAAAACATTTGGGAAGAATTATCTAAGAAAAATAAAGATATATTCCCAAGCGTTGATGATATTACCAATTCTGCAATTTTTAAAGCGTCTCCTTTCCATAAGTTAACTGATGAGCAGTTAAACGCTAGAGATGAAATAATTGAGAAAATTAAAGACATTCGTGAAGGACGCAGTACAGATAATTTAATTATTATTAAGGGTTCAGCAGGAACTGGAAAAACAGTTTTATTAAGCTCTTTATTTGCGGAACTTAATAATCCCGATAACCAGGAAGCATACATCCTTGTTAATCACGATGAACAGGTAAAAGTGTATGAAAATATAGCTTCTAAAATTGGCATTAAAACCAAAATGGGAGATAGTATAGCCAATAAACCAACAATGTTTTTAAATAAGCATTTAGTTGACGAAGTTAGTCAAGGTAATCAAGATAGAGTTGATATTTCATTAGTTGATGAAGCACATCTATTATTTACACAAGGTTATATGGCATATAAAGGTAAGAATCAGTTAAATGATATAAGGGATGTTTCTGATGTCGTTGTTGCTGTACTAGACCCAATGCAAGTATTGAAAAATAATGGTTATTTAGAAAAAAGCTATTATGATGAACTTTTAAATTATGCCAAAGATAATAATAATTTAATTGAGTTATCTGACCAAAATAGAATGGTTGCTTCAAAAGAAACAATTCAATGGATTGAAGATATTGTTACTAAAGATGAAATTAATAAGATTCCTAATGACGATAAATATGACTTAAGAGTATTTGATGATGTTAATGATATGTATGCTGAAGTCAAAAAGCATAATGATAATGTTGAATCATTAACTAAAGGTTTATCTAGATTAGTTGCAACATATGATTGGAAATTTAATGCAAATAAGGATGATGATACTGTAGGAAATAATGGACTATGGCGTGTTAAAATTGGTGATGATTTTAATTTGCCATGGAATTATCAACTGGGTGTTTCTGATAAATATAAGGGACTATCATGGGCAGAACAACCACAAACTATCGGTGAAGTTGGATCAACATTTACAATCCAAGGTTTTGATCTTAATTACTGTGGAGTTATTATTGGTTCATCTGTAAAGTTTAGAGATGGTAGAATTGTTTACGATGGTTCAAAGAGCTGTGATAAAAAAGTCACTAATAAGAGAACTTTAGAGAATGGTGAAAAAGAAGATGTATCTTCAGAGTTAATTCGAAACCAATTAAATGTTTTACTAAAACGTGGTGTTCACGGACTTTTCATCTATGCCGTTGATGATGAACTAAGAAATGAACTAATGAAACAAAGCAAATAATAAAAAAGACACCCATGATGTGCACCCCAAAAGTTGTACATTATTATATTGTTTTTCCTAGGCG
>CAMLMR010000047.1 GCA_946481335.1 uncultured Lactobacillus sp. | reverse complement strand
TTCCTCAATACAGTTTTCCACGTCTAGATTCAGAAAAATCATCTGTTTACAAAAAAGGAACTAAATTAACTTCTACCAAATTAGTTCAGGATGAACAAACTAACTTCTACAAGATCAACAATAACACCTACGTATTATCAAGTGACGTCGAAGTTAAATAAAAAAAGAGACCTCTTCGGAGGTCTCTTTTTTATTTTCTACTTAAATGCAGAAATATTAGTACTGATGAAATTTTCAGCATTCTTAATAACTTTGTTTAGCTTGTTAACACGCTTTGTTAATTTAGCATATGCTGCACGATTCTTGCGTGTATTATGCTTCTTAACAGCAGTCTTAGCTTTTGCAGCATTTGATTTAGCTGTTTTTAAGCTCTTACCATCATGATTGATAGTGCAAAGAGAACTAGTAAACTTAGCGATTAACTTTTGCTTGCTTAATAGTTTTGTATAAGCACTCTTGTTAGTCTTTGATTGCTTTAATAGCTTGTTGTATTGAGCTGTTAGCTTCTTAGTTTCTTTCTTACTATGATGCTTATGCATAGTCTTTCTTAGTTTACTTAATTGTGAGCGATCTGAAGATACCTTACGTTTAGCAGCTGCAATCTTGCTCTTAACATCTTTAGATGCTAATTTGGCTTGCTTATATACGTCATTGAATGAAGCAAGATAACTGCTTTGTGATTTCTTGTAAGAAGCTAATGCCTTGTTGTATGCCTTAACGTTTGCACTTGAATGCTTCTTATTCATCTTAGTCTTGGCAGCATTTAATGCCTTAGTTGCTTTTTCATAAGAAGATTTAGCTTGGCCTAAACGTGCTGCATATCTGTCAGCAACTGAACTAGCATCGACATTCAAGTCAGATGATACATCGTTCCAGTAACTAGAATTTGATAGGTAGTAGCTAGCCATTGCTAGGTACACGTTGGCTGTTGCATCGCTACCCACGCTTTTAGCTTTATTGATGTAACTCAAGGCGTTCTTTAAATTACGGTTAGCGTAATAAACTGAAGATAGTTGAGAAGCTTCTGAACCAAAACGTGATTTCAATTGAGTTAGATTGTCGCTAAGACTTTGGTATAAGTTGTTAACATAACTACTATCTACAGATCCTGTAAATGTGTATACGTTAACCTTAGCAGCCTTATCAGTAGTCAATGAGTATGCTTGGTTTGATTTTTCGTTTGCAATATCTTGAAGTGTAAACATCTTCTTGATTTGAGGTAGGTAGATTTCTACTGATGAATTATCTACATATAAAACAACACGTTTGATTTTAACGTTGTTCAAGCTTGTTGATGTAGTTAGACTCATTCCCTTAACTACACCCTTGTCTTGCTTTCTAGCTACCGTCATCTTGTTCTTAGCAATTGTGATGGTAATTGAGTTGTGGGCATTTCTAACTAGATAAATCTTCTTGTTAGTACCAGCGCTGTAATCAATTTCAACCTTCTTAGAAGATGGAACCTTAACTACGTTCTTAACTGATTTAACGTTAGTCTTTGAATCTAGTTTAGTTTGACCTGGTTCGATTGGAATAGTGGTGATTTCTTTACCGTTGTATTGAAGTGCTCTAGACATGGTAAATGATCCAGCATGTAAAATACCTGGGAAAGTCTTTTCGTTCCAAATACTTGGTGTGTAAATCCAGTCCCCTAGCCAACCAACATTAGCAACAGTATCGTTATCGATTTTAACGTAGTTACCTGCGTAGAAATCTGAACCGTCATCTAGGTTAGTAATAGGTCCGGTACGTTTGAAGATACCATTACCATCAAAGTATCCGGTAACGTATCTAGTGAATCCTTGCTTGTTAGCCAAACTTGGTTGTGAACTAAAGATCATAACTGTTTGACCACTGATTGTTTGAATGTTTGGTGTTTCAACTAATCCATCTAATTGAACATCATCTTTGGCATTATGTTTCCAATTAATACCATCGTTACTAGTCAAAGTGAACATCTTGTGGTTAAGTCCACCAGCAACGTACATAATTAATTGTTTACCATTAGTGGTGATGTAAGGATCTCTAAAGTCAGTACTTGGTTGTTTACCAACAATGCTTGATGAAACAACTGGTTGGCTACTGTATGGGTGGAATTGCGCACCCTTGTTACTGTATGCTAAATAGATTCCTTGTTGGGTACCGTTATTACCAAATGTTGAGAAGTATGATAATTCGGCATCGCTATCAATTGTGTTACCCCATGCGTCTTTTGTGAATAATGGTGTGTTGTTGATCGCATTGTTCATAATAACGGTTCCGGTAGCAACGTAATCCCAAGGAATACCGTTCTTGTTGTTGTCTGCAACTTCAACGGAGTTGCCGTTCTTATCTTTGTAAGCTGCATCTGGAATAGCTACATTATCTTTTGATGTAGGATTATCTGGATTTGATAATGGAGTAAAGTGGACGAAATCTGTAGTCTTTAATCCATACCAATGACTTGAGTAGTTAAAGTTATTTGGATATTGAGTTCCTAAATAGTAAACTTCCCAATATTTAACATTACCGTTTTCATCATACTTTGGAACGATACTTTGAATATCGTTTGAGAAACCTTGAGGGTTATTGTAGTGGTAATTTTGTTCGAATTTAGGGTTAAATGTTGGTGCATAGTTGAAATCGTATTTAGGATCACTTGGGTCACTTACAATGCCAGCTGCTGAGTTTGAAGCAGTTGATTGTGTTGTGACGGTTACAGCACCTGAATCAACAGATTGTGAAGTTGCACTAGAAGCTATATCACTAGTGGATTGTTGGCTTGATGATGCAGATGATACAGCTGATGAATTTGTTTTTTCACTTGCTTGTTGTGTTGTAGTGGCTGCGTTAGATACCTTTGTTTGTTGTTCTGATGAGGAATCGTCCTTTTGTTGAGTGCTTGTGCTAGTAACTGTTACGTTACCGGTAGTTTGAGCATTAGCATCAACGTTACTGTTCAATAAAGCAAGTCCAAATGAAACTGTACAGATTCCTGCAACTACCCATGTTTTTCCAGATTTATACATTTTATAGTGTAGCTTTTTACTTTCCATGATTAATCTCCTATCTATTTTCCAAAAAAGTTAACAAAAAACTAACATACTTTAATAATATCTTTTGATAAATTAATCGTATAAAAAAACTAATAATAAGCAGCACCGCCAGCGGTTTTGCCTATTATTACTATGTAATAAGTCAGACGTATTGATAACTGTAATCTAACAATAGAATAAACAAATTGTCTAAAAAATTACTTTTGCATAACAAAATCATTATATAATATCATTATTTTCTAATCAATATCAGGCGGTAAATCAAAGTTTAAGTTTTATTTAAATTGGAAAACAAAAAAGAGACCTCTGAACGAGATCTCTTTTTTTATTATTTTTTCATATATTTTACTGTTTCAGGAACAAAATGTATGCTTGGATAAGCTCTATTAGTCAAATCGTATTTATATCTATCTTTATTTGTTACATATGGAACTTTTCCAATTGACTCTAAATATAGGCCATATTCAGTATCGTTATTTAATTTCGAGTGATTAAAATCAAAATCCTTAACAATATACTTAGCTTTATCAATATTTACATATTTTCCTTTAAAACTAGAAAAATACCTATCATTCTTATAAAGATTAATTGATATTGGAGAAACAATTAAAGATTCATGAACAAAAGATACTAAAGAAACTACAGGCATAAGCACTAAGATAGAAAATTTAATAAACCTATTTATTCTTATCTCTTTATTCTTAAAATGTTGAATTACAAAACATACTGACATAAATTCCATTATTATCATAGAAGGATAAACATATCTAATTAAGAATATTGGAGACTTAATAACAGAATAAATCGTAGTAATAAGTATAACTATAACGTTTATAAAGAATAAAATTCTTAAATCATTTCTCTTATTGTTATTATTATTTTTATATAAATAAATATATGGAACAATGAAAATTAAAATTATAAATACTGCTATTATAAATTGAATGACAGATTTATATAGCGGAGCTGAAAATGCCAATGATCTAAATTGAACTGACAATCCATAAACAATCCATGGAATATATAACACGAAAAAAATGATACCAGATAATAAATAAAATAGACATTGTTTTATTTCTTTCTTATATAAGAAGTATAAGAAGTATAAAAATATAAATAAACCTGAAATAACTGCAGCATAATAATGAGTGTAAGCCGACAGTTCCGCAAATAATATGATAAAAACCTGGTAAATGATTTTTTCACTATTATTATATTTAATACAATAATACATCGTCAGAACTACAAAGAGTGTTGCTAACGCATACATCCTAATATTTATAGATGGTGAAAAGTTCATATTATCAGCAAACAGTACATTCGGTATTAAGAAAAAAATCAAATATTGTATATGTTTTTTTATAGTTATTCCAAAATAATTATTTATCTTTATCAAAAAATGAATTGTTAAGATTGTGCACAATACTGAGAACAATCTAGAAAACAAAATATCTAAAATCACTGTGTGCTTAAAGGGAAGAACAACACTTAATACGAATTTCAAAACAATATAGTAAAGTGGTGGATGTACATCAAATGAATCCACATAAACAATACTATGATAACTCCTCTTTATCATTTCAATGGTGAAGTATTCATCAGAAGATAGCCATAACTTTAAATAAGCAGATATTAATATCATTAAAAAAAGTATAGTTATTATTTTTGAATGTTTTTTTAAAAAGCTCATAAAGCAACTCCTATAAAATCTATAATCTAAACGGATCTTTATCATTAACTATTCTCAAGTAAAAAGTATCTTCATCATCCATAAATTCTTTTTTATATGTCAATTTAAAAAATCTTGTTCTAAATTTTTTATATATAGTATAGTCAAATCTGTCATTTAATATTGGTGAGAGGCTATTTATATCCGGATCACTATCAAAAGAAACATCGTCTACGTAATCTTTAAATCCACCAATATTATTTTTATAACAATGTTGAAGAGCTAAGTCCAAGGTGAAATAATAATTTATTCTATCGTTGTTTTTATAATATATTTCATAAAACGTGTTCATGAAACCTATTAATTCAGTATTAGTGCCTCCGAAAATGAAACTAGAGAATCCTCCATTAATACTGTCATGATATTTTTTGTCATTGATTCCAACAGTAAATATATCACTAAAATAATCTTTTTCGATATCAGAAACTGGCATAACCGTTGCATCTATCCAAATTCCACCATTATTTTTTAATAGGTTAAATCTTAAGACATCAGAAAAAAATGTAATGTCTATATATCCACGTCTAAACTTTTCTAATATATTATGATCTATATCAGTATAATCATTAAAATTATCCTTAGTTACAAGAACAACCTCAAATCCATTCGAGTGGTTTAATATGGATTTATAACATTTTGAAACAATCAATGGCATATTATCTAATCCTTGCCACCAAAAAACCCATATTTTTTTTGAATTGCTTACACTAAATGACTTATTATTTTTTTCTGCACTAATAAAAAATGGTTTTAGTTTTCTATACCAGTACATATGGTAAAAATCATTTATCCATCTAACACAAAAGTTTAGTTTAAAAAATTTCAACACCGCTTTTATAATTGAAAATATTTTTTTCATATAGCACGTCCTAGGATATTAAAGTTTATTTTTTAATTCTGGAACTTTTTTCATTATCACTATGAAAGTAATGAAAACAATTAAAGCACTAAAGTAGAAAACTGCATTGTAGTTCCATATTGACGAAATAATACTTCCCATCATTGATCCAATACATATTCCAATTGCTTGAGCGCCCTGGTTGAGGCTAAACGCCATTCCTGTTAATTCAGGTGGGGTTCCCTTTGCCAAAAGTGTTTGGACGGAAGGGAATATTGCAGCGTTCGATACACCATTTAAAAATCTAAATATTCCAAATATTAAGACAGTTGGAGCAAGTCCCTGTGGGAAAATAAATATTGTAGACAATATGAATCCAATAGAAAGGACCTTATTCGTCCCAAACTTATCACCAAATTTTCCAAACCATGGCGACATTATTACCATACCTATACCTGGCATAGCAGCAACTATACCAGATACCACAGAAACATTTCCTGAATTACCCATTAATTCTTTAACATATAAAGTAATAATTGGATTAATAGAATTATTCATTATTTGTAGGGAGATTGATACAATTAGCATCGATACAATAAAGTGTGAATTAGGGAATCCCTTAATTATATGAAAAACAGATTCCTTTTTCTGTCTTTTTTCAATAGAGATTGGTTCAAATTTTTCTTTAACAAAAAAATAAGTTAATAAGAAAAAGGAAAAAAGTAAAAATCCCGTTAGCATAAACGAAACTCTAATGCTAAATATCTTAACTAAAAATCCACCAAAAATTGGTCCCACCAAGAATCCACTTGTATATCCTGTCGACAACCAACTAAGTGCGTACCCTGTTTTTTTTCGAGGTGTTCCAGTTGCTACTAATGCTATGGAGTTTGGTATCACTCCATCAAAAAAACCTTGTAAACATTTCAATAACAATAATTCCCAAACGTTGGTGCAAAATGCCATTAAAAATAGTGTAACTGCTGATCCAAATGATGTTTGCAATACCATTCTTTTTCTACCATGCCTATCAGCGAACCTTCCCCACATTGCAGAAGTAAAAATAACAACTATAAATGAAGAAGCATATACCACACCACTTAATAATGATAATTGACTTTTGCTAAATGACCCTAATTCAGAAATATAAAGTGGCTGGAATGGAATAACCTCACTAAAAGCTACCCCAGTTAAAAATGTACCAAAGAGAAGAATCCATAAGTTCCTACGCCAATACTTACTATTATCCAAAAAAAACACTCCTAATTATTAGATAATTTCACTTTTTCCATGCGTCCTAACATATATATAGTTAATAAATAAGATATAAGTATTATTACTGAAATAATATCAAATAAGTAAAAAACATAGCTAATTCTAGCATTTATCGCAACAATGTACTTACCCTTAAAATTACCTTTCAATTTCAAAATTCCATTATCATTATAATAACTGACTTCTCTTCCATTTAAAGTAATCTGTAAGTGTTCACCTTTATACAAAACAATCGGTAACGATATGTTTTTATTTCTATGTTTTACGAAAAATTCAAATTTGTTATATCCAATACGTTTTAAAACACCTGATTCTTTTTTTGAACCCATAACCATATTATTATTGATGTCATCAAAAGAACTGTTAAGGTCTGCCACGCTTTGCTTTGGATAATAATCCGGTCCAACAGTATTAGTATAGGTGTTTATTAATCTATAATAGTCGCTGTCAGTTGAAATCTTATAAATAGATTTTCCATTGTCGCTAGCAAAAACACGCTTTTGTTTATGAACGTTATATCCATCTGCCATTTTTTTATTAACATATGAATAGCTGAAATCAGATCTATTGTTAGCTGTATGTAACAATGATACTTGATTACCGAATTGAAGTAATAGAACTAATAAAACGATACCGAAAGTAATCAATCCTTTAAATCTATTAAAAACACTAAATTGCGTTATTTCTTCAGAAAAAATATAAATACATAGTAAGTTTGGTATTAAATAAAGTCTCCATGTAAATTGGAAAATTTGAAAAGCCTTAAAGACAGAAACATTAGTTATCCCCCATGGGAAGATGTTACTGCATATTAAAATAAGTACTATTGCAATCCAAAAAATCTTTTTGTTTTCAACAGTGATTTTTTTATAGCAAAAAGCAAACAAGAATATGGCAAAAATACCGACTATTGAAATGTAAGGACTTATTTTATTGGAAAAAATTGATAAAAAGAAATCAGAAAATTTTTGTCCAGTTAGTGCGAATCTTCCAGGGGTAGCAATTTTAAAATGATTTACCAAAAATAGGTAAGTTGGATACAACCAAACAAAGAAAGTCGAAATAAAAGATATTACTATATCAGTTATTATATTTATAATTTGCTTTTTTTCTATTTTCGTTAAATTAACCAAGCAAAGAATTAATATTAAAAATAGCGATATAAAAATACTTATTACATGACTTATTATTATAAAAAATAAACCAATTACAATCATAGAAGTTTTTCTTTTTAAGTATATTATTTTTAAAGTACCAAAAAATACAACCGGTAAGAACATATAAGCTGTCACCACTCCAAGATCCATGTTACTAAATTGATAGAAAAATAAACATGGTGACATTGAATAAGCTACAGCAAAAATATATCCTTTGCGTTTATTACCTGCATATGAAAAATAAGAGAAATAAGATGCAATCAATGATACAAGGATTTGTAGTCCATAATATACATATATTGTTTTAAATATAGAACCAATAAATAATTTCAAAATACCCACAACTATAATATTAAAATATGGATAAAAAGCCATTACTGCAGAACCATGGAAATAATTGAAAGAAAAATAATTAATTATTTTCCCATGCGCTAATGACTCACTTAATTCTGCAATTCTTTTTAGATGAAATTGCATGTCATCAGCACCTATTAAAACATGGCTATTAATAAGTAGTGAACATGACAATATTGATATAAAAATGAAACTTATAATTATAAGAAAATTAGCTCTATTTTTTTTCAAAATAATAACCCCTTGGATTTTTAATTGCTAAACTCATGAGAAACTAGGTTTAAAGCAGCCATAATGGTTTGATCCATATTATAGTATCTATATTGACCCAGTCTTCCCCCAAATATCACATTTTTTGCTTCAGAATTTGCAAGATTAACATATTTTTTATAAAGTTCTCTGTTTTTCTTATTGTTTATTGGATAGTATGGTTCCTTTGTTCTATCCCAATTTTGTGGATATTCTCTCGTTACAATTGTTTTATTATCTTCTCCACTGCCAAATTCAAAATGTTTATGCTCAATTACTCTGGTATAAGGTGTCTTTGAATCAGTATAGTTAACAACTGCATTTCCCTGGTAATTATCAACATCCATCTCTTCTGTTTCGAATCTTAAACTTCTGTATTCAAGTTCTCCTAGTTTATAATTGAAAAATTGATCGATCATACCGGTAAAAATAATTTTGTCGTAACCTGAATTTAAATATTTATCTTTATAATCAAAAAAGTCTGTATTTAACTCAACGGAAATCAAATCACTCTTTAACATTTTTTCAATTATTTGTGTATATCCGCCGATTGGAATTCCTTGGTAAGGATCGTTAAAATAATTATTATTGTAAGTAAATCTAAAAGGAAGTCTTCTTATAATAAAAGATGGTAACTCACTTGCTTTTCTTCCCCATTGCTTTTCAGTATATCCCTTAATTAATTTATTATAAATATCAGTTCCTGCGAGAGATAGCGCTTGTTCTTCAAGGTTAGTTGGAGTGGTTGGAAGGTTTAATGACTTTCTTTGCTCATCTATTTTATTTTGAGCTTCCTTGGGTGTCTTTACTCCCCATAATTTATTAAATGTATTCATATTAAACGGTAAATTATAAATTTCGCCATTATAATTCGCTATAGGACTATTAATATAGTTATTAAACTCAGCAAATTGGTTGACATAATCCCAAATGTTCTTCATGCTAGTATGAAAAATATGAGCACCATACATATGAACATTAATGCCATCAATGTTTTTTGTATAAATATTACCACCAATATGACTCTTCTTTTCAATAACGGTGACATTATGACCTCTTTTTGCTGCTTCATAAGCAAAGGTTGATCCAAAAAGGCCTGAGCCAACAACAAGATATTTCAAATTCATCCCTCTTTCTTACAAAAATAATTTTTTATACGTTTATATTCTAATTTAAATCTTTTTAAGTCTGTTATAGCTAGAGATATCACATATACAGAAACCCCAGTAATAATGCTCAACATTAAAATTAAAAAGTTAAACTTAAATGATGTTGATATTGTGTAGACGACAACAAACATGACTACGGAACTAATACAATATCCCTTTAAATTCTTGAATAATCCTTGTAAATTCAACTGATTTCTTAACATATAAAGTTCATAACTAGATATAAATGTTTCTGTGAAGACGGTTCCCCACATGGCACCAATGATACCGAATAATCTCATTAATATTAACCCAAATGTCAAACTAAAAATCCCACCAAGAATAATTGCTTTATTATATAAG
>CAMLMR010000046.1 GCA_946481335.1 uncultured Lactobacillus sp. | reverse complement strand
AACAAATTCAATCGATGATTAAAGTCTGCAAGAAAGTAATTCATAAATAAAAAAGGCCTGACATCCGTCAGGTCTTTTTTATTTGTTTCTTTGTGCAAAAATGTAGTTTCCAACGATTGTGAAAATAGCAACATAAATTGGAATCCAAATAAAGTACGCATACATTGGTAATAGTGTGGCATGACTGTATGCTGCATCACCAGCTTGGTTAGTGATGTTTAGCATGTTAATTGGGTTAAATCTTAGTAACTGGTTTGACGCAATCACCATAAACATTAGGTTCGCAGCGATTGAGGCTGAGAAGTACAAGATAATACTGATGGTAATTGATAGTCCAGACGATCTAAATATCGAAGCTAGAAGAAAACATAGACTAACAATTAACCAGGTTGAGAAGAATTCGCAGATAATATTGGTAAAGAATGTTTTCATATCTGCTGAAGTAATTGCCACTCTGGTGAAAATGAAATTAATGATAAACGTCATTACTATCGCAAGTAGATATAAAATTATTGATTGAATAAAGACGAAAATGACCTTACTGAAATAAATTTTAGTTCTGCTAAACTCCTTAGAAATTAGTAGCTTAATCGTGCCATACTTGTATTCGTTTAAAAAGATATTACTAGCCAAGAAGATTAAGACAAACACAATCCACAATGTGGCATCATAATTTTCTTTAAAAAGTGCCATCCCATTGAAAATATTTTTATATTTCAAGGATAAAAGTGCCATTGCTAACATAATCACTACTTGAATAATCATTGAAACGAATGTTGATTTTTTATGATAATTTTTGAACATTTCTTGTTTAATTAGATATAACATTTCTACCCTCCTACTTTTCGTCCAGAATTTGAATTAAATCGTCTTCAAAGTCATCATTGATAGTCTGGAGGGATGTAAAACTAATCTTTTCACCATTTATCAAATCGATTACTTCTTGCAATTTAAAATCACCGCTAATTGTTAGTTCACCGTTATTCATTGAAACCTCAATGTTGTTTGCTTTAAGAATATCTGTAGCAGATTTATCGTCTGATGTCTTAATGACTGTTCTATTCACTTTATTACCAAAATATTCTAGGTAGTTATCAAAAATTTTGGTCCCCTTTTTGATGATAATGACACGGTTAATAATCTTTTCCAATTCTGCAAGAATGTGACTGGAGATTAAAAATGTAGTGCCTGCCTTGTTCAAGTCAAAGATTAAATCTCTGACTTCTTTGGTACTTTTTGGATCCAAACCATTAACTGGTTCGTCTAAAATGGCGAAACTAGGGTGGTTAACTAACGCCATCGCAATCGCTAGTTTTTGTTTCATCCCCAACGAGTAGTTCGACGCATTTTTATTTATGTATGTTTGCATGTTTAAATGATTAACCAAATAATCAATCATTTCGTTATCCTTGGTTTCAGAGAACAATTCCAAATGTTGCATCCCACTCAAGTACGGATACAATACGGGATTTTCAATCAATGAACCAACATTTTTTAGACCGTCTCTTTTAGAAACGGTCACTTCTTTACCATCAATACTGATTAATCCACCATTGGTTTCAATCATCCCTAGGATTGACTTCATGATGGTGGTCTTACCAGCACCGTTTTCACCGACCAATCCGACAATGTCGCCTTGATTAATTTCAAAAGAGATATTGTTTAGGATTAATCGCTTGCCAATGCGTTTATTTAAATTGTTAATCTCAACACTTTTTGTCAATTGAATTATCTCCAATTCTTCTGTATTATATCTACATGATACATTAATTAGGAACGGATGTGAAAAAAGAAATGGGTTTCATTATTCCTCTACTAGTGATTGTTGCACTTTACTTACTAGAAACGTACGTACTAACCGATACCAAGTACTTTTGGATTGGTGGAATTATCCCCTTATTAGCTGTTGCTTTTGTAATTTATACAATGATTTCTCGTGATAAGTACTCATTTCATGATTTCTTTAATTTATTCTTTATTATCATTGGATTCATTTGTATCTGGATTGATGGCAATAACCGACATAAAAAAAACGGTATTAAAAATGATAAATAAAAGACCTGACATACGTCAGGTCTTTTTTATTTAAAATTCAATTTCTTTATGGATACCTTCAAACAGTCTACCGCTAATACAAAAGTATTGTCCGTAGCTATTTTAATACTGATACCTTCGTCGCTGGTTTTAACACACCAATCCACGATGACATGCATTCCCCATGTGCATACTGGTATATATTTACGTGAACTGTCATCTAATTCCATTAGATTATACATATTAAATTTTTGATCAAAATAAGAAACATTATCAAATATCAAATCCATAAGGATATCATCATGTTCACCCTGTTGATTTTCTTCACTCCACCAATCGACTCTTTTCAATCGGATTCTCATTTGTAATAAAGAATCAAAGTCTTCATCATCGTTATCATCATCAAAGCCCTTATACTCGTGGGTAAAAGTATCAACTTCATAAATAGTCCAATCGTATAAAGCTTCTATTCTTTCGTTATCTAAAATATCATCTGCTTGTTCCTTGCTAAATGCAGCTTCGACGTCTTTTTCAAATTCTCTTCTGCCTTCTTCATCTAGATTATAAAAATCATGATCTCTGTTAATAATCATTCAATAACTTCCCCTGTTTCTTATATGTATAATTCCAATCATACACTTTTTGAATTTAAAATAATAATTTGGAACATTAAAAAAGAAACCAGCTTTCGCCGATTCCTTTTTATTATTCTTTATTTTCTTTCTTTTCGTTGTTTTGCTTTAGTAGTTTTGCAAAAGTAGTCATTTGACCATATGAGTCTGCACCATCATTTGGTACAACCACCATGTTGGTGTCTGAATTAGCTAGATTACTGAATGCTTCGATGCTTTGAGCATTGAAGTACTTATCATCGGCACCACGTAATGCTTCTTGAATCTTGTCGATTCTGTACTTTTCAGCATCCGCTTTAGTCTTGGTAGCTTGAGCGTTAGCTTCAGCAGTCGCAACTAATGCTTCATTTTGCGCCTTAGTACGTAGTTCAACTGACTTGGCATCCCCTTCAGCACGTGAAATTTCAGCTTGTCGTTCACGGTCAGCAGTAAGTTGAGTATTCATGGCTTCTTGAATGGCCTTACTTGGAGTTAATTCATCGATATTAATACGATCAACGTTAATTCCATAGATGTCAGTTAAATCACCAATTGCATCGGCTAGTTCTTTATTGATTTCCTTAGTAGAACCCAATACTTCGTTTAGATCCATACGACCGATGATATCTCTTAAATGACCACGAACTAATTGAACCATGGACATTACTGAATCGGTATTTTCGTATTGGTACTTAACGGGTTCGGTCACGTGGTAGTTCAAACTGACACTACCTAATACTTCGGCGTTATCCTTAGTAATCAATGAATACTTTGGTAGTAACTTAGGTTGCATTGCAAGACTAACGGTTCTAACGCGTTGAATGAATGGAATGTAGAAGTGCAAACCAGAGCTTAAAGTGTGGCTGTACTTTCCTAATGTTTCAACTAATCCTTCGTTATTTTGACGAATGACTTTAACTCCAAATGGCATAACAAATACCTCACTTAATTTTTTGTAAATGAAGAGTATTACCTGTGTTATTCACGACCGAATATTTCGTTTGTTCATCATAGGTAGAATTATCGGATAACTCATAGCGATACCAAATACCACCAACTTGAACCAATGATTTGTCAGTTGAGAAATCATCACTTGTAACGACTCTTCCTAAAAACATTCGATGTTCTAAATTGTCAGTCATGAAAAACACCTCCCCCTTTATTCACGTCCCATTATCCCATTGTTGTATTTAATAGTCGATATATTTTGTACAAAAATATTTTTATTTTAAAACGTTGATATATCAACATGTCCAAGAAACTTGGCTACCCAGATTAACAATTTTTATATACAATAAAATTAATATCTTAGAGAAAAGAGACGATACATAATGCAATTTGGTGAACGTATCCAACAACAACGAAAAATCAAAAATATGACACAAGAAGATGTCGCTAAACACTTAAATGTTTCTCGTAAAACCATCTCAAGTTGGGAAAACGAAAACAGCTATCCAGACATCAAGAGCCTAGTGAGAATTAGTGACCTCTATCAAATTTCACTAGACACCCTTTTAACCGAGGATTCGGGACTAAAAGAATATCTACAAAAGGATAAGGTCAAAGATAACTTTGTTGAATTAAAATACGTAATTAACGCATTGCTTTTCTTAGCGTTATTACTGGTTGCAGTCCTTAAAAACTATTCATCACTGTTCTTTCTTTTTGGTGCTTTCCTTCTTCGTTTTGCTTGTGATCATTTTATGAAGGAATCAAAACTATTGAACATAGACTATGATTTACCATTACGTAATTGGAATAGGAGCTTACCGGTTAAAATATTTTTTATCTCCTGTTTTGTATTCATATTCGTTTTTGCTGGATGGGCAATTTATGCCGACTTTAATAATCTAAACACTACCTTACCTACAATTGCGATGGGAATCTCCCTACAAGTTATAAATTTAATCTTGTATATCATCAATAAATTCCATATCAGATAAAAAAAGACGCCACATAAGTGGCGTCTTTTTGATTAATCTTCTTTTCTTCTCTTCTTAATTGCATATACAACCAATCCGATAATAATCCATATAATTACTGCGTATGGATATAGGTTTCCAGGGAAATCTGGGATTGGATATAGGTTAGTCCACATTGGGTAAACTAACACTAAAATTCCAAGAACTGGAATTAAGATATGTTTGATAAATGAACGCTTGATAGTATCTCTGTGTTTGTGGAAGTAAAGAATCGTTCCGACACAGGCTAGACCATATACGGTCAACATACTCAATACACCAAGTGTAGATGAATTGTCATAGATTACTTCAGGGCCATAAGGAACACCGAAGATTAGGTATGCGACTGCCATGATAGCAGTTAGCAACCAGATTGAACGGGTTGGACTGTTTAGCTTTTCGTTAAACTTACCGAAGTATCTTGGTAGGTACTTCTTAACACCCATTGCATAGATCATGTATGCTCCGGCATTCATGATACCAAGAACTGAACCAAAACTACTAATTAGAATGGCAAAGTCCATGATAAGCGCCATTGGGCGACCCATATACATTATTGAAAGGTCATTCAATGGTGATGAAGAGTGCGCGAAGTTTGAGACATGGTTGATACCAAATCCGACAACTTGCATGTAACTGACGATGACAAAGAAAATTCCAGCAAAAATAATTGTAACAATAATAGATAATGGCACTGAACGTTTGGGATTCTTTGTTCTAACAGCAACAGTGGTAACCCCTTCGAAACCACAGAATGAAAGGATGGCGAATACCATTCCTTGACCAATTCCAGACACACTACTGTGAGTTGGGACGAATGGTTGGGCGCTGATTCCATCACGACCACCCTTAGCAAAGATGATCACAGTCAACACTACCAAGATAGCAATCGCTAAAAATTCAATCGCAATCGCTGATTTACTAGTAAGTTTCAAACCAAAGGTAAGAACTAATGCCGCGCCTAGTAAAATTACAAATGCAATGATTGTGTTATTGAAGTTAAAACCTAACTGAGCGAAGAATACGTGGGCAAAGTTAGTGTTGGCACCCATACATGAGACAGCCAAGTTAACATACGCAAACGTTAAGGTCCAGCCACTGACTAGTCCTAGTCGTTCACCTAAGGCTTGTTGGTTGTATGCGTATACTGAACCAACATCTGAAATATGTTTTGATAATTCGGCGAAACAGATTCCTACAAAAAGCAATCCAATCGCACCAAGTAAGAACGCTAATGGTACATTAATTCCAGCAAATGGTACTGCTGGTACGGCGTTAAACGCAATTGAACCAGTTGGGGCAACAGCGGCAACGGCTAACGCGAACGTCTCAAATTTAGTAATCTTTTTTGACTCATCTAAATCCATTATTTATGTCACTTCCTAAGTATTATGATGTGATGTATATTCTCTCCCCCAAACAAAAAAGCCGCTGATCCCATCACTATAGGTCAGCAGCTCTTCTCAAATTAATCGTATGTATCACGACGCGATTAAATAACCAGAGGAGAAGCCGCCGGTTTACAACAATCGCACATGTACATGTTCATAAAGTTATTCATAATGTGTCTCCTCCTCCGATTTATTTTCTAACGATTATATCGTATGCTAAACGTTTAATCATGATAAGTCAATTAAAAACACCTAATAAGTTTTTAATTTAATTTATGAAGGCATAAAAAAAGGACCGACATTAGTCGATCCTTTTAAGTATTAATCGTTAACAACAGTAGCCTTGATAGTATTTCTTTCAGCCATGTCTTTGTATGCTTGGTTAATGTCTTCTAGTTTGTATTTACCAGTGAAGACCTTACCTGGGTGAATTGCACCTGATAATACGGCATCCAATAGTTCTTGTCTGTCGTAAGTAGTAACTGAGGCAATTCCACCAGCAAGCGCAATGTTTTTACCAAATGGAGTAACAACGTCTAGGTTACCTGAATGAGGCAAACCAACACGACCAACTTTAGCACCTGGACGAGCAACATCTAGAGCTGTTTGAGTTGATAATTCAGTACCAACACATTCTAAAACGGCGTCTGCACCGTTACCATGAGTTAATTCCATAACCTTCTTCACAGCATCGTCACCACGTTCAGCGATAATATCAGTGGCACCAAATTCCTTGGCTAGCTTTTGTCTGTCTTCGTGTCTACTCATTGCGATGATTTGTTTTGCACCACGTAGTTTAGCAGAAATTACACCACATAGACCAACGGCACCATCACCGATAACTACGGCAGTATCACCCTTTTTAACGTCAGCAGTACGAGCTGCGTGGTATCCAGTAGCCATAACGTCAGATAGCGCTAATAGTGAATCTAACATTTCATCACTGTAGTCTTCTGGTTTACCAGGAACCTTAACTAGTGACCATTCACCGTGTTGAGCTCTTAGGTATTCAGCTTGGGCACTTTGAGTAAAGTTATCTGAATGGTTTAGACAACTTCCATCGTATCCAGCTAAACAAGCAGCACAGTGACCACAACCATGTGTAAATGGCACGATTACGAAATCACCAGGTTGTAAAGTAGTGATGTCTTTACCAACATTTTCAACAACACCTAATGCTTCGTGACCATTGTTGTAAGCTTTCTTCTTGTATTCGTCTAGTCCACGGTATGACCATAGGTCTGATCCACAGACACAGGTACGAACTACCTTTAAGATAACGTCATCGTCTTTTTCAATCTTTGGCATGTCGACGTCTTGAACTTCGACCTTACCAGGTTCAATAAATACTGCACTTTTCATAATTGAAGCCTCCCATATTTTCGATAAGTACAATTATTTCATATAAAGTGCACTTTAAGTCAAATGATAAGACTTAAAATTTTCAGTGTAAAACATTTGCATTATGCGAACGGATGTTCTATTATAATTACAACATACATTTATCCATGAATTCATTCAAAAAAGACATCTTACAACGCTGCGTAAGATGTCTTTTTTATTCCCCTTGAAATCTAAGTCTAACCTGATTAACAACCAAGATTGATTCTAAAATATTTAAGAATCCTTGTCCGTAAATGATGATTGTGTATCTGTGTAAGTTGATCGTTAATATTACGGTTAAAATTACGACGATTAACGGGATAATTAGTCCAGCTAATACAAAGTATTTTCCAAGTCTAACATAGTAGTGCGTGCAACATAGACCTAGAAAAAAGATAAAAAATAGTGTTTCTAATAACATTGAGCACTTCTCTCCTCTTGAGATACACTTTACACCCGTTATTAATGAAAGTCTTTAAAAATTTTTCTCCTAATTGAAAAAAATTTATAAAAACCGATAAACCGCTTTTTGACAAATCAACCATAAAGTTACAAATTTCAAATTTGTATAAAAAAAGAAGACCATGAAATGGTCTTCTTTTCAAAAACGTTGATTATTTGTTCTTTCTTCTTAGACCGAAGAATGCAAGGACTGAACCTAATACGATTGATACCATACCTAGAACAGTGTTTCTTGCTGCGTTAGTGTTGTCACCAGTTTGTGGTAACTTCTTAGTTTCTTCCTTCTTGTCTGAAGCTGGAGTTTCTTTAGCGTGTTTTGCAACAGCCTTCTTGTCTTCACCCTTGTTTACAGGATCTTTGATGACAATAGTCTTTGATGGTTCTGCACTCTTTGAAGCTTCTGAAGATGCTGATGATTGTGCTGAGCTTTCAGTTGAAGCAGCAGCGCTTGATGAAGTTTCAGTTGACTTAGCAGCTTCACTTGTTGATGTTGAAGCACTTGATGATGCTTCGGTAGTCTTAGCTGCTTCACTTGAAGTTGAAACACTTGATGATGCTTCACTTGACTTAGCAGCTGCGCTTGATGTTGAAGCACTTGATGAAGTTTCAGTAGTCTTAGCTGCTTCACTTGTTGATGTTGAAGTGCTTTGGCTTGATTCGTTGGTTGTGGTAGTTGTTGTGGTAGTAGTGGTGGTTGTTGTTGTTGTTGGTGCAGTTACGTTAAAATTAACATCAGTTTGACTGTTATCAACAGCTGATGGGATTGCTGAGTAACTGTAGTTATGAGCATTTAAACCAGACACTAATTGATCAGTGCTTGTTTGACCATAGTTAGTAACAGTAGTTTTTACATATGAAACTACGTGACCAGATTGATCAACCGCATTAATTGTTAGTAAATGAGTTGGTTGTGTTAAATGGAATGTGTAACTATTAGCTTTACTTAAATCTACACTAGCAGGAACATCATTTTCGTCTGTACTAACTCCTGGAAAATCTTTCAAGTTTCCAAGTAATTGTTCTTTAGAAATTTGAGCAGATTGAACAGGGTAAGCATAGCTAGCCAATGAAACTTGGTTTCCTCCAGCTGGCTTGTCAATTTGATTACCAAATTGATCAACAAAACTGATTGATACAGTATTGGATTGTGTAGTTCCATCCGCGTGCGCTGTGTATGTAGATGCAAATTGTCCAGCTTGTGCTCCGGTTAATAGTACTCCGGCAATTGCTGAAACATAAACTAATTTTTTGCTGTTGTTAGTAAATTTCATAATTCAACGTCTCTTTTCTCTATAAAATTTTGATTACAATTAAATTAAGTTTCTATAAAATATTATATATGTGTTTTTAACTTTTTAGGTATTTTTTGTTCTTTCTTTATACTTTCTTAAACTTTTGAGGCATTTTAAGCAATAAAAAAGAGGACTAATCAGTCCTCTTTTTTATTAAAATCTAAAGATTATTTATTCTTTCTTCTTAGACCGAATAATCCCAGAACGGCACCAGCAATCATAGCGATAATTCCAACGCCAGCAACTGCTTGTTGGTTAGTCTTATCACCAGTTTGTGGTAACTTGTTTTCATCATTCTTAACTGAATCAGCTTTGTTTGTAGCATGCTTTACTTCAGTATTGTTTGCAGGATTATCAACCGTCTTGTTTTCAGCTTCTTTATTAGCTTCTTCCTTGTTGGCAGCTTCTTTAGCTTCTTCAGCCTTAGCCATTGATGCGGCGACTGAAGATTCAACTGATGATTCTACAGATGAAGCATTAGCTGATTCGGAGTTTTGTTTAGAAGCTTGTGAAGCGTTTGTTTCACTTGAGCTTGCTTCACTGCTTTGGCTAGCACTTGATGAAGCTTCTGAACTTTGAGCACTTGAAGCTTCACTTGATTGACTTGAACTAGCTGCGCTTGAGCTTTCAGCACTTGAACTTTGTTCTGATGCAGAACTTGATTCATTTGTATCAGTTGAAGTTGATGCTGCAGCTGATGAAGTGGCAGTTGAAGCAGTTTGCTTACCTTCATTATCGTATGATGCAGAAGTTTGGCCATGAATGGTTGAACTGCTTGCACTTGATACTGTGTCCTTTGATACTTCAACAGTGTATTCAGTTTCATAGTTAAATGGATCTGAGTAATTGTAGTTGTAATCATTAGCGTATTGGTCAACTAAGTCCTTGATGCTAGTGCTACCAAAGTCGGTAACAGTGTAGTCTCTTGAACCAAGAGTTGCACCAGTATCTTTATCAACAATCTTAACAGTCAATGTGTGAGTTGGTTGAGCTAGTGTGTAATTGTATTCAGGTTGACTCAAATCAATGGTGTCAGGAATATCCTTGTCATTCTTGATTTGGTTAGTAAAGTCATAATTCTTAGCATGATAGTTCAAGGTGTATGACAAACGTGACTTTTGGAAGTTATTACTGTCACTTGATGCAGTAATACCACCTAGTGAGTTATTGTTTTGATCCTTGAAGTTAATCTTTGTATTGTATTTGTATTGGTGTTGTGATGCATTATTGGATGTATCAGCTTTAACTAAATAGTTACTGGATGAATTAACGTATTGGGCTCCAGCAAATAATACCCCTGTCATAGCAGCGGCGTATACCCATTTCTTAGTATTATTGAATTTAGTCATAATACACAGCTTCTTTCCATTTCTTTTTTACAACTCCATTTTAGGATTTTTTCACGAATTGTTTAGGGAAACGCCCGTATTTTTACTTTTTCTTAAAAAAGGTTACAAAATTTAAAAGGTTAAACAAAAAA
>CAMLMR010000045.1 GCA_946481335.1 uncultured Lactobacillus sp. | reverse complement strand
GATTGTGGTGCTTCCACAAGTGAATCGGCAATTTCGATGTTGCGATTTACCGGTGCCGGATGCATGATGATGGCTTTGTTCTTCATCTTGTTACCGCGTTCTTCGGTCAAACCAAAGATGTTGGCGTATTCAACGGCGGTGAAGCTTTCGCGAGCATCCTCGTTTAGTCTTTCCAGTTGTACCCTTAACATCATCATAACGTCGACTTTGCCGACGATTGTATCGATGTTGGTAAACTCACCGAATTCATCGAAATCACTTGGGTACCATTCGTCTGGACCGGCGAAGTAAAGCTTGGCGCCTAGTCGGTTTAAGATTTCAGCATTGGAACGCGCTACCCTGGAGTGCAGCAAGTCACCTACGATGGCAATCTTTAGTCCCTTGAACTTCTTGAATTCATCGTAGATGGTAAGTAGGTCGAGCAAACTTTGTGATGGATGTTGTCCACTACCGTCACCGGCGTTGACCAGTGAGGTGTGAATGCGTTCATCGTTAACCAATGGTTCATACCAACCGGTGGTCTTGTGTCTTATGACCACACCGTCAGTTCCAATCGCTTGTAACGTTTTGACCGTATCCGATAATGTCTCACCCTTTTGTACCGAGCTGTTCTTGGGGTCGATGTTAATCGGTGTAATCCCTAACTTGCGTTCAGCCATTTCAAACGATGTGTGTGTCCGCGTGCTATTTTCATAGAACATGTTGGCGAAGTAGACTGGCCGTTTTAGTTGCGCTAGCTTGCCGTCACGATACTCAATGGCTAATTGAATTAGCTCCATGATTTCGTCATCGTTTAACTGATTAAGATCTAAAAAGTGTGTTTGCATGTATCCATCCTCCTAAAAAAGCACCCAACTCGATGGAGTGGGTGCTTGAAATAGACTGATTGCGTATATTCCAATGAACCCTCTCTGGAGTTGCTTAATTGAAACCTAGATAATAAAAAAGGACTTCCCTGACCGTGTCAGAAAAGTCCCTCAATGTCTGTTGTTTACACTGATGGCGTATAGTTTCTACGCATAGGCCTTGTCTGACTCTCTGGTCAATACTTAAAGGCGAATCTCTTTTTATGTTGTTTATAATATATCACACTTTAAAAATATAACAAGGAAATATTTTCGGTTTTTATAAACGCAAACTCTAAACTCCCTATCATTGTTGGAATATCAAGCAATAAAAAAAGACGCCAATTAAGGCGTCTTTTGGTAGATATAAATATCGATTGAATGAATCGGCTAAGATCTTAGTACCAACCGTGTTGTAACCAGAATGACTTAGCGTTATCCCATGAACCGTAACGGGCAGCAACATACTGGTCAGCAACTCTTTCTTGGTTAGCAGCTGAGTAGTCACCGTGTAGCATAGCAGCACCTAGTTGGTACTTACCATAGTATTGACCGTTTGAGGCAGTGTATGAACCACCAGATTCACGGTTAGCAATCCAAGCTTTAGCAGAACTGCTTGAGCCAGTGTAGCTAGTGCTTTGTGATTGGCTGTAGTTAGTTGTGCTTTGAGTTTGGGCTTGTTGTGGTTGTGCTTGTTGTTGAGTTTGTGCTACTGATTGTTGGTTTGTAGTATTTTGGTTAGTTGTTGCTGAAACAACAGTCTTTTGATCAGTAGATACAGTTGCACTTGTAGGTAGAGTTAATTTTTCACCTACATAGATTAGGTCTGTGTTAACACGATTGTTAACTGCTCTAAGTGAACTTAATGACACGTTGTATTTTTGTGATAATCCCCAAAGAGTATCACCACTTTGAACAGTCACAGTCTTCTTAACTGTTGCTTTAGCTTGAGTTTGTGGTTGTTGTGCAGATGCGTTAGCAGTTTGATCTGCGTGTGCATTAGCGCCACCAGCTACAAATAATCCAGCTACTGCGGCAGTAGCAAATAACATTGACTTCATACTATTTAATTTAACGATAATAATTCACTCCTATAAAAATCTATAATTCTGTATTTCTGTATCGTCGAATGTGTTAATCGATTTGATTAACTGTGATATATACTACATCGTATCCATTACATGCCTATATCACGGAGGTTAAAAGATTTGGCTTTTTCGTAATATTGTCGTTACGCTGTAACAATATGACATCGAATTTGGCTTAGTGCCCATGGTTGAGCCATTTAAAACGTTACATACAGCTTAAATTACTCTAAAAATGTTTCTAATCTGATCAAAAATCCACAAAAAAATTATAAAAAAAGCCTTGCAAAGCTATAAAAGGATAAAAAAAAGGCGTTGAAAGTAAAACTTTCAACGTCTCTTTTTAATACCAGTTATTGGCAACCCAATGTTGTTTGGCGTTTACCCAAGAACCATATCGGTTAGCAACATATTGTTCTGCGACACGTTCTTGATTAGCTGGTGAGTAATCACCGTTAAGGTAACTACTATCTAATTGATATCTACCATAGTAACGACCGTTTTGTGCGGTGTATGAATCGGTAGACTCATGGAAAGAAATCCATGCCTTTGCTTCGGCATTTGCTTTGTTCCATGCTGATTGAGCAGTGTATTGTGATTGATTTTGTTTCTTAGAAGTAGAATGATGTTTGTTTGACTTAGTCGAGTGTTGCTTTGAAACCTTCTTATCGTCTTTTGCATCATTATTATTATCTGGAATCACGATTTGATCACCAGCTAATAAATCATCATCACTATACTTGCCATTAGCATGCTCTAAAACAGACATGAAAACATTGTACTTATCTGACAAGTTTTCTAGTGTATCGCCAGACTTCACAGTCACTACTGTATTCGCATTAGTATCTACAGCAGCATTTCGGTAAATAGAAAGTAATCCCGCGAACGAGATTGCGATTACAAGAAATAAAACGTGAAATTTATATCTAATAACTTAAACACTCCTATATGAAATATAAAATTAAAAAATGAAATATTGCAATTGTTGTCTTTCAACAACGAATGCACATTCTATCTACTTAATATTACACGAGTGTTACACACACGTTACATTCACTCGTCAGTCTGTAATATAGTAACATTATCGTAACGTTCTGAAACAAAATTGAACAGAATGACTAATAACACGGCTTTCTGATTTTAATAATCGTGTACAATATATAGGCAATTTTTGATCATTTTTTGCAAAAAAATTTCGAAATTTTTTCAAATTCAGTTGAATATGTTTCATTTGAAGTGATGTGCAACGTAAAAAAACGCAAATAAAAAGCCCACCACAAATCCCTTTATGATAGGCTTTTTAACTTTTTCTTAATAGTATTAAATTATTCTTAGCATTAGCTAATCTTTATTGTGTTTAATCGCAATTCCTGTCACAGCACTCAAGATTGAGAACACTGGAGATAGGATACTTAGGAATAGGAATGGTGCAAAGTGACTCGCTGGCACTCCTAAGGTTGCTGAAATAAATGCTCCGGCAACACCCCATGGAATCAAGTAGTTAATAACGGTACCACCATCTTCAATCGCACGACTTAGTGCAACCGGTGCTAATCCAGCTTGATGGAAGACCTTCTTAAATGCATTTGCTGGTAAAATTTCTGATAGGAATTGTTCACCAACGAATACGTTAACACCAATGGCAGTGAAGATAACTGCGATGATTAGTTTAGCGTCACTATTTAGATGCTTAGTAAGTGGTTGAATAACCGCATCGATGATTCCTAGATGCATTAATAAACCACCAAATGCTAAGGCAATCATGATCAATGCTAGTGTTCCCATCATTGAACTGATTCCCCCTCTTGATAGAAGAAGGTCTACTGACTTGTTACCAGTCTTTGATACGAAACCGTCAGTGATTAGATTGTTAATCTTAAGTAATGAAAGTTTGTGATCGTCAATTCCCATCAAACCGATTGAAACGATGATGTTAATAAATAATGTAGGAATTGTTGGAATATGACTCCATGCACAGATAAGTAGTAGTGCGATTGGAATAATTGCTAAAAATGAAATGTGGAAGTTACCTTCTAGTACCTTAACAGTCTTGTCGACGTTTGATAGGTTGGCACGACCATCACTGTGGTTTAGAAATACGAAGATGATAAATGAACCAATCATGGCTGGGATTGTTGACCACATCAAGTTCTTGATATGAGCAATCAAGTCAGCTCCAGATACTGCAGCGGCTAGATTAACTGTTGCTGAAAGTGGTGATGACTTATCACCAAAAACAGCACCTGAAATAACGGCACCGGCAATCATGGCTGGGTTCATTCCCATTGTGATACCAATTCCCATGAACGCAATTCCAAGTGTTGAGATAACAGTGAATGCACTACCGATGAATGTACCAACTAATGCACATACTAGAAAGATTGATGGTAAGAACCAGTTGATGTTGATCAAGTGGAAACCAAATACCATTAGTGAAGGAATAACACCTGAGGCAATCCAAACACCAATTAGTGAACCAATTAATAGGAAGATAAATAATGGAACAATTCCATTTTTAATTCCTGTCACAAATCCTTCGTCGATGTCATCCCACTTGAAGCCTTTAAAACGTCCCCAAAATACTAGTAACATGATACCGGTTAGGATTGGTACTTCTGGTGAAATACCTAATCCAATCACACCAAATGACATAATTGCCATCATTACAACTAATACGATGATTCCTTCAGCCAAACTGACTGTCGGTTTTTTTTCTTCTTGCATAATATCTCTCCTCAAAATAATAAATATTTTTCTTCTATAATATATGTAGTCTTTTATTTATTTTGATATCGGATTAATCCTCCGCATGTCGCTAATTTCATATTCTCGTCTTCTTTCCATAAAAAAAGTCCCTGTTGTCTAAAACAACAGGGACGATTTATTTGTATTTTTACCGTGGTACCACCCAAATTAGTAACCACACGTAGTGGTCACTCACTCTTCTAGATATAACGGATCTAGTTACCGTTCTTGGGTAGACACTATCCAATGTATTTCATCGAGATTAACCTGATCGGTTCGCAGCAACCACCGACTTCCTGACACCCAGTTAATTCGTTACTTAGTTTGGAATAATTGTTTTGATATATTTGATTAAACTAAGATTAGCACTACCGATTTAATCCGTCAACTAAAATATTACATTTCTTCTAATTTACGGTTTAAATAATGCGCCATCTTTTCCTTTGGATATACTCCAGTCACCTTTTCGACCGCTTTACCATTTTTGAATAAAACGATGCTTGGTAAGCCCATCACCTTGTATTGTTTTGCGACGTCTTCATTATTGTCGACGTTCATCTTACCAAAGTGAATGCGATCACCGAATTCTTCTTCCATGGCTTCTAAAACTGGATCCATAATCTTACATGGACCACACCATGGTGCCCAAAAATCAATGACGGTGATTTTGTTATCAGTTTCTTGTGCAAGGTTTTCCCTTGTAATTGTTGTTGCCATTTTATTACCTCTTTGCTTTGCGAATAAAATGAATGATGAAGGTTACAATGAAGGTAACCAATACGATTAAACCAAAGTGAAGTGGTTCAATTTCGATATCAATCATTGGAATGGAAAGAATTAATTTCAAAGCAATCACTGCAATCAAGAAGTATGCCATTGTCTTTAACTCAGGTACCTTCTTCATGATTAGCATGATAACTTCGGCGATTCCTCTCATACATAGGATTCCGATTAATCCACCTAGCAATACAATCACTGGATTTTCAGAAATTGCTAAAGCAGCTAGCACGGAATCAACTGAGAAGACAATATCCATAAATTCAATTTGTAATACTGTCATCCAAAAACGTTTGCGATTGGATTCATTGGCAGATTGCTTGAACATGGATTTTTTCTGTTTGTCGGAATGAGCGAAATGCGCATAGACTAAGTAGAAAAGATATAATCCACCAACAACCTTCAATTCCCAAATGTGAATTAGGAATACCCCTAATCCAATAATGATAAATCTAAAGATATAAGAACCCCAAAGACCATAAAATAATGATTCTTCTTGTTCCTTCTTAGTTGGTAAAACTTGAGCCTGCGTGGCTAACACCACCGCATTATCAACTGACAGTAAACATTCGATTAATACAAGGGATAAAATAACAACCCATGCATCCTCCGAAAAGATTACGTTGTGCCAGTTATTCAAATCAAAAAACGGACCATATAATTTACTTAATAATGGTATCACCTAAAGTCTCCTCTTCTATTTTTGTACTATTATATAAGATAAGTTTTTGAAAATATAGTTAAAACTATTGAAATATTATTTACTAATTTCACTGTCGTACTTAGATAGTTTGTATTGCTTGATTAATGCAATTAAGTTCTTTGCATAGTTAGGATCAGTTGCGTACCCATTCTTTTGAAGCATGGTTGCTTGTTCTTCGTAACTCATGACGTTTTTCTTCTTAATGAAGTTTAAAGCAGTAACAGTGCTATGGTTTTCAACGGCATCGTATACACTTGGGTACTTTCTGAAAGTAGCAGGAATTGAAATCTTCTTCTTGTCACCTTCACGAACGACCTTAACACCCTTACCTACTGGTGTGTCGTTACTTACGTATTCGTCAGTGTAGTATTGGATTGATTGCCCCTTGTATGTTCCCTTAACACCGAAGATGTTGTAGGCCTTCTTGTATAGTTCAGATTGACCCCAGTTAGATTCTTGAATAGCTTGGGCAATCACAACACTTGGTAACACAACGTGTTGTTTGTTCCATACTTGAACAGCTGGTTTGGCAATTGTTTCGGCAAACTCATGACGCTTCTTTGCAGCTTCTTCTTGTGCTTCTTGAATTCTTTCTTGATCAGATTTTTGAACCTGATTTTCTCTGATTGTACTGTGGATTTGTTTTGCAACCTTGTATCCACCAAATAATACAACCAAAATTACAACCGCCCAGACAATCTTCTTAGTTAAACTCATTTTCTTTTTTCTCATCATTTATCCTTCTTCTTTATATCGACAACACGATATTTAATTTCGTCATTTTCATCAACCGATGCATATAATATGGAAGTTTTTTCTTCATTAAAGTAACCCAAATTGACAACTGGTTGCCCATCTAAAGTCTCGACGTCTTCAAAAGCATTCATCATGAATCTTCTTAGATAACGCATTTTTGCGATGTTTTCAGAAGCTGTATCGTTAGCAGCCGTTAGTGTGAACCCTTTGTCTAAGTAATGCTTAATTAATGTTACTTTATTTAAGTTTTCCATATTAAAAACGCGAGATCTACTTTTATCGTCTCTAATTGAGGTAATGTAACCTTTTTGTTCCCAGTAACGAAGTTGACGTGTTGACACATCCATCATCTTGCTAACTTCCCCGATTTTAAAAATTAGACGATTAAGGTCAATTTTTTGGGGAAATAATTTCTTTAAGCCCGACATTTCAACGGTTCCTTTCGTGTAATCTACATTATAAATTTACCACAAATCAAAAAGCCTTTCATTACTTTAATTAGGTACAGTAAATATTAAACAACAAAAAATTAAAGATTACATTAAAATTGCAAAGTTTTAATTAATTTGAAATTGCTTTGTTACATTCCTGAAATATTAATCCCTTATCATATGAAATATATTGAGATAGAGAAAAACGAGAGAGATTTTTAAAAGAGAGAGGATTTTGAGAGATGAAAAAAATTATTACTAAAATTGCTATAACAACAGCCGCGGTTGCTTCACTACTTTTTGCAGGTGCTGCTGCAAGTAACAACAATGTTACACATGCTGATACTAAGGCACAATTTACTTCAGTATATCGTGTAGCTAAGTCAAAGCTAGGTGATCGTTACGTATACGGTTCACAAGGTTCACGTACTTTTGACTGTTCTGGTTTTACAAAATACATATACAGACACGGTCTAGGTGTTAACTTACCTAGAACAGCTCAACAACAATACCATTACTCAAAAAAGGTTGCTAAAAAGCATCTTAAAAAGGGTGATTTAGTATTCATCGGTTCATCAAAAAGAAACATTTACCACGTTGGTATGTACATCGGTGGTGGCAAGATGATTGATGCTCAAAACAGAGGTGTTATCCGTGAAAGCATCCATGCACCATGGTGGCATGTAGTTGCTTACGGTCGAGTAGCTTAATTCTATCTCTTGAAATCCAAAAAAGACGATTACATTTAGTAATCGTCTTTTTTTATGCTCTTTTATTGAATGTTATAGTCGACAACTTTGACTTGATCATCACTTACCTCTAGTTTGGTAAGGCTACCGTTAGCTGGACGTTCGGTAATGTCATACTTATCTTCACCAAAACGTTCAACCAAACTTAGGACGGCGTTTCCATGACTAATTAATAAAACATTGTCGCCATCATGAATGTTCTTATCGCTTCTAATTAGGTCTAATCCTTGGTCCCAGCGCTTCCAGTATTCTTCGTTACTTTCGGCTTGATGGAATGGATCGGCTTCCTTTAAGAAGTCCTTGGCCTTACCAATTGAATACTTGGTAACAATATCCTTGAATGTTGGCAAACCGTGTGGTGCACCGGCAACGTACCAGGTTTGATCCATATCATTTCCTTCGTAGTAACCGTAGAATTCTTCTCTTAGGTAATTAGAAATGGTTGGTTCTTTCACTGAATCAGCTTTGTTCCCATCTAGGATAATCTTAGCTGTGTGCATTGCTCTGGTAGTATCACTGCAATATGCAGCAGCAAAATGAGTGTCAGCTAGTTTGTCAGCAGTCTTTTCTGCCCCTGCGATTCCTTTGTCAGTCAATGGAGAATTACTCCACCCTTGCAAACGATTGTAAATATTGAAGTATGTTTGTCCGTGACGGACTACATATAGATTAAATGTAATAACATTCATCCCCTTTTTTTACTAGTAATAATAGAATATCACTAATAAAAAAAGTTAGACAATAATCTGCCTAACTCAATTCAGTATTATAGTATTTAGACGCAATCTTGTGGTAGCGTAATTTATCTAGCGTCTTATAAATTATCATTTGTAGTTCGTGTAGTTTAATGATAGTGTAGGAACTCAATTGGACTAAGATTAATCTTTCAGTACGATTAATAATCTCTTGGTTACTAGTCAAAGCTAGCAAGTCACTATGGACCATCTCTGGCATGAATTCAATTATTTGTCCATCACTTAACTGAACATTTAATTTTTTTGTATTACCTTTTAGCAATGCCGTCATCCTCCTACTGATTTAATTTTATTTTACAACATTTGTATAATTTTGCAACTATATATGGTGATGGATATTTTTTATTCTGCCACATATTGTGGTGATGCTTTTGTCACACGAAAAAAACATGCCTTTTTTTGTCCGGTCTGTTAATATTAAGTATGAATTATATCAAAGGAGCTCTTCATTTTGAAAGCGATAAATTATCTGCGCTCTAAAATGTCCACTAGATTAGGATTTTTCATCCTACTAGTTGTTTTATTTTGGGCTAAAACTATATACGCATATTTCACTGATTTCCAATTAGGACTTGCAAATCCGTTTGAATACTTCATAGCATTCATCAATCCAATCGCAACTACCATGCTATTGTTTGGACTTGCAATGTACATTAAATCAAGTCGTTTATTTTACCCTATCATCCTATTAATTGATGGGTTAAACACTTTACTACTATATTTAAACGTTATTTATTACCGTGAATTCACTGACTTCATGACCGTAAGTACAATGACCGGTTACTCCAAGGTTAACCAAGGGCTTAGCGGATCATCACTTGCGCTTACCATGCCACATGATGTCTTCTACTGGTTAGATATCGTTTTAGTTTTACTTCTACTATTATTTAGAGTAATCCGTATCGATAATAACAAGTTCGGTGGCAAGGGTGCATTCGCCATCACTTCGGTTGCCGTGTTAATGTTCACAGCCAACCTATCATTTGGTGAAATGGCCAGACCACAACTTCTTACTAGAACTTTCGACCGTACATACATTGTTAAATACCTTGGTGTAGATTCATTTACAGTCTACGACGCCATTTCCACTCAACACACTAAAGACTTGCGTGCAATGGCTACCAAGTCAGAAATGAATGACGTGAAAAAGTTCATCAATAAGCATTACGCTGCCCCTGAAAGATCCATGTTTGGACTAGCCAAGGGTAAGAACGTAATCATTATTCACTTGGAAAGTTTCCAACAATTCTTGATCGATAAGAAGGTTAACGGCCAAGAAGTAACACCATTCTTGAACAGTCTCTACCATAGTAAGTCAACGATTGCCTTTTCTAACTTCTTCCACCAAGTGGGACAAGGAAAGACATCTGATGCTGAAAACATGCTAGAAACTAGCACTTATGGCTTACCTCAAGGTTCAATGTTTACCCAATTCGGAAGCGACAATGTCTTCCAAGCAGCTCCTGCTATTTTGAAACAAGATAAGGGCTACACTTCAGCCGTATTCCACGGAAACGTCGCTAGTTTCTGGAACAGAAACAACGTTTACAAGAACATGGGTTACCAATACTTCTTCGACGAAAGCTACTACGATACTTCAGGCGATAAAGCATTAGGTTACGGTTTGAAGGATAAACTATTATTCAGAGATTCCGTTAAGTACCTTGAAAGATTACAACAACCTTTCTACGCTAAGTACATTACCGTTACTAACCACTTCCCTTACTCAATCGATAGCGAAGACAGTAACTTTAAGACTACTAACACTGGTGATACCAAGGTTGATAACTACTTCAAAACTGCTCATTATCTAGATCAAGCCATCCAAGAATTCTACGCATACCTACAAAAATCTGGTTTGTTGAAGAATTCAATCATCATGCTTTATGGTGACCACTATGGTATTTCCAACTCTGAAAACCTAAGTCTTGCTAGAGCATTGGGTAAGAACCCTAATGACTGGACCGACTTTGATAACGCTCAACTACAACGTGTTCCATTGATGTTTAACAT
>CAMLMR010000044.1 GCA_946481335.1 uncultured Lactobacillus sp. | reverse complement strand
TTGATTTGTTTAACGATTAAATCTTTACGCTTTTGAGCATCAACAATTACGAATTGTTCTTTCAATTTTTCTTCGTATTCATCAGCAGAGTTGATAGTAGTATCTTGACCTAAGAATCTGTGACCACGACTTACATTTGAAGCAGTTACATCTAGAATTTGAATTGGTAATACTTCGTCGTCTAATAGAGCAACCATCCATCTAATTGGACGAATGAAGTCTAAACGGTAAACGTTCCATTTCATTAGTGTTGGGAAAGTCATGCTTGTGATAACATCCTTTAAGCCCATTAAAACTTCTTTTACAGGCTTTCCGGCGATGTGTTTTTCAACAAAAACATATTCAGTACCCTTAACTTCTTTAAAGGTAATGTCGTCTGTGCTTAAGCCTTGTCCCTTAGTGAAACCAATAGCTGCTTTTGACCAGTTACCTTCGTCATCTAAAGCAATCTTTTTAGCGGGACCTTTTACAGTTTCGCTTACATCAGTTTGTTTGTCAGCCAAACCTTCAATTTGAATACTTAAACGACGAGGAGTTGAGAATGGCTTAACAGCATCAAAATCGATTCTTTGATCTTTTAAGTAATCTTCAGTCTTCTTAACTAATTGTTTGATACTAGGAGTTACCACATGAGCTGGCATTTCTTCTAGTCCAATTTCAAGTAAAAATGTGTGAGCCATTATTTTTCCTCCTTGTTTTCATCATCTTTTAGAAGAGATTGTCTTAATTTTTCATCTTTAATAAGTGGGAAACCACGTTTCTTTCTTTCAGCAATGAAGGCCTTAGCAATTTCTCTGGCCATTCTTCTAATTCTTGAAAGGTATCCGGCACGTTCAGTAACTGAAACAGCACCTCTGGCATCCAATAGGTTGAATGTGTGGCTACACTTTAGAACGTAGTCGTAGGCAGGATGAACTAATCCGTTTGCGATTTGCTTCTTAGCTTCAGTTTCGAAATCATCAAACATCTTTAGTAACATTTCTTGGTTACTTTCTTCGAAACTGTATTTTGAGTGTTCGTATTCTGGTTCTTTGAAAATATCACCATACTTAACACCATCACTCCATTCTAGTTCGAAAACGTTGTTAACGTCTTGAACGTATGAAGCAAGTCTTTCTAGACCATAAGTGATTTCAGAAGCAACAGGGTTCATTTCTTGTCCACCAACGATTTGGAAGTAAGTAAATTGAGTAACTTCCATTCCGTCTAGCCAGATTTCCCAACCAACACCGGCACAACCCATTGATGGGTTTTCCCAGTTATCTTCAACGAAACGAATATCGTGTTCTTCTGGGTTAATGCCAAGTTCTTTTAAACTATCCAAGTATAGTTCTTGGATGTTTTCAGGAGATGGTTTCATGATTACTTGGAATTGGTGATGTTGGTATAAACGGTTAGGGTTTTCACCATATCTTCCGTCAGCAGGTCTTCTAGAAGGTTCAACGTATGCTGCGTTCCATGGTTCTGGTCCAATTGCACGTAAGAATGTGTATGGACTCATAGTTCCGGCACCTTTTTCAGTATCGTATGCTTGCATTAACATACAACCTTGAGATGACCAGTATTGTTGTAATTTTAAAATGATGTCTTGCATTGACAACTTTTCTGTCATGTTACTTCCTCCTAATAAACGAATGGCATAAAAAAAACCTATGCAAAAAGTATACTTAAATACAGTTTACATAGGGACGATTATTCGCGGTTCCACCCTACTTCTGATTTTCATCAGCAGCTTGATTTCTTTGGTTCAAAAAGTGCCAATCATTGAAAAATGCAGGTAGCTCACACTGTCCTACCATCGCTGAATATCATCTTGTTCAATGACCCTCTTTTGTCATTACCATTCGTATTTATTTAATTTAATTATAGTTTACAATTGCTAAAAAATCAATTCTATAATCTTAGGTCATTGATTTGATCTAAGAAACTTTTACTCTTTAAATGAATCCCTACAGAATCAGAGTATATCTTATCAAGAAGCATTCTTAAATTTTGCTTCGTATTGTCATTTACGTTAACGTTACCCAACTTATTTAAATCAATAATTGAAAAACGACGTAAATAATAAATGGTCTTTTGATCTAGGTGTAGACGATTGCCATCCAAATGAAAATGATTTTGACAAATCAATCCACCATAGGCTTCAGAATAGTCAAAATTCAAGTCTGTACGCCCACAGATGGCACATCCCCTTAATTCTGGTTGAACACCAAATTCCCCTAGCAGTTGGATCTCGCATATATTGGTAATAACCTCAGGATCAACACCATTATCGATTAATCGCAAAGCTGCAAATAGTTGATTGAACCAATGTGGAATTGGTGTTGAATCAGGAAACGCAACGTCAATTAAAGACATAATATAAGTAGCATAGGCATTTAAGAAAATGTCCTCGCTAATATTTTCATAATGGTCAGTATCTAATCCACTATAAATATAAGATAAGTTTTCAGCATTTATCTTTCCAGAATACGTACCATAGGTAAAAGGCAAGATATCCGCCATCATCTTGAATCCTCTTTTTCGAGCACCTCGAATGAAAAACATCTTCTTGCCTGCCTCGGCCGTTAAAAACTTAACTAACATATCATTTTCTTTAAAATTCTTGCGGTATAGTAAAATACCGTGAAAATTCATATATGTTTGTGAATCCATTTTTATTCACCGACCATTTTTAAAATTTTAATAGTTATCCTTCTTATATCCTAATGATTTAAGAACAGATGATTCATTACGCCATCCAGGATGAACCTTAACCCAAAGTTTTAAGTATACTTTGCTACCCAATAAATCTTCGATATCTTGTCTAGCAAGAGTTCCAATCTTCTTTAGCATTGAACCTTGTTTACCAATCAAGATTCCCTTTTGACCTGGACGGTCTACTAAGATATCAGCTTGGATATCAACGTTACCATTTTCTTTTGTCTTCATACTTAAGATATCAATGGCAATTGAGTATGGAATTTCATCTCTTGCTAACATTAGGATCTTTTCTCTAATCAATTCAGCAACGATAAAACGTTCTGGGTGATCAGTGACTTCATCTTCTGGATAGTATTGTGGACCAGCTGGTAATAGTTGCTTCAAGTTGTCCATTAATTCATCAACATTGTTTCCTTGTAAGGCTGAAATTGGAAATACTTCTTTCCAGTCAAGTGCCTTCTTGTAAATATCCATGATACTTAGAAGCTTGTTTGGATTGATTTCATCAATCTTGTTAATGATTAAGTAAACTGGTTTATCAATATCCTTCAAACGGTTAATAATAAAGTTATCACCAGCACCTCTGGTTTCAGTTGCACTAACCATGAATAAGACAGCATCAACTTCTTTTAAAGCAGAAAATGCTGACTTTTCCATAAAGTCATCCAATTTATTATTTGGTTTATGAATTCCTGGAGTATCCAAGAAGACGATTTGAGATTCATCATCGGTGTAAACACCTTGAATCTTATTTCTAGTTGTTTGTGCTTTATCACTCATAATTGCGATTTTTTGTCCGATAATACGGTTCAAAAATGTTGATTTACCAACATTAGGTCTACCAACAATTGCTACAAATCCTGAATGAAAGTTTGGATCAAATTCCATAATAATTCCTCCGTGTGGTTAAAATCCAAAAATAATTGGAACATATACCAATAATCCGATGATTACCGCAAAAACTGACGCAATTACCACACCTGCTGCGGCAACGTCTTTTGCTTTTTTGGCAATTTCATCATATTTATTACCAACAATTAAATTTACAATTGATTCACATAATGTATTTACGACTTCAGCGATTAAGACGATAAATATTGCTAACAATATCCAGACCCATTGACTCAAATTAATCTTTAAAATAAAAGAAAAAATCACTACTAACAAAGATGCGATTAGATGAAATCTAAAATTACGTTCCGTCTTACATAAAATTACCAAGCCATCAAACGCGTGCTTGAATGATTCAGCAAAATTACGATTCTTTCTAAATGCTTTCTTATCTTTTAAGCCCATATTCATCCATGATCTTTCTTTGCAATGGGAACATAACATCTTCGTCTTCTTGCTTCATGTGGTCATAGCCATTTAAGTGCAGGAAGCCATGAACAACTAAGAATCCTAATTCACGTTCATAAGAATGATCCAAGAATTCTGCTTGTTCAGCTACCTTATCAATTGATACAAAAATGTCACCAATGTTTTCTGGAATTTCTGCAGCCATTTCTTCATCCATAATCAATGGGAAATCATCATCGCCATCTTCAATCGCAAAACTAATAACATCGGTTGCTCGATCAACACCACGGTATTTGCTATTGATTTCTTTAATTTCATCATTGTTAACGAATGTAACTGACATTTCAGTATTGTCTTTTAGATTTAATTCCTTGCTAGCAAATTGTAATACGTCTTCTACTAAATCGACGTGTTTCTTATCAACACCGTCTTTTGTCTTATCATAAATTTCTAAATCCATTCTGGTACTCCTGTTATAAAATTCTATTTTTTTTGATATTCTTCATATGCATCGATAATTCTTGCGACTACAGGGTGTCTTACAACATCCTTAGAATCGAATTTAACAAAACGAATCTTTTCAACGTTTTGTAAGATTGATTGAGCTTGAACTAAACCACTACTTGCATGTTTAGGTAAATCAATTTGAGAAATATCACCATTAACAATCATCTTAGAACCAAATCCAAGACGTGTTAAGAACATCTTCATTTGGGCAGTTGTTGTGTTTTGAGCTTCGTCCAAAATAACAAAAGCAGAGTCTAACGTTCTTCCACGCATATAAGCAAGTGGAGCAATTTCAATCACTCCTCTTTCCATCAATCTGGCAGTGTGTTCCCTACCTAAAATTGAATGAAGAGCATCATATATTGGTCTTAAATATGGATCAACCTTTTCTTTTAAATCACCTGGTAGAAAACCTAAACTTTCTCCGGCTTCAACAGCAGGTCTTGTCAAAATAATCTTTTCAACATCACCATGCTTTAATGCTGCGATTGCCATAACCACAGCTAAGTATGTTTTACCAGTACCAGCTGGTCCAATACCAAAGGTAATATCATTACGCTTTACGGATTGAACATATTGGCGTTGCCCAAAATTTTTAACACGGACTGGTTTACCTTTAAAGTCTTTAATTAATATTTGATTGTATAATTCTTTGAAATAACTTAACGTATCATTTTTGGCCATATTCATAGCGGATACAAAGTCACTGCTATTCAATGTGACACCATTTTGAATTAAGTCCATTAAGTTCTTAAAAATTGAAATAACTTTATTAACATTATCTTCACTTCCGGATACCTTTACATTGGTTCCAAAAGCATTAATTGATACTTCCATACCCTCTTCAAGAATTGTAACGTATTTATTTTGTGCCCCTAATAGTTTAGGTTCAAAATCTAAATTATGAATAATAAATTCTTTGGTTACTTCAGTTTGTTCTGTCAATATAGCGACCCCTTTTTTATTGATAATCAAATATTAGCACAGATTTAGACTTTAAAAAAGTTATTAATATGTACTAACAAAGCATGGCTATTACATTTTTTAAACCATACTTCATAAATAATTAGCTTAAGTGAGCTTTTACAGATTGGTTAACTTCGTTTCCATCAGCTTTACCCTTAATTTTTGGCATAATAGCACCCATTACTTTACCAAAATCAGACATTGCTGAAGCGTTAACTTCACTGATAGTTTCTTCAACGACCTTATCAATTTCTTCTTTTGACATTTGTTTTGGAGCGTATTTACTTAATACAGCTAATTGTTCTTCTTGTTCGGCAACTAAATCATCTCTACCACCATCTTTGAATTCAGCAATAGATTCCTTAACTTGCTTAACTTCACGACTAATAACAGTTAGTTCTTCGTCATCACTTAAATCATGACCTAAAGCAACCTTTTCGTTGGTTAAGGCTGATTTTAAAGAACGAATAACGTTCAAAGCAGTTTTGTTGTGTTCCTTCATTGCATTTTTAAGATCTTCATTAAGACTTGTAGCGATACTCATTATAGTTTCCCTCTTTCAAAATATTCAGCTTAGTTTTAGCAAAAAAAACGTCCCTGAAATAACAGGAACGTTTTTAGTAATTAAAAGCGACGGCTTTTTTTCTTGTTGTTGCGCTTTCTTGCTGCTTCAGATTTTAATTTACGTTTAACACTTGGTTTTTCGTAGAATTCTCGTTTACGGTATTCACGTAAAGTACCGTTCTTGGAAACTGTACGTTTGAAACGACGAAGAGCATCATCAAGAGATTCGTTTTTACGAACGACTGTTTTTGACATATGAAAATTCCCTCCCTCCGAGCTCGAAATACAACAGTTACTTTTTTATTTATTAAAACTGTTCTTAATAATTATACAAAACTATATTTATAACGTCAATATTACATTTCAATTTAAAACTACTTTTATGACAGTTTTTTCGATATAATATAATCGTAAAAAGAGGAGTGATTTCAATGAAACATATCAATATCTTTGCAATTTCTGATTCAAGTGGTGAAACAGCGATGCAAGTAGCTAAAACTGCCGGTGCACAATTTGAAAGTGCTGATATTTCATACGAACGATACCCATTTATCACTACCGAATCAATGTTAAGTGGTATCTTAAAAATTGCTAAACAAAAAGAAGCCGTTATCTTTCATACCCTAGTCAATGCTGATCTAAGTAAACTAATTGAAGACTTTTCAATGGCAAATAAATTACAAAATGTTGATTGCGTGCAAAAGCCAATGAAAGCAATTAGTAGTCAATTAGGTTTTAATCCAGAACGTGTTAGTGGATTAGTCCATGACTTAAATGACGACTACTTCAAACGCATCGAAGCAATGGAATTCTCCGTTGAAAATGATGATGGAAGTAACCCACAAAATCTTACAAAAGCGGATGTCGTTATCTTAGGTATCTCAAGAACTTCTAAGACACCGTTATCATTGTACCTTGCTAATAAACAACTAAAAGTATCGAACGTGCCAATTGGTCCTACCATCCAATTACCTAAGGAAGTTTTTGATGTTGATCCAAAGAAAATCATTGGTCTTACTAGTATAACTAAAGATATTCAAAAAATCAGAAAAGCTAGAATGGCATCTTATGGAATAGACGAAGATACTCCTTATTCAAACTCAAAGAATATTGACGAGGAACTAGACTATGCCAATAATTTATACCGTAAACTTGGCTGCTTAATTATTGATGTACACGATAAATCAATTGAAGAAACCGCCACAGTCATTATGGAAAGTTTAGACCTAGATTCGTATAAATAAAAAAAGAGCTTTTCAGCTCTTTTTTTATTGGTTTAAAATATCGTCCATCAAATTGTTATTAAACTTTTGTTCTTTTAACATTTTAACTTCAAAGTAATGTGGTGACAATTTCTTTTTAGTTCCTTCAACAGCAACAGCTGGTGTTTCCATAATCTTTGGAACATCAACTAATGATTCATGATGGGCAACATAGTTTAGAGCATCGAAACCAATTGTTCCTAAACCAATGATTTCATGTCTATCTTTATGGCTGCCAAAATCATTCTTTGAATCATTTAAATGAATAACCTTTAATCGATCCAAACCGATTACATGATCGAATTCATTCAATACACCATCAAAGTCTTCTTTAACATTGTAACCAGCATCATTAGTATGACAAGTGTCGAAAGTAACGGATACTTTATCATTATCCTTAACACCATCAATAATTTGAGCAATTTCTTCAAAGGTACGGCCAACTTCAGTTCCCTTACCTGCCATAGTTTCCAAAGCGATTTGAACCTTTTGATCAGGTTCAATTACTTCGTTTAATCCTTCGGCAATTTGTGCAATTGCTTTTTCTGAACCCTCGCCAACATGTGAACCAGGATGTAACACAATTTGTGTTGCACCAATGGCTTCAGCACGCTTAACTTCTTCATGTAAGAAATCAACACCAAACTTAAAGTTTTGTGGCTTGGTAACATTTCCTAAATTAATGATGTATGGAGCATGAACAACGGTTTCTAAAATACCATGTTCTTTCATGTATTCCTTACCGTCTTCGGCTCTTAATTCATCGATTGGCTTTCTTCTGGTGTTTTGAGGAGCACCTGTGTAAACCATAAATGCATTTTCACCATAGCTGTCAGCTTCTTTAGCAGAACCTAAAAACATGGTTGAGCCATTCATGCTAACGTGAGATCCGATTAAAAACTTACTTGTCATTACTAATCATCCTCATTTCATCAACAAATTTTTCTGAAGAGTCTGCAGATTCCCATCCACAATACTTTTCATAGAATTCTTCATACTTCTTATCATAATCAGAATACTTCTTTTCCTTGTTAAATGCATCAATTTGCTTGTAAAAATCGTCTTCTCCTTCAACAACAGGTCCAGGTAATTCTTTTCTGTAGTCAAAGTAGAAACCACGAATATCATCTTCATAATGTTTCAAATCATATGCGTAGAACAACATTGGTCGTTTTAGGTTAGCATAGTCAAACATTACTGATGAGTAATCTGTAATTAATAAGTCAGACATTAGGTATAAATCACTGATATCTTCTTCAACCATGATGTAAACACGATCTTCGAATCCTTTAATATCAATGAAATCTTTTACAAGGTAATGTGGTCTGATAATTAATACAGTATTATCGTCTACATTTTCAAAAAATGTCTTCAAACTGAATGGTAGCTCAAAGTTATAAACACCCTTGCGCTTGTAATTATCATCACGCCAAGTTGGAGCATAAGTAATTACGTTTAAATCATCGCGTCCAAGGTATTGATTCTTAAGTCTACTAATATTATCTTGGTTATCACCATAATATAAAACATCATTTCTTGGGTAACCAATATCTAAGAAACGGTTATTAAAATCAAATGCTCTTGCAAAAATATCTTTTGAATATTGGTTAGGAGCAATTAAGTAATCCCAACGATGAGCTTCGTTAGTGAAGTTTCTTTTATACTTTTCAGTGTTAGTTCCAGGCATCATAACATTTTCGATGTCGGTACCCAACTTTTTCAAAGGAGTACCGTGCCATGTTTGCATGTAAATAGTACCCTTATTCTTGTTCCACCATTTTGGTGTTCTAGAGTTAAATACCCAGAAATTAGCTCTAGCCATCACCCATACCCATTTAGGCATGAACTTTTTGACCATCTTAATGTCGGGATATAAATCTTTAAAAGTCTTATATTGAGCTTTTCTCACAGTAAAGTATGCTTTCGATTTATCTTCAGGATATTTTTCAATCCATTTTTCATAAATAGCCGCAGGGTTATCATTAATATCTTTTCCCTGGAAACTTTCAAAAACAACTAAATTCTTCTTTACTGGTAAAGTAATCAATACATTATTAATTAAAATCAATACTCGACGAATTGACTTCTTAATAAATCTAATTACTTTTTTCTTCAATTTCATCATACAACAATTTCAATCCTTTTAACTTTTAAACTAAATGTAATCTACGAAACGAGCTCTAAACTTGTAGTGTAGATGTGATCCAACCAATAGGAAGAATAATACTGTTAACCAGAAAATTAACATCAACATTGGTTTTTGCCAGAACCATGCTTCACCTAGCATTGATTCTCTAAATCCAGAAACAATGTAGAAGAATGGGTTCAATTGTAAGAATCTTACAAAGAATGCTGGGAATGCATTTGTTTCAAAGTTAAATAGAACACCTGACATGTAGAATAATACTCTCATGATTGATTGTAAGAAGATACGGTAATCACGCACAAGAATAGTTACAGTAGAGTTAAAGATACCAAAGGCTAATAACCAGCAGATCATTGCGAAGAAGTAGTATAGCCATTGAATCCAGTATAGGTTAGGTAGAACTCCACCCTTTAAGTAACCTAAGATAATTGAACATGCAAGCATTGCCCAAAATGAACTTAAGTTAGTTAAAATCTTGATTGATGGTAGAACACTAACTGGGAACTTCATTTTTGAAACCATACCAACTTGTTGGTAGATACTCTTTGAAGCATCCAAAGTAACACTGTTCATGTAGAACCATGGAGTGATACCAATAACCATCCAAGTTAGGTAATCAACACTTCCAGATGTACCCTTCTTTAAACCAACACCGAATACTAACCAATAGATTAAGATTTGGATAATTGGGTATAAGTATGCCCATACAATACCTAGATAATGGCTTTGGTAATCAGATTTATCTTGGTACTTTGATACTCTAAACATTATTGGTAAATTTTGAATTTGCTCTTTAATTAATGTAATGACTTCCTTCAAGTCGATCACACTTCCTTTACTTTAAAGTTTTAATATATCTGTCGATTACTCGACTTGTAGCAAAACCATCATTGTACTTATTCCAATGATGATTGAAATTGGTAAAATCTGTTTGTTTATTTTCACTAATTGCTGTTCTTAGATCATCCAAAGATGTAATTGGTTTTGTAGGTAACCAATTCAATAAATCATCTTGAATCCCTGGATTTTGTTTATATTGGTCTAAATCAAACATAAAGAACAATAGAGAATGCGCATTAGGCAATAGTGAATAATCAAAAGCAACTGATGAATAATCAGTTACCAAGGTATCAGTTACAGTTAACAAATCTGTGGTTGATAGTTGATTTGAAAACATTACGTTTGGACTCTTTGATTCCTTTTGCAAATGACTTTCTAAATCTTTTAGAAGTGGATGTAATTTTACCACTACAATTGCATTAGTATCATTGGATAAAGCCTTAATAACACCCTTAGGTGGATTAAACGATTTTCCCTCATCACGATACGTTGGTGCGTATAAAATCACTCGCTTACCCTTCAATTGGGGAGCAAAGCTGTATACACGTCGTCTCGCAATGCTTTGCCATTTTTCCTTAAATAATCTATCAGATCTTGGATAACCAATCATCTTCATTTTATCAAA
>CAMLMR010000043.1 GCA_946481335.1 uncultured Lactobacillus sp. | reverse complement strand
ATAGTGATAGTTCATCCAGTTCTGCAAGTAGTTTGAACCTGGATGACAAGACTTATGGTGTATTGGCATTAGAATACAAATATTCTCAAGAATCTGGCAAAAAAGTTAACACAGATGTTTTTAAAGATTATACGTCCGTTAAGAAAACAAATCTAAAGAATTCAACATCTATGGGTGGTTTGTTTTATGCTGATAAAAGTAATAGTTTAGAAGAATCAAATAACCACCAGTATAATCAATTCACATATAATGGGGACACGACTGCCGATACGTTTTTTAAGGTCGGTACTTCAACTGTCTCTCTACAATATAAGGGTGAAGATCGTTCAGGAAAGTTAGACATGTCGCAACTTCCAGTAGTCAAAAAAACTGTAAGTAAAGATTACTTAATCAATACTTTTTACAAAACCAGTGCTCAAAGAGAACATGTTGGTAATTACGCAAAATCAATACCAAGTGAAGATGAATATCAAAAACAAGACGAATCTTCAACTAGATATATGACAGATAATTAATAAAAAAAGACCCAGCAAAACGCTGAGTCTTTTTTATTTAGTCAAAGTATGTGTGCAAGAAGTCTTTGACGCGCTTCTTGTATGCGACTGGGTTGACCCAGAAGCTTTCTTCATGACCTGCACCGGGCACAATCCATAGTTGCTTTGGACCGTTTGATGCGGCGTAGTTTTCATAAGACATGTAGGTAGGAACGTAAATGTCGCTGTCCCCGTGAATGAATAGGGTAGGTAAATCGTTTTTCTTCAACGCTTCGGTACATGATGCGTTATGCAAACGATATCCGACTTTGTACCAGTTAATCGCGCTAACCAATGGTTCGATTGGGTAAGGAGGTAAGTGGAACATATCCTTTAGTAAGTAGTTGAATTCGTCACCAACATTGGTGTATCCACAATCGGCAATGATTGCTTTAACTTGTTTTGGCAAATCTTCACCACTTAGCATTGTGACAATTCCGGCTCCCATACTGATACCAAACATTAGGATTTCGGCATCTTCGCCGACTTTTTCTAGAACTAGCTTAATCCAACGAAGGTAGTCGATGCGGTCATTCCAGCCATAGCTGACGTACTTACCGTCACTATCACCGTGGGCACGATCGTCAGGGGCTAGGACGTTAAAACCTAATTCGTGGTACATCTTAATGAAGTTGGCCATTGTTTCGCGATTACAACCAACACCGTGAGCCATAATGATGGTTCTCTTAGTTTCTTTTTCAGCAGGAACGTATGAGGCAATCATCTTTTCGCCTGTGTCGACTTCGTTTAACACCCATTCTTCCTTTGGAATTGCATGGAACCAATCGACATAACGGTAGTATGCGTATGCAAAACGTAATTGGCTAGTTTGTGGGACAGGTTCGTCGTCCTTTCTGTTCATACCTAACTTAAATAGGTAGTTACTGAACATAAAAGCTCCTGCCCCAACTGCAGTAGACATTACACCTAGAGCAGCAGCAGCTTTTTTAAATCCCATAAAAATCACTCCAATGTTATTTAGTCTGTAAGATAAATATCCTTTAGTTTAGCGATATCTGCGTCGGTTAAACCAATGAACTCGTGTAAGAAGTTATTGATGTTTCCGTATTTTTCCTTAATGGTTTGCATTGCGGCATCGAAGTATGATTCATCAACAGTGTATAAGTCATGTAGGTTTTGACGTAGTTCGTCAGTCATGCCGTATTTACTATATTGATCAATCTTTACTTGAATGAATGGTTTCATTGCTTCTTTAGATAGAAGGTAATCCTTTTTGATTGTATCTTCATCAACGCCTAATGCGAATAGGAAGAATGCGGCTGATAGACCAGTACGGTCTTTTCCTTGGGCACAATGGAATAACACGGCGCCATCTTCAGTGTTAGCTAATAAAGTCTTGAAAAGATTTTGAAAAGCATTTTGTGCTGATGGGCTAGTTACCATTGATTGGTATGAACTAATCATATTTTGCTTACCACGAGTAGCGTCGTTCATATATTGTTCAGCGTATTGACGTTCAGTCTTGTCGTGACCACTGTTGAAGACAGGGTTAGCGATAAACTTGGTCTTGCTTGGCAATTTATCAGAAGCTTTTTGTCTTTCGGTGTCAGATCTTAGGTCAACATCAAAATTAATGCCGTATTCTTCTAAAAATGCTAAGTCGGAATCAGATAGTTCGGAAAGTTCACCTGAGCGCAGGACTTTATTCCATTTTACAAAACGGCCATCTTCGGTTTGGTATCCACCAAGTTCACGGAAGTTGTAGCCATTTTTAATGTCTAATAATCGTTGTTGTGACAAAATTCATACCTCCCATATTAACGTAAATATTATTTATTATATTGTAAAAGAAAATAATAAATAATGAAAGCTAGAAGACGGATTATTTAATTTTTATGACAAATATTAAATTGATGTTTCATATGTGTTTTTGGTTATGATAACAGTAATTTATATGTTATGATGTTTCGCACAAATTATAGGATTATTAAAAATGATCTTGTGATTTTAGTGATTCTTAGAAATAGCTAAAATGTAGAAAATTACTGTGTTTTTCGGCTATTAATTAGACACGATGTCTTAAAAGTAGATAAATATTAAATAATTCTTCAAAAGGTTTTAAATTTCTTTAAGAAGATGATAATATTTTAATTATATAAAATTACCCATACTATGCGCTTTTTAATGAAAAAAACAGCATTTAGATTTGATATTTATAAATACGTTAATTGAAGTTTTTAATAACTAGATTGAATTTGAAAGGACCATTAATATGCAATACAACAAACAACAATTCAATAAAGTCAAAGATAAGAAAATAATGAAAAAGGTTAAGAAACAATGGGTCGTAGTATCCGTTGCGACATTAGCCTTTTTGGGAACCGCTGCGTACACTGCAGGTAGAACCTCCGCTCATGCCGATACAACAGGTGGAACTAACAGTAATACTACTAGTGGAAAAACTCAAACTAGCGGTAATGGTAGTACTACAACTACTACAACCGATCAACAAAGCGGTGGGAGCGGAAACGCTGCAACCAACACAAATGCCGCCTCAACTAACGGGACCAGTGCATCTTCAGGAGCTAGTGCGTCTGCTCCAGTTGTTACTGTAGGAACTACTAATGGTCAAGCTCCTAGCTTTAACAACAATGACGAATCAGCTAGTTATTCACAACAAATTCAACAAGGTTATTCAGATGCTTTCAACGGAAAAGGTAACAACTCAAAGAACTTAACCGGACAAGCTGTCAACTACTACAACGCTGCCTACAATGGTGCTCAAGCAGCGATGAATGCCTACAACCAATCAACAAATGGTTATGGTGCAGGGACTCAAGACTACACTTACTATGGTAATACTCCAGTAAGACGTAATGATAACGGAACCACTGCCAACGCTAGTTTAGCCGTTCCTTCTGGAACCCCAAGTGCTGCTGCGGTAGCATCACAACAAAGTAGTGATGCGGTTTCCGGAAATACTATGTCTGCTCAGGCAATCATTGATGGAACTCCTCAATCATACGGTAGTAGTGATTCACCATATCGTGGTGGTGCTAACAACCCGATTGAAGCAACTAACTCTGTTAATAAGTATGAAACAACATTGTTAAACAAATTAAATAACCCAAATAACGTCAGTGTTAAATTGCCAACCAATAACATTACTGTTCCTAATCCAAACAACCAAGTGATTACTAACGCTGAACAAATGTATGCTAATTATGCCGGTTTGAACAAAGCCTTCCAAGCAGGGGCTAATATGGCATTAGCTCAACAAGGTATTAACGATGCTGAATCAGGTAAGTGGACAGGTATTAGCGCTGGAACAACAAGTAACACAGACTTCTACATTAAATCAAATACGCAACCAACAAATAATCCATATGATCAAGCGTACCGTGGTGCTAAGAATGCGATTGCGGCAACTTTTAATAATGACTTTTATAAAGGTAACGGATCCATTACAGCCCTTACCAGTCAAGGACCTACAGATTACTATACTCAAGGATATAACGATGTTGTATCACAATCACAATCAGGTACTGCGTTCGTATCTAATGGTCAACAATTCTATTCAGTTTTAACAAGTAATAAAAATTCAGTTAATAGTGCTGGTGGTTATTTATCCACTAACGTTATTAACATTAAACTGGTAGGTGACGTTGGATTAACTGGATCTGGGAATGGTAATACCCAATCAGTTGTTTATACAAGTCAAAGCTCGTTAACTATTGATGGTCAAAACCATTTAATGGATTATTATGGAATGGATTATGAAATTACTGGTACTTCCGGAAATACATTCAATGACTTGTACTTGAAGAATTTCCAAACGCTATATGGATCTAACTACTATGGTCCATTCCAGCTTTTAGGTAGTGGAAACATTCACTACTCAAACCTTAACTACGTTGGTGCTCAATTGCTTAGTGCTTATGGAAATAACGTGTTTTTCTCTGGAAATGTTAACATTTTAAATCCATATGATATTAATACAAACAACGGAGTTGTAACTTATAACTACAGCAACAATAATAATTACACTCCATTCCAAACAAGTGGTGATGCTATTCAAGGATCAGGAAGTCAAGAAAACCTTGAAGTTAATAACTTTGTTCTTGAAGATGGAGCTCACTACTTTGGGGCAGTTTCTCCAGATCAAGGTGGAACTAATATCGTTGCCAAAGGTAACTTTACCCTTGGCCAAAATTCCAAAATGACCTTATTAACACGTGATGCTAAAGCAAATGGTGAAGCAAGTAGTGATGGAGCTAACTATGGTATTTACTTAGCTAGTGGTGGTAACAACAATCCTTCTTTAAATGTTTTAAAAAATGCTGTATTGAATATGATTGCTGGACAATCAACCAAAAGCTCATACATGGGTGCTGGAATTGCAACCTATGGAGTCAATGCTACAATCAACGTTGATGGTGGAACAATTAACTACCAAGGAAATGGTGGAGTTGCCGGTCAATACAACCAACCACTTGATTTTAAGGGTAAAACCACAATCAACGTTATTAATGGTGGTCTAATCAAGGTTCTTGAAGCTGGAGTACCTAATTCTACAGGTGATTATTATACTGCTTCGGGTTATCAAGCTACCTATGGTGGATTGATTAATAACTTCAACAATGGTGATCCTACAACTGCAAACTTTAATGTTGCCAACGGTGGTAACTTGATTGTTGGTTTGTACGATAACAATGGTGGATATGTAATTCCTTATTATGGTAATTTGAACATGAATAGTGTTGGACCGGATAACGCGGTTTTCTTAACCAATAACACTACTAATGCCTTTCAAACTAATAGTGGTACGAATGGACAAACTTATTCTGGATCCATTACAGCATATAACGTTGCCGTAACAACTGATTACTCAACGACTCCAACTAATTTCTACAAATTCCAATTACCATCTGGAAGCACTACTTATACTGGTGTTACTTCTGACGGCAGAAGTGTATCTGGACAAATCTCTAATACTCATAAATTAGTAATTGCAAACCTACCATCAGTTCAATTTGTGGGAAATCTTCAAAGCTACGTTAATAGTAATGGAGATACTGTGGTAACTGCGAATGCCAAAATTTCAAATTATTCTGGTAACTACCAAAATATTTACTACGGGGTTGGTTATTCTAACACCAATCCAAATGGTAACTTTAATTCATTAACTAGTTACAACAATTCGATTGTTAATAATACAACACCAAATGTTAAAGATCCTAATTCTTACTATGGTTTTGTATCGGTTCCAAGTAACTACGACGGTTCAATTATTCCGATTTCCTTCACAATTCCTAAGTCAGTGGCATCTAACCCAACTTATGTTGGAATGAGACTTAAGTATGGTTTAGCCAGTGTCACAAGTGTGTTGGGCGGTAGTAACTCCGTCACAAATATTGAAGGTTATTCATTACAAAATGGTCAACTTGCACAGGATACCAACGGTACTTTCTTAGTTGGTACCAATGACTTATCAAAACAACAACTTGGTGCAAGTGATGCATTAACCGACTTGGTAAACAATAACTTAAATGCTAAAAATCAAGAAGATTTTAATACCCAAACTAACACCGATTACTCTGTTAGTTACACAGCAGCCAAGTCTGGATATCAAGCATTTGATATTAATAATCCACTTTCTGTCGACCAGCTTAGACAGACAAGTGCCTACTCTAATTCACCAAACCCAACGGCATATGCACAAGGTTACGAACGTGCCTTGTATGATGCTGGGGTAAGGGATGCCAGAAATGGTATTACAACTAAATCATTATCACAACTACCTGATTATCAAGCGGGTATGAATCAATATATTGCTGCATATACAGCAGCATTATCGACAAATAATCTTGGACTAGATGCCAATACGATTACGACGAAATCTAATCTTCCGACATCTTATTTGGGTGCGCCAGCCACTGGGACAACAGCTGGTATCGCAGATGCAACAGGTGCTTCTGACTTCGTTCAAGATGAAAGAAATGGAACAATCCAAGCAGCTAATTCTAAATACGCTGCCATCACAGATCCTAACCGACAATCAGCATACCTAGATGCTGAAGCTGGTTATTTTGCTGCAGTAAATAATCAACAGCTAGACTCAACAGCTAGTCGTGCCAAACAAGCTGGATACCAATACGCTAAGTCATTAATCGCTGGAGCAATGTCTCAAAGTCAGCCTACACAAAGTAACACTGATCCTAGTCTTAACTTCTCCGCGGTCCAAGATGGTTACAATGCTGCTCAGGCTGCTATTAGACAAGCTGTTAGCAATTTGGGTTCTGGGCAAGAAGTTCAACTAACTAGTCACGGAGCATTGAGTGATGATTCATTTGCTGGCGATAGAACTGTATACAAGAGCATTAAATATGGTTACTACCAAGGTGCTAAAAACCAATCTGATGTAAACCTAATTGGTCAAACTGAAACTAAATTAGACCAAATCGAAGAAGTAGGTTACGTTGCTTACGTCCAACCTTTGGCTTATTCAGCAGGGGCTAATAGTTATAACACTAAGGGCTCAAGCACACCGACTTCTCCTTATAACAATTCAACAATTGGGCAACAATCATATACTAATGGTTATAATGATGCGCAAACTGCGTTCAACCAAGGTCAATCTGATGGTTTAACTAACGTCAAGAGTGTTGACAGCAGCAAGCTTAACAGCGTTTCTGACGACGCACGAGCATCAGTGCCAAGCACTTATACTAATGGTAATGTGCAAAATGCATACGTTACGGGATATAAAGGGGCGGTTGATGGTTATAAAGATGGTATCGCTATTAACTCTGGCGGAACCCAAAACGCTAATAACAACCAAGGTTTTGCTCAATCCACTTACACTAATTCATACGCCAATGGAAATGCTCAAGGAAAACAACAAGCCGGTGCCAATGATTACGTATCTAATAACGTTAATCAAAACCTACAAAATACAGATAACAACTACGCAACGGGTGTACAAACAGCTGAACAAGGTCATACTGACGGTTATGCAGCTGCCCAAAATAATGGAAATACAACTACTAACAGTACCAATAAAACATACGTTACTGGTTTTAATAGTGGTGTTAGTGACCAAAGATCTGATGCCCAAAAATCTAATGATATGGGTGCCTTTCACCAAGGTGCACTAGACTATATCCTAAATAAGCCACAAGCTTCTGTAAACGGTAAGGATGTTTACTACCTTACTTACTATAATCAAGGATATACAACGGCTCGACGTGGTTTATTAGATGCCAGCAATGGTAATGAACAAACCCTACCAGTGTTCCAAACACCATCTAATAAAAACGATAACTCATATGTAAACTCTCAAGATATAATTAACCAATTTACTGCACAGCTACAAAATGCATACACACTAGGTTACACTGCTTTCAATAACGGAAGTTCAAAGAATGATGCATATACAGCTTTAAGCGATGCAGATAGTGCACTCCAAAACGGCACTGCTGCGTTGCCTGCTAATGACCAAAATAAGAAAGTTGCTTATAACGTCGCTGCCGACGTCTTCAACTCTGAGTTGGCATCATTGCAAAATAACACATACAACAATAGCCAAGATCCGACTGGTAAGTTGTACAATGACTTGAAGAGTTGGTTTGACACTAAAGCACAAGCTGATTACCAAAGTGGTGAAAACATTGCCAAGAAGACAACTGTTGCACCAATTGCAGGTAATACCCAACCACAAATTTCATTTGGATTCCTACAAGCTGGTTTTAATGACTTAACTAACGGATACAATGGATTTACTGGAAACAACGTTAATACCCACTCTCAAGGTTACGTTGATGGTCAAACTCAAAAACAAAACTTAAATACAGGGATTAATACTGCTCTTCAATCAGTGCAAAACACACCAAGTGATAAAGATCAATCGGATGCCTACAAGGGTACCCAGGCTGGATACATGGATCGTGCAACAGGTTCAACCACTGGTTCATCAAGCATTACCTCCCAATATGACAAGGTCTTCGTTGATGCATATAACAAGGCTTATTCAGATGGCGCTAATTTAGCCACTGAAGCACTGCAACAATTGAGTCAAAATCAGTCAGCAACTGATGCAACACTAAACGCTGATGGTGCTAAGAATGTTGCTTACACTGCGGCGTACAACCAAGTCATGGATGGATACCACGATACGATTGGATTGCCATCTTCTGGTAAGACTGCAACCACAAATGCTAACTATATTAATGGTCAGCAAGTTGGAACTACTTTCTTGAGTGACTATGCTAGTGCTGAAAATAAAAAGAATCCGCAATATCCTGCAGATTCACCATCAGAAACTTACCATGGGGTTGTCGATGCATTAAGTAATGCCGCTACTAATGGTAAACTTTCTACTATTCCAAGTGGTTCAAATAATCCAAATGGAACTCTTTACGTTGATGGATACAACCGTGCTGTTATCCAGATAAATCAAGCTGCTTCAGATGCTTATTACGACTTTGCACATGGTATCGCCGCAAGTGCAACTCGTGAAACTACTTCAGCTATGCAAGCTGCATACATTCAAGCGTACAACCGGACAACAGAAGGCTTCAAACAAGCGATTAACACAACTAATACTTCCGCACCCGCTAATACAAATGAAGCTAATGGATTTAACTTAGGTGCAACGAACAAGCAAGGTTACCTAGATGCAATTACTGACTTTAATAATGGTATTACATCAACCACTAACAGAAGTGAAGCTGGATATGCGGATGCAATGCAAGGACTAGTTGATGCTAAATCCAGTGTTGATACTAAATCCAGTAAATATAACATTACTGATAACAGTTCTGTATATACCATGGCATACTCACAAGCATTGGGAACTAATGATGGACTTACTAATGTTAAGGAGAACCAAAATACTAGTAATGTTCCTGCTAGCATCCCATCTAATGTTAACCAGACTGCTTATAAAAATGGGTACCAAGGTTCTGTTGATGGATATCAAGATGGTGTTGCAAATACTCAAGGAACATCAACCAACAAGAACACCTACAGTTCTACACAAGGGAATAACGATATTTACCAAAATGCTTATAGTCTAGCTAATGCATCAGGTCGTCAACAAGCAGGGGCCAACGATTATACTGCCGGTACCTTTAGTCAAAGCGAAGCGGCAATCGATTCTAACTACGCTAAAGGTGGTAACAGTGCCGCAAACGGATATACCGATGGGGTGGCAAACAGACCACCTAAGAGTAGTCAAGATTTAACCTACCTAACTGGTTATACTCAAGGTCAACAATCTGGTAGTGGTGTTTCTCAAGCCCAACAATTAAATAGTACCGATAACGGCCTAACTGGTGATCAGTTAAATGCTTACTACGGTGTTAAGGATGCTTACGCTACTGTTAAGTCTACTAATACATCTACATTAACATTACCTTCCAATGGTAAGAATGTTAACAAGACTTCTAACGCCTATGTAGCAGCATTTAATGCCGCTACCCAAAATGCACAAAAATCTGAATTAGATGGATTGGCATACTTCCAAAAAGGTAATACAACATCACCACAACCAAGTAATAATCCTGAAACCATTGACGATGATGCAAGACAAGATGGTTTCACTCAAGGATCAACTGGTTATAGTAAGGCACAAAGCAATAGTTTTGATACCACTAACCAAAATATTGCCTACATTAATGGTGGTACGATGTATTCAGACATTCAAGCAGGTATTAGGGATGCGCAGGCTGATCCAACTAAGATTGGTCAATATAGTAGTGGTTCAGCAGCAAGGGACGCTGCTTATGACGGTACTGCTGGAGCATACAATGATGTTTTGAACAACACCCCTAATTCAGCTAGTCAACCAAAGAGTCGTGATCAAAATCAAACCAAAGCTTATGTTGATGCTTATAACCAATCAAACAACACTGCCATTACAGATGGAAATAATGGTGCTTTGGCATACGTTAGAGGTCAAAACCAAGCAAAAGGTAATGACGCTGACTCACAAGCCTTTAACTATGGATATAATCAAGCACAAAATGGTTTCAGTGCTGGTTTAGCTCAATTAAGTGCTCAAAACCCATCTAATACTGCATACATGACTGGTTACAATGCATATCAATCTGAAAATGCAGGTAATATTGATGCTGTTAATGGAAACACAGTTAACCAAAGTAGTGTTAAAGACTCGACTTCATATCAAGATGCACTAAATGCTTATAGAGATGCATATACTCAATTAAGCCAAAATCCTGATGCGACAACATTGCCAAGTATGACTGGAAAATCTCCAGCATATCAAAACGCATATAGTGTTGCTATGGGTGAATTGAAAAACGATTATCAAATCGGATATCAAGCTTTGGCACAAAATATTACAAAGAAAATTTCAGTGCCAGCGGGAACAAACGGATACTCAACTAACATGAGATCACAAGGATTAACTGATGCTACTACCGGATACCAATATGGTATTCAATCGCAAAGTGTTCCAAGTGTATATCAAAATTCAGGAACATTATATGGTCAAGGTCAAGGTTTGTATGTCGTCCAAGCAGCTAATGATATTGCTAACAAAGGGACAGGAAACAGTAGTCTAACATCAAATCAAATCTACAAGTTTTCAGCATTAGCAGCTGAAGATGCCAAAACTGCTTTTGATGCTAATCCGGACACATCTGATACAGCTGGATCAACTGCTAATAACAATAATGCTGTTTATCCAACTGCCTACAAATTAGCAGTTGATGCGATGAAGGCTAAATACAA
>CAMLMR010000042.1 GCA_946481335.1 uncultured Lactobacillus sp. | reverse complement strand
GTTGGAATGATTTTCCAAGAATCAACCAAGCAATTCATTAAAATCACCGTCGAAGATGAATTGGAGCTATCCAAGAAGAATGCATTCAACAAGTGGTTTGACGATAAACAAATCGCAGAATACACTCATCGTCTTGGTCTAGACGACCTATCCGATCGCGTCATCTACTCTTTAAGTGATGGACAAAAGAAACGACTACAAATCCTAAGCATGGTCATGATGGGACATTCTCTTCTTCTTTTGGACGAACCTTTTAATGGTATCAACATTGAATATGTTGCTGTGGTTGTTGATTTATTGAATCATGCAAAAGCAAATGGCCAAACTCAATTACTCATCTCTCACCAAACCCATGGTTTAGATGATTTAGTTGACTACCATTTAGCATTTGATGATCACAAACTAACTTATCAGGAGGTCTTTTAATGAATCCCGTATTAAAACTACTGATGATGTTAGTGATTGCATTGGAGATTTCATTTACAACATCAGTTAGATTAAACCTAGTCATTTTCATTGTCAGTCTAATCTATCTAGTCTTCTTCGCTTCATTTAAGCGAATCCTATACTTATTATTCGTTACCCTAATTCCTGCGGCCGGAATTTATTTCGCCCAAAAGATGAATGGTGACTATCAATACGGTATCTTATTAGTGACTCGTCTATACGCGTTTGTCACTCTTGGTGGAACTTACACTTGTAAGACTTCCATCGAGGATTTAGCCGGTAGTTTGGAACAGAACTTTCACGTTCCCAGTAAGTTTGCTTACGGAGTCATGGGCGCCTTTAATTTGATTGAGACCATCAAACAAGAAATCGTTGACATCAAGTTAGCAGCTAAAATGAGAAACGTCCATCTATCGTATGTTTCACCCACCCTGTACTTCAAGTCGATTCTGGCTGCGATGAACTGGTCGACCCTACTAGCTCAAGGAATGAATTCCCATTTATTCGTTGAAGGAAAGACTAGAACTCACTACAAAAAAATCACAATCAAGCTAACTGATTATCTAACATTGTTAGTTGTGGTTGTCGCTATCCAAATTATTTTAATTTTTTAGCCTTTATTTTCCTACTTATACTAAAATAAGTTATAATGTAATTGTCGGATGGATTTTGTTAGGAGGGTTCTTATGAATCGTAATTTAAATAAGATTGCTGAAGAAATTGTTACTTATCAAAAAAATAATGATATGCCAGATACATTATTGGCTTATAACCTACATTTTAGTGTAGAGGAATTGCATGACATCAAGAGCATGCGCAGATCCCCAAATCAAGATGAAGTAAATATTATCAAACAAAAATTAGGCTAAGCAAAAAAAGGAACCCGAGCTATCGGGTTCCTTTTTTTATTTACATATCGCCTTTTCTTCTTAGTCGTTGTTCATCTAAGTATGCATAGATATATTCAAAACCAACTTCGACGATATCGTTTAATTGAATCTTTTGACCGTAGATAAAGAAGTTCACAGTCTCATCAAGTAAACTAAACTTCATTGATTCTGGACCAATTTTTTCTGGATAACCCAAGAAGTTAGTCCCAGACTTCAATTGTAATCTAATCAATTGACGCTTGTTCATTGATTGAGTCAAGATAGCATTCAAATTATCTTCGGTACTATCAAATTCACGTGAATCGTTTAACACCGGTTGTGACTCATTATGGTCTTTAATGTTTTGATCCTTCATTAGTTGAACCAATTCTAGATAGTCGTTGCCAACGGTCACTCGTTGGATACCGTTCATCTTAACAAAAACGTAACCACCGAATTGTCCTGACATATCGACAACCTTTAGGATGGCTCCACTGTCGTTTAACATGATAACCTCACCAACGTAGAAGAAGTGATCATTGTATCGACAACGCACTTCCACTAAATTGTGATGATGAAATGAATCGTTCAACAAATCGATGATGTTATTGATTGATTCAGCTGTTTTGGCAATGTTTTTTTCTTTCACATCACCCATGACCTTGCTCATGACACTTAGTTCACGACCTTGGAATTCAATAATCATACTTTGATTAAATCCCATGGTGACCAATTCATTTTGCATGAAGTCGAACTTGTTAATCCGCAAGAACTTAAAAGAATCGTTGCTAATCTTTTTAACCATCCCTGTGTAGAAACGTTCTGCTTCATTGTCATGAATTAGAATCACTTCTTGATTTAAATATGCTTGAATCAGAATTTGTGGGAACAAGTTATTATTAGAATCAAAGTGCAATTCGCTTGGTTTGGATTCCATTAATCCTTCTTCTTTAGCGATTAGCATCTTTTCTTTGATGTTATCTAAATCTTCACTTTGACGTTCCACACTCTCGATGATACTAGTCTTCATTGCGACGTATCCATCGGCTAAACCACTTGATTCGTATGTGGCAATGATGACTTCATTGTCATTATAAGTTTGAATATAGCCAGTGTAGAAAATATCACCCGTATTTAGGTAGATATTAACCAACTGCTTTTTGCTCATTGCTGCATTTAAATCTGCAATGATAGAGTTCATAAACATCCCTCACTCTATGATATTGCGTTACTCATAAATCTAGCTAACTCTTCACCAGACTTGTGCGCGCTCAACGCAATAATTAGTTTAATTCGTGCTTTTTGACCGTTTAGACCGTGACAGAACTTCAATCCCATTTCTTCTAGTTGAATTCCTCCACCTTCGTAGGCGTAAATGTCTTGGGCCACCCCACTTAGACATCTGGAAACCAAAATAACTGGAATGTTTCTATCTACTAAACGTTTTACTGCATCCAATGTTTCAGGTGGTAAGTTACCAGCACCTAGTCCTTCAATGACTAGCCCGTTAGTTTGATCGTTATCTAATGCATCAAACAAGGTCCCGTCCATGCCGGCGAATGCCTTAATTAGGTAAACGTGATCAACTAGTGAATCAACGTTAACGACTTCACTTTGGATTAGTTCTTGGTAAAATGTTGGTTCGTGTTTGGAAATGATTCCGATTGGACCAAATGTAGGCGTTCTAAATGTCGCCACGTTCGTAGTGTGGGTCTTAGTAACGTATCTAGCGGTGTGAATTTCATCATTCATTGCCACCAAGACACCCTTGTTCTTAGCTTGTGGGCTCGCAGCGGTTGCAGCGGCGTTTAATAGGTTGTATAGACCATCTGAACCAATTTCGTTAGAAGAACGCATGGCACCAGTGACAACCACTGGAAAATCGTTGGCCAATGTTAAATCTAAGAAGTATGCAGTTTCTTCAAGGGTATCAGTACCGTGGGTTACTACCACTCCATCGTATCCTTGTTTTTTCGCTTCCTTAATTCGGTTAGCGATTTCAAGCATTCTATCAGGGGTCATATGTGGAGATGGTAAGTTAAAAATCTCCTCATTTGTAATATCGATTCCTTGATCTAATAAATTATCTTGTTGATTAGCGATTGGATTTTGTTCGTTTTGAACAACTTCCCCGCTTTCGTCTTGAGACATTGAAATAGTTCCACCGGTGTGAATTGCTAAAATATGCTTCAAGATTATTCCCCCCTCGTATCTATCAAATAGTACTTTCCATTGTACATTATAATTGCGAAAGTGAACAATTATATTCATTATAAGGATTGCTTTTTTTAATAAATTCGTCTAATATTGAATTACAAAATTAAATCAGTTATTGCCTATATATTTACCATAATAAGGTTGGTAAGTTTCTACCCGGAACCGTAAAGTTCGGACTATAAGCAAAAAGATGAAGGTCTCTTTGCTTTTTCTAGCATTGAGGCTTTTTTATTTTTCAAGGTAATAATTAAATATTAGGAGGAATTTTGTTTGGATAATCATGAAAGCAATTTGCAACAGGTATCTCAAGTAAAAGCTGCCATTTTAGGTTTCCAACACTTGTTAGCAATGTATTCTGGTGACGTTATCGTCCCATTGCTAATCGGTGCTTTCTTACACTTCAATGCAGCTCAAATGACTTACCTGGTTTCTGCAGATATTTTTATGTGTGGAATTGCCACACTATTGCAACTTAAGAAGACCCCACTTACTGGAATTGGTCTTCCCGTTGTATTGGGATGTGCGGTACAAGTTATCACACCACTTGAAACTATCGGTGGTACTTTAGGTGTCGCATATATTTATGGAGCTATTATTTGTTCTGGTTTATTCGTATTCTTAATCTCAGGACTTTTCGCAAAACTACGTAAGTTCTTCCCACCAGTCGTTACTGGTTCACTAATTACCATCATCGGCTTCTCATTAGTACCAGTTGCCGTTCAAAACTTGGGTGGTGGAAATGCTTCAGCTAAGAACTTCGCCGACCCTCACGATTTAATCGTCGGTCTAATTACCATGGCCGTTATTATCTTGATTAACATCTTTGGTAAAGGTTTCTTCAGATCAATCTCTGTATTGGTTGGGATGGTCGTTGGAACTGTGGTTGCTTATGCACTTGGCATGATTTCATTTGCTTCGGTAGCACAAGCTAGCTGGTTCCACTTCCCACAACCTTTCTACTTCGGTACTCCACACTTCAGTTGGTCAGCAATTCTAACCATGATTTTAGTATCACTAACTACCATGGTCGAATCAACCGGTGTCTTCTTGGCACTTGCTGATTTAACTGGTCGTAAGCTAAGTGAAAAAGACCTAGCTAACGGTTACCGTGCTGAAGGAATTGCCGCTATGCTTGGTGGTGTCTTCAACACCTTCCCATACTCAACTTTCTCGGAAAACGTTGGTGTGGTTCAATTATCAGGTATTAAGACAAAGCGTCCAATTTACTACGCCGGATTATTCCTATTAATCTTAGGTCTACTTCCTAAGGCCGGTGCCGTCGCAACCGTAATCCCAAGTTCAGTGCTTGGTGGTGCCATGGTTGTAATGTTCGGTATGGTTGGGGTTCAAGGTATCCGCATTCTACAAAACGTTGACTTTAGCAAGAATGCAAACCTATTAATCGTTGCCCTATCAGTTGGTACTGGTATCGGTGTAACTGTTTACCCACAAATCTTTAGAGCCCTTCCACAAGCTGCCCAAATCATCCTAGACAACGGAATCGTTGTTGGTGGTTTCCTAGCTGTCCTATTAAGTTTCTTATTCAGCTTAACTGGTCAAATTGAATTGGAAGACTAATCAATGTAAAATGATAACCATCATGTATAATATGCATGATGGTTATTTTTTTGGAGGCAATTATGGATAATAACGAAAGATTTTACGAACCTAAAAACTCAAAAGACGCAATGCGTTTTATCGAACGCCTATTCAACTCATACAAAGATTCTCCTTTGACCCAATCACTACTGGTCTACCACCAAAAGTTGATCAATCAATTAAGAGACAATATCGAACCAGCTGCTAAAACAGAAGGCATTGAAAGTCGTGTTAAAGCAGCCCAAAACATGCAACGCATCATGGCTGACTGGGTTCAAATCAAGATGGCCGGCAAACCCTATAACGGTCGTATGCACCACTTTGATTTCCAACCCGATTCAGCACAACAAAAGTTCAAACGAAACAATATCAAACTTTCAAATAACGGTGGCCACCAATCAAGTCGCCACTAAAAAAAGCCGCTTTTACAAGCGACTTTTTTTATTTACTTTTTCTCTTCATACATAACAAGACGTAGCAAAGAATCCCAGCAACGATAAAGATAAATCCATCCGTTATCGCTACGCTATCAATTCCTCGGTAAAAAGCATTATGCACGATTGATAACAATGATGAGCTGTGCATCTTTTCAGCGATTTCACTACCGGCAAATGGTCCAGCATTTTGAAACATGTGCATCAATGAATCACTCATCTTAGAAGTGACTAAGTGATTGTTGTAGGTGCCAGTTAGTGCCAATCCTAAAACAACTAGGCCTAAGCTGGTACCAAATTGTTTACCGACATTTAGCAATCCAGAAGTCATCCCAATTTCCTTAGGTTCAACTGAACTAACGGCAATGTTAGATGATAATGGATTAACGAATGCATTGGCCAGTCCTAAAGTAATAAAGGTAGGAATCAATCCATACCAGTGATTTTGGTTTCCCAAGAAGATTGGTAGGATAAACATCCCAACACCGGATAGTAGTAGGACCAAACTAATGATTAATCCCGGATTAATCTTGTTGGCAATCTTGCCAGAGATTGGTCCAATCACAAGTGAGAATGCACTAATCAACATTAGTTGTGCCCCACTTTGTAGTGCGGAATAGCCCATGTAGTTTTGTGATAACACAATGATGTAGCTAAATGCAGCGTAGATGGCAATCCCTAATGTTAGGTTTGAAATGGCACTTCCAACAACTTGTCTGTTTTTGAGTAGGCTAAGATTTAACATCGGACTAACGAAGTGTTTTTCCCAAACGGCAAAAATGGCGATTAGAATGACACCAGCTGCCAATAAGGCAAATACATGCATATCGAACCAAGAGTATCCATAGTGGGTTTCTTTTTGGATTAAACCTAAAATAATACAGAACATGAAAGCAAATGATAATAGCATTCCGATAAAATCAATTTTACCACTATTGAATGTCTTAGAAGTTGGAATATATCTCGCACTCATGAATAGTGCAATTACCCCAATTGGGATATTCATCCAAAAGATTGATTCCCAACTGAAGAAGCTAAGTAAAATTCCCCCGAACAATGGACCAAGTGCAGTGGATAGACCAGCAACACTTCCCCAGATTCCGAGAGCTAAACCTCTAGATGGTCCTTCAAAGATATCGGCAATGATGCTCATGGAAAGACTAAGCATTCCGGCACCACCGATTCCTTGAATCCCACGGAAGATGATTAACCAAGTAATACTTGGAGCGACACTACATGCTAGTGAGAAAGCAGAGAATAATACCAAACTAATGATAAAAATGCGTTTTCTCCCTATTAAGTCCCCTAACTTAGAAATTAGGAACAACACGGCCGCAAACATTAATGTGTAAGCATTAATGACCCATTGTAACTGACTAAAACTACTGTTAAAGCTAGTTTGAATGGTTGGTAGAGCAACGTTTACAACGGTCACGTCCAAAAGACCCATGAAGAATCCTAGGCAGACTGCGACCAAAGCAAACCATTTATTTCGACTTTGCATAACAAGTCTCCTTCGTATAGTATTTCCTTCGCGCCTATCTAACGCGAGCCCACCTGTCGATATGCCTATCGATTGTTCCCACCGAGGAAAAATATACTGTTTTAGCTAATATAATATATTAACGTATTATTATAATTTCGACTAGTAAAAGCTATTTACTAGCAAGTTAGCCCACCTATTTGTATAATAATCTTCTATTAATAAGTAGGTGGTGGATTGATGAAGTACGATAAATACTTAGATGATTTAAACTACGAAGACGCCGATACTGTCCTAGGTAGCGTCATGAGTGCGGCCGGTTTTCCCAAAATAGATAACATCGAGGACGCTTGCGACGTCATTTATTTATTGGGAAATGATCACGATAAGGAAATAATAAAAAAAGAACAACCCATGTTTTATAACACCTTAGAGCACCGCCTAGTGAACAAACAAGACGTAATCAATATTATTGATTACCTAAACGAAAACAAAAATTGAAATAAATCAATGATTTCAATTTTCATCTGATATGGTTTTAATTTTGTTGAAATTAGTGATAATGTATCAGTTGTAGGTAGATAAAGGAGGGATGGAAATGAAACTATTATTAGGTGAATTCATCGGAACCTACATAATGTTATCTTTAGGATTAGTAACCAGTGTTATCATTAATTACTTCTTATTCCCTAAAGGGCAAAATCGTTTTATTACCGGATTTTACTGGGGTGTCAGCATCCTGATTCCATCCCTTCTAACAACCTTCTTCTTCGGTACCGCCGAATACAATCCAGTCGTTTCATTAACCCTTGCCGTGAACCATCAAATTCACTGGTGGTTAATGATTGGTGAAGTGATTACCCAAATTCTAGGGGCTTGGCTAGCATCCCTAACTGTCAAAGCAGTCTGGTCAAAATGGTTAGCTAGTCTTCCTTTGAACTTGAACTTCTATGCGACCGTCCCTCGTGACGTCAACAATTGGAAGCGTAACTTCAAGTGGGAAATCATCGGTACCTTCTTAATAATCGTGAATACAGAAATGCAAAATGACATCAATGCCCCCTGGTGGAGCAAGACCTTATTCTCATCACTATTAATGATGATTATCATAAGTATCGTTGCTCCAATTACTGGGGCCGCATTTAATCCAACTCGTGATTTAGTTCCTCGTTTCTTCTTTTCCAGAACTTACGACAGACGTTTGTCACAATGGAGATATGCGGTGGTCCCATTCTTGGGACCCATCATTGGTGCCATTTTAGGAATTATCTTTTCAGTTATCTTTAGTCATCTTGTTTACAAGTCATGATGGCAAAAGCATTTTCACCGGTATGAACTGAAACAATTGATGAAGTATATTGAACTAATACGTTAACGTTTGGGAATTGATCTTCCAGACGTTTTTTTAATGCCCTCGCAAATTCGTCACTACCAGTGTAACTGATACCGATGAACTTGTAGTTAGTGTTGGCGTTAATTTCAAAGAATTGATCTAACCATTTAGAAATGGTCTTCTTACCGCGACCCTTAAGTTGTAGCTTTAGGTCGTCTGGTAATAACTTGAAAACAACATGTAGGTTCATCATCTTAGAAATGATTCCAGTTGCCTTACTGATACGACCACCCTTTACAAGGTTTTCCAGTGTACTTACACCGATGTATAATTCAGAGTTTTCAATATCATGGTTAACGTGTTCGATGATTTGATCACGAGTGTAATCACCCGATTGAGCCATTTTAGCTGCTTCAACCACTAGGAAACCTAGACTTTGATCGATGTAGTGAGTGTTTACTACTTCAACATCACCATCGGCAATGTCACTAGCTTGGCTAGCTGCGTGGACAGTACCACTTAGTAGATCAGTCATGTGTAGTGATAAAACGGTGTCCCCGTCTTTAGTTAGTTCGTTGTATACTTCAACGAATTGACCGATTGAAGGTTGACTGGTAGTTGGAAAGTCACCCTTTGGATTGTCCTTGATGTATTGAATTAATTTTTGGCCATCCATATCAATGCCATCTTGGTAAGCGTCGCTTCCAATGTTGACGTTCAATGGAATTACTTTGATATCGTATTTATTAACAGTTTCTCGTGGAATTAGAGCTGTTGAATCCGTCACAATTTTAATCATGTTATATCTCCTCGAATTCTTATTCTATCTATATAATAACGGTATTTAGAATATTTTTCAGTAATTATTTATCTAAATTTACAATTAATCAAGGAAATAAAAAAAGCCACCGTTATTCCGGTAGCTTTTCATGATTATTTTTCATCAATTGCGGCTTGAATCTTACCTAATAATAAGCGACAGATTGGGCCAACAATCACTAATTGTAGTGGCAAAGCAAGGCATAGGTTTAAGATCCATGCATGACCATACATTGCCCAAGTGATGTTTGCGAAACCAAAAGTAACGATGATACCAAATAGTGACATTAATGTGACCATGCCAAGTACCATCATGGTTGAAATGCATAACGCAATCTTAATTGGTGTTTGTTCCCATTCTGGTTTGAATATATAATTGAAAAAGATAGCTTTAACGATTGGGCCAACCAACACTAAATCTAAGATAGCAGCAACTACTAATGCTAATGGGTATCCCACTAGTACTTCAACGATAAAACCGGCGTGAATTCCACTTGCCATTGCAATGTTATATGCTTCCATAACGATAACCATTAAGCCGGCCATCATTCCAGTAAACATCAATTCTTCTTTAAATCCTCTAGGCATAAATATACCCCTTTCATAAGTCTCTATTATTTAGCCTAGCACATCAAAAATTTTTTCATAAGTTACAATTTGGTTACAAATTACATATCAATAAAAAAGAAAGGAGGTTCCACCATGAATCGAATCGGAATCAGGGATTTAGTCGAATTCACCCTTCGTAGCGGTGACCTAAATGCCCGTTTGAACAGCTCTAATACGGCCAGAAAAGGCGCTCAGATTCATCGCAAACTCCAAAAGAGTAAGTACATGCACTTTGAAGGCGAGTACTATTTAAATACCAAACTCAAAATTAACGATATCGACTTTCATATCGAAGGACGTGCCGATGGCGTCTTGATTGATGGTAAGGACGCTGAAATCGTTGAGATTAAAACTTCTGACGTCGAATTCAAGGACTTACCCGATAGCATCATGACGCTCTACTGGGGACAAGTCAAAGTCTATGCCTACCTATTAATGCAAAAGTTCGATGATTTAGACGAAGTTAAGTTGACATTAACATACGTTCAAACTCCCGACGAAATCATCTCTGATAATGAAATCACCATCAGTAGAGACGAGGCCAAGCAGTTCTTCGACGACCTAATCGGTGAGTACGAAGAATGGCTCAAACTAAGAACCGACATCATTAAGGAAAGAAATAAGACTGCCAATACGATGCCATTTCCGTTTAAAGAATTTCGCCATGGCCAACGCAACTTCTCCGCTGTGGTATACAAGACGATCGCCAATCATAAGCACTTGTTCGCCCAAGCTCCGACTGGAACCGGTAAGACAATCTCGACCCTCTTTCCGGCGGTCAAATCAATGGGGCAAGAACTGGCCAATCGCATCTTCTACTTAACTGCCAAACAAAGTACGCGGATCGTCGCCAAGGAAGCCATGGACTTGATGATGGATAATGGATTGAAGGCCAAGACCATCACTTTGACCGCAAAGGAAAAGATTACCTTCGAAGCCGAAAAGGATTTAAAACCAGAAGATAATCCATACATGATTGGTTACTATGACCGATTGAAACCAGCAATCAAAGATGTCCTCGAAAACGTCGATCAAATTGACTTCGATGTGATTCAAGAATACGCGGAACAATACAAGATTGATCCGTTTGAGTTCTCGCTGGACTTGAGTCAATTCTGTGATGTCATCATCTGTGACTACAATTATCTATTCGATCCACAGGTCCACCTCCAACGTTTCTTCACCGTTGAAGATCCCGATAATATCTTCTTAATTGATGAAGCCCATAACTTGGTCAACCGTTCTCGTGACATGTACTCGGCGGCAATTTCCAACAAGGTGTTACCTGATTTAATTAAGGATACCGCTGATAATGAGGACAACGAAAGACTGCACAAGGCATTACAGTCCTTCAAACGTTCGTACACCTTAAACGTTAAGCCACTTACCGATAGTGACGAGGAATACGTTCACTTAGACAATCCACCTAGTGCATTTGTCAAACAGCTTAATAAGCTTTGCGATGTCATATCAGATTGGCTTGGTAAGGATGAAAAAGACGAAGAACTAAACGACGCCATTGTCGATTATTACTTCACCCTACTTAGTTTTCAACGCATCGCCGAATTATACGACGATACGTTTAAGACCAGAATGTTCTACGACAGGGATCAAAACGTGATTATCAAACTATTCTGTATGGACCCTAGTCCCTTTATTGGTGAATCACTCAAACTGGGTGGTAGTGCCGTCTTATTCTC
>CAMLMR010000041.1 GCA_946481335.1 uncultured Lactobacillus sp. | reverse complement strand
GCCGAGAGTAGTTGAGGGATCGCCCTCTGCAAGGGTAGGACGTTGCCGCGCAATTTATAAAAGAGTTACCGTTTGGTAGCTCTTTTTTTGTACCTTCAACGAGACATTCTGTTTTATGATAAAATGATATTAATATACATTAAGGAGTGACTTCGTGATGAAGGACTTTAAGTTTAGATTTGGATGGCGCATTTTGATTGGCTTAATTATTGGAATCGCCTTTGGTTTATTAGCAAACTACCTTATTAAATAGTTTTTAACCGCGTGAAATAATAATATCTGAATTACAATCTAATAACCACATAAAATAGTTTGTCTTTTATCGTTATTTAGGTGCATTTTCATTATTAAACGGGGATATTATTCGTGATTTATGATAAAATTATACTAATACATATTAAGGAGAGGCTTCGTAATGAAGAAATTTAAGATAACACTAGGATGGCAAATCCTGATTGGTTTAATTTTAGGTATCATCCTAGGTCTAGTGTTCTACAAGAATACTACTGCAATTACTGCGATGCAAAGTGTCGGTACAATGTTCATTCGATTAATTCAAATGATCGTTGTTCCAATCGTTGTTTCATGTTTAACTGTTGGGATTGCCAACATTGGTGATATTCATAAGTTAGGCCGTATCGGTGGAAAGACCATTCTATACTTCGAAATTATGACTACAATTGCCATTATTTTAGGTTTAGTTGTTGGTAACGTCTTCCATCCTGGTGACTTCATTAACGTGCATTCATTACACGCTACTGACATTACCCAATACATGACCACTGCCAAGACTGCTAACCACACTGGAATCTGGGGTACATTAATTAACCTAATTCCAGTGAACGTATTTAACTCAATTGCTTCTGGTGATATGATGCCAATCATCGTATTCTCAGTATTCTTTGGTTTAGGGACTGCCGCAGTTGGTGAAAAGGGTAAGATTATCGTTGATTTCTTAAACTCAGTATCACAAGTAATGTTCAAGATTACTGGTTGGATTATGAAGTTATCTCCAATTGGTGTTTGTGCACTAATCGGTGTTACTTTAGCTGAACTTGGTGTTTCTGCACTAGCTCCACTAAGTTACTTCGTGCTATTAACATACCTAACAATGATGGTATTCGTACTTGTCGTAATGGGTGTTGCTGCTAGAATCTTCGGATTCAAGATTACTGATCTTCTAAAGGTAGTTAAGGAAGAAGCCGTACTAGCATTCTCAACTGCCAGTTCAGAAGCTGCGCTACCAAGAAGTATCGATAAGATGACTAAGTTTGGTGTTAGCCCATCAATCGTTTCATTCGTAATCCCAACTGGTTACACATTTAACCTTGATGGTTCAGCAATTTACCAATCACTTGCCGCACTATTCTTAGCTCAAGCTTACGGAATTCACCTAAGCATTGGTCAACAACTTACTTTACTAGTTGCGCTTATGATTACTTCAAAGGGTATGGCTGGTGTTCCAGGGGCTTCATTCGTTGTTCTATTGGCAACCGTTTCAACTGTTGGTATTCCAGTTTCTGGTTTAACATTCATCGCCGGAATTGACCGTTTCATCGATATGGCCAGAACAGCAGTTAACGTTATCGGTAACTCACTAGCAACTGTGATTATCGGTAAGTCTGAAAAAGAATTCGATCCTGAAAAAGAAGCTAAATATCTAAAATCAATCGGAATCAATAAATAAAAATTAAAAGACCTAATCCACTTGGATTAGGTCTTTTTTTAACGACGTGATGTAAATATATAGTTTTTAGCCTAAAATTGACGATTATAGCGTTTAAATATATAAATAGGGTATTTTATTATCGTTGTATTTATAAGCTTGTTTAGGTTGAAAATATCATTTATTTTACTATATTAATACAAGAAAAGAGACAACCTACAAAGTTGTCTCTTTTATAATTAATATTGATAACAGATAAGTAGCAATTACTTTGGCGTAAACCCACGTCCCCGCGGACTCAACGAAGATTTTTGTGTAATCTCATAATTACTCAGTTTATCCGTTCGTAAAATTTAGTAGTAGTATAAACTGTTGTCCATACCTCCCCAACTAGTTCCCTAGAAGGTGAAGCATCATCAAGCAATTATTAATATTTAATTTTAAATTACTGTTATTAGCTGCTAACATTTCACTGTTAATTAACGTTTCACCGTTAAGTATGCAGCTAAAGGATACTGAGATAACCAACAACAGTTAATTCTCCATCTAAATAATCTATATTGATTATGTTGATTCGGGAAAATTAACTGTCAAAGGCCATCTCAATTCTATTTGTTTAGAATTGAAACAACTTCTGACATCAATTTTCCCTTGATAGAATGATCTTTCGACGCTCCTGGATCAAAAGTTAATTCAGTCATATGTTGTTCACTCCTTTTTCCTTAGTCTTATTACAATGTTTATTGTACACCAATTATTATATTTTGACAACATTTCACTTATAAATTGATATAAATATTTTTCATCATCTAATCAAGATGCCAAAAGAACCTAATCAAATTAATGATTAGGTTCTTTTTTTACATATTACATTGGTCCATGTTTTCCATGTGGTCGTAACAAGACATACCACTTAAATCAAGATCTTCGACAGCAACGCCACGTTCTTCAGCGAATGCATTCATCAATTCATCCATCTTAGTTAGGTGGAATTCTTGTGGATGGTTGGGGTCGTCGACTTGGATTTGGGCCATCATACCACCATCTTCGTGTTCAATGATGTGGCAGTGATACATGAAGACACCAGGGTGGTCGAACCATGCTTTGAAGCGCACAGTTTCATCGGGGTTAACGCCGATGGTGTCCTTTAGACCAGTTTCATTAGGGTATGGGGAATGGCCATCTCTATCCAATACTTCAAATTGGCAGCCGTGCATGTGGAATGGGTGAACCATTCCGTTTTCACAGTCGTTAGTGTTGGTAACTTCCCAAATTTCGCAGTTACCCATGGTTTGTTTGGCATCAATTCTTTCCATATCAAATTTTTTACCGTCTAGGGCAACTTCTTCGTCCATTCCAGACATAACGACTTTTCGGACGGGTGTGTTCTCAGTAACTTTGGGTGTGTTCATTTCAAATAGGGTGTCAGGAATGATGCTGTTGTCTTCTGCGAATTCATGGATTCTAAAATGCATGATGGGGATATCGTCAGAATATAGAGCAACTTCATCGCCCGGTTTGTATTGGCCGAAATCTACGACAATTTCTTGTCTTTCAGCACATGTAATCATTAAGTGGGTAAACTTAACAGGGTGGGTTAATAGGCTACCGTCACCGGCAATTTGGGTGAATTCAAGGTCGTCTGAGAAGTGCAAACGCCATTCACGACGGTTGGCACCATCTAGTAAACGAAGACGAACCTTTTGAGTGGTGACATCAAAGTATGGATTAACGGTTCCGTTAATCATTGCGGTAGGACCTTGAACGCCATCAGGGTCGTAATCAGCCTTGTAATCCCATTGGTTATCATCATGGAAACGACGATCTTGTAAAATAACGGGGATATCATCGACTCCATAGTTACGTGGGATTGGCAGGGTTGCTTCATGTTCATCCTTGACGACAACTGCAGTAGCTAGGCCATGCCAAACTTGTTCAGCGGTTGATGGGCATGGATGAGCATGCAACCAAAGAGTAGCTGCGGGTTGATCACATTTGAAGTTTAAAACTTTACTTTCACCTGGGTAGACAGGAGTGTGACAACCACCATCGATATCACCAGGGACGTTTAAACCATGCCAGTGATATGTAGTTAATTCGGGTAATTCGTTCTTCACTGTGATATGAATATTCTTACCACGTTTGAATAAAATGGTCTTACCTAATAATGCTTGATTGTAACCCCATGTCTTAGTTGCTTCACCGGGCATGATTTGTGCTTCACCAGCTTGTGAGATAACTGTGTAGTACATGTCGGTATCAGTCTCTTTGTCAGGGGTAAGTAATTCTGGAACCTTTAGCTTTTGTTGTTCCACGTTAGGTTCTTCCAAAGGAATGTAACCACCATCGTGGGTGTTAAAAGCTGGTTCATAAAAGAAATAATCCTTGTAGACTTTTTCGGTAGACATAAAAAATAACCTCTCTTTTTCCAAGATTGGTTATAGTATATTCTTGTTTATATTGATTTGCAATTAATAACCATTACAAACTAGTATGTATTAAAAAAGAGACGATTATATCGTCTCTTTTTATTATGATCAATAATTATATTATTGTTCAGTGTACCATGGGTAATGGAAGTTACCTTCACGGTCAGTACGTTCATAAGTGTGAGCACCGAAGTAATCACGTTGTGCTTGTAGTAAGTTAGCAGGTAATACTTCAGCACGGTATGAATCGTAGTAGTTAACAGCTGCTGAAAGTGATGGAACTGGAATACCAGCCTTAGTTGCAAGAGCAACAACATCACGAGCATCTTGTTGGTACTTGTTAGCGATTTCTGAGAAGTATGGGTCTAACAATAGGTTAGTTAGGTTTTCATCCTTTTCGAAAGCGTCAGTAATGTTTTGTAAGAATTGGGCACGAATAATGCATCCTTCACGCCAGATTTGAGCTAGTTCACCGAACTTCAAGTTCCAGTCATATTGTTCTGAAGCGAAACGTAGTTGTTCGAAACCTTGAGCATAACTCATGATCTTACCGAAGTATAGAGCCTTACGTACACGTTCTACTAAGTCTTTCTTTTCGTCATCGTTGATGATGTCTGAAGCCTTAGGACCGTTTAATACCTTAGCTGCTGCAAGACGTTCGTCTTTTAGCATTGAGATGAAACGAGCGTAAACTGATTCAGTGATAACTGATTGGTCAGTACCAACTTCCATGGCATCTTCTGATGACCACTTACCAGTACCCTTGTTAGCACCACGGTCTAAGATCATGTCAACGATAGGCTTGCTCTTGTCAGCACCTAAATCGTCTTTTCTAGTTAAGATATCAGCAGTAATTTCGATTAGGTAACTGTTTAGTTCACCCTTGTTCCATTCCTTGAAGATATCAGCTAGTTGGTCAATGTCGATACCGGCACCGTTACGAAGAATGTCGTAACTTTCGTCGATTAATTGTTCATCACCGTATTCAATACCGTTGTGAACCATCTTTACGTAGTGACCAGCACCGTTAGGTCCGATGTAAGAAACACAAGGCTTGCCATCGCTAGCCTTAGCAGCGATTTGAGTTAAAACAGGTTCAACTAGCTTGTATGCTTCTTCTTGACCACCAGGCATTAGTGATGGACCGTGCAAAGCACCTAGTTCACCACCAGAAACACCCATACCAATAAAGTTGATACCAGATGCATCTAGTCTAGCGTTTCTTTCGATTGTGTTATGGAAGTTAGTGTTACCACCATCAATTAAGATATCACCCTTGTCTAATAAAGGTAATAGTGAGTCGATAGTTGCGTCAGTTGGCTTACCAGCCTTAACCATCATAACGATACGACGTGGAGTTTCTAGTGAGTTAACAAAATCTTCAACAGAGTAACTTGGTACCAAGTTCTTGTCTGCGTGATCCTTCATTACAGCTTCAGTTTTTGAAGCTGAACGGTTAAAAATACCTACAGTGAAGCCGCGGCTTTCAATGTTAAGGGCTAAGTTCTTACCCATAACAGCCATTCCAACAACACCAATGTTTGCTTTTGAGTCAGCCATTATAAACCTTCCTTTTTAAAGAAAATTGTGTATAAATATACACTTAGATTTTAACATTTTAATGATTAAATGTCATATAAATTATTTTTTTGAGTTAAAAACCCAAGCTCTGCCATCACGAGCTAGTAATTCGTCGGCAGCATCAGGTCCCATTGAACCTGGTGTGTAGTTAGGAAAGTCTGGTTGATCAGTATCCCAGACATGTCTGATAACATCGGCGAATTCCCATGCACGACTTACTTCGTCCCAACTGGCAAAGTTAGTAGCGTTACCTAAGATAGCATCATGGATTAAACGTTCGTATGGTTCTGGAGTAGCAGCTTTTTCTTCATCACTTTGAGTGTGAGTAAGATCTAGTGGTTGCATTTCCATACCTTGACCAGCTTGTTTACCGTTTAGACGTAGAATAATCTTGTTAACAGGGTCTACGAATAAAGTAAGCACGTTGTTGTTTAATTCACTTTCAGTTCCTTTAGCACTTGCGAAGATGTCTACTAGAGGTTTCTTGAATACAACATCAATTCTAGTAAATTTGTCAGTTAGCATCTTACCAGTTCTGATGTAGAAAGGAACGTTCTTCCAACGTTTGTTTTCAAACAATACTTTACCAGCAACGTAAGTTTCGGTAATTGAATCGTTTGGAACGTTGTCTTCGTGACGGTAATCTCTTTGGTCACCGTTTGCACCATATTGTCCACGAACGAAGTTTTGACGAGCTTCGTCTTCAGTGTAAACATGCATGCTTCTTAGTGCACGAATCTTTTCTCTGCGGATGTCTACGTCCTTGAATGAAATAGGGTCTTCCATTGCAAGAATAGTAAGCATTTGCATAGTGTGGTTTTGTACCATATCACGTAGGGCACCTGAACCATCGTAGTATCCGGCACGTTCTTCAACACCTAGTTTTTCAGCAAGTGTTACTTGGATGTTGTCGATGTACTTGTTGTTCCAAATACCTTCGATTAGTGGGTTACCAAAACGTAATGCAATAATGTTTTGAACCATTTCCTTACCCAAGTAATGATCAATTCTGTAAACTTGGTTTTCGTTAAATGATTTAGCTAAAGCATTGTTTAATTCTTCAGCTGTGTCGTAGTCACGTCCGAATGGTTTTTCGATAATTAAACGGTTGAAACCGCCATTGTCTGACAAACAATTGTGGGCTTTTAAGTTTTTAGCTACAGTTCCAAAGAAGTTAGGAGCCATGGAAATGTAGAAGATACGATTTCCTTCAGTATCATATTGTTGGTCTAACTTGTTAGCGTAGTCACTTAATGCGTCGTAATGTTCTGGATTAGTTACGTCGTGTGACATGTAGTAAAAATGACTAGCGAAAGATTTTGCTTGTTCTTCACTGTCAGCGTTGGCACTTACAGAGTCCAAGATTACTTCGCGGAACTTTTCGTCGCTCCATTCACGACGACCAGTACCGATTAGTGCAAAGTGATCGTTATCTACGTAACCTTTTTTGTATAGGTTGAAAATAGATGGATATAATTTACGTTTAGCTAGGTCACCTGTTGCACCAAAAAGCATGAACAAGGCACGAGTTGCTGTTGCCAATTACCGTCACTCCTTATAGAAAAATTTTAACGAATAAAATGAAATATCTTTCATTTTCGGTTAATAATACAAGGCTATTATATAACACCATGCTAAATTAAAAAAGTGTTTTTAATCCATAGCACTAAAGAAATGTAAACGCTTTACTAAAATTTAATAATTTAAACATCTCTTAATGGATATTATGCTCTTAAATGAATTATAATTGTTGTTAGAACATTTGAATAAGGGGGAGGATTCATGAAGAAAAGAACAGAATTAGGACTTCGTTTAGTATTTTTTTACTCGCTATTGTTAAATTCCGGCGCTGCATTTATGTGGCCACTAGTGACAATGTACATTGATGACTATTTACATAAGTCGTTACTAGTGTCGGGGGTATCGTTACTATTTATTTCCGGTTTTACAATTATTGGTAATTACATCGGAGGATATTTATTCGATCATTGGTCGGCATATAAAGCCGCATTGATTGGTATCACCGTCTCGACGGCCGCCATTTTGGCATTGATTTTCTTTCATGGATGGCCCACCTTTGCGATTTTAATGGTAGTTTTAGGATTTGGGGATGGAATTAACCTAACGCTTCTAAACTCATATGCTACCAACGTTAAAAGCAAGGACACTAGAACAGTATTCAACATCCTATATGTTGGATTAAACATCGGGGTGGTAATCGGAACAGCCATGGTCGGATACCTATTGAAATATGGTGTCTCGATTGTATTTATGACTGCTGCGGTATTTTACATCTTGCTATGGTTGCTTACTTTTGTTTACTTCAATATCGACTTCTCAGATTACGATAAGAGTATACCAAAGGAAGAAATCAAGGAAGAAAAAGAGGGGATTATTAAGTCCAACGTTCGACTAATCTACCCAATCTGTATCATGGTATTTACCGTTTACTTGAGTTATACATTGTGGGAAAGTGTTATGTCAGTCCACATGGTCAAAATGGGAATTCCATTTGAAGCATATTCAATGCTTTGGACTGTTAATGGACTAATGATTGTATTTGGTCAACCAATATTAAATTACGTAAGTAAGCGTCTAAAAATTCAGTTAAATCACCAAGTTTTCTTGGGAGTATTTATCTTCGCAATTTCGTTTTACTTCTTGATTTACGCAAAGGCTTTCCCAGTCTTTCTAGCCATCATGATTTTCCTAACATTCGGTGAAATGCTGGGACTACCTGATGTACCCGCTTGGATTGATCAACTATCAACCAAGTCGGAAAAGGGTAAGTATCAAGGGATGTTCAATGCGTTGATGTCAGGTGGACGTGCAATCAGTCCATTATTCGCTGGATTCTTCGTCGAAGGCTTTGGCTACAATCCATTGTTCATCTTCGTTACCGTCTTAATGCTAATCGCATTATTTTCGGTTATGATTATCAGTCGTAAAACAGAATAATAGAAACTAAAAAAGGGTTCGTTTCGATATGAAACGAATCCTTTTTACTTATCGTATTTTTTTAATTCATCGTAGACTCTGACCACATCTCGGTCAGTTCCACGAAGTTCAAAGTCGGTCACAAATGGAGCATCGAATTGTTTAGCGTAACGTTTGGCAGTCAAACAGTATTGTTCGTTGAAGTTCTTGTTACCTGAACCAACAACCCCAATACAGTGTTTGGCATTGTCATTATAGTCGATGTATTCGCCTAAAGTGTTGGTCATCATTTCTTTGACGCCGTTATCAATGCCGTTGCCGCCATCTAAGTAGGTAGGGACAAACGCGAAGAAATTGCTGTTTTCATCAGCGAAGTCTGATTGATCGGTGATTTCCTCCAACTCAATTAATGGGTTGTTTTCATCGTCATTATGTACATTTTTAGCATATTCTTGTAAGTTGGTCACAAAGTTACGCGTGTTACCAGCCACTGAAATATATAGGATTCTAATTTGTTTCAATGTTTAGCTTCCTTTCAAGGCAAAATAAAAAATCTGTTAGAAATATATTCTAACAGATTTAAATATTTTATATTAGTCTTTACTTTCTTCATTTTTTGGTTCTTCAGATGATTTTTCAGCCATAGCTTCGTGGTTATCACGTAAATCGTCTACTTCGAATAAATCGATGAATGAGTTTTCAAAATGTAATACCTTGAAAGTGAAAGTATCAATCTTGAATTCAGTACCAGGTTTGATTTGAACACCTGGGTTATTGTCGATAAAGTAACCGGAAAGGGTAACGCTATCCGATCTGCTGAAGTCTTTGATTTCAGTTTTGAAGTAACGTTCAAAATCATAAGTAGTCATCTTACCACTTACTTGGTAAGTACCCTTAGGTTGCTTGAAGACATATTCGTTGGTTGCTGGATCGATTTCGTCTCGAACAGTACCGAATAGTTCTTCATAAATATCTTTATCAGTAATAATACCTGAAGTACCACCGTATTCATCCACTACGACAACAATAGGAGTTCTCATAGTAATCATCTTTTGAAGCACTTCAGTAATCTTCATTGTTTCAGGAACAGTTCCAATATCACGAATTAGACGTTCAACTGGAATGTTTGAGTTCACTCTTGATTGACGAACAAGGTCGTAACAGTAAACGTAACCTAGAATGTTATCTTTGTTGTTATCGATAACAACTGGAATACGACTGAATTTTGATTGTAGGTAAACAGTGATGGCATCGTCTACTAAAGTATTGATGTCCATAACAGTCAATTGAGTTCTATCAATCATGATGTCCTTGGCAACTTTATCGTTAAAGTCGAAAGCACGTTGCATGTATAGGTAATCATATTTTTCAAGATCACCATTTTCAACGGCTTCTTTGGAGATACTTAGAATTTCAGCTTGTGACATTGATTCGTCACTTTCATCTGTCATCTTAAGTCCCATTAACTTAACAACACCAGCTGCACTGACGTTGATAGCCCAAACACCAGGATAGAAAATTGTGTGGAAGTAATGAAGTGGGGTAGCCACATAACCTAGAATTCTTCTAGGCATGGCGATACTGATGTTCTTAGGAACAACTTCAGTAAATACCACTTCTAAGTAGGTAAGAATCAAGATACCAATTACACCACCAATGGCGTGAGCAGTACCAGCAGTAACCCATCCAGACTTTAATTCAAGTAAATCAAAGATGGCGTCAACGATAAGACTTTCACCAACCCAACCCATGATGATACCACAGACGGATACACCCACTTGGGTAGTTGATAAATAGTCATTTAGGTTAGTGATCATGTGCATTTCACGAGCAAGCTTCTTTGACTTACCCTTATTTTCTTCTTCTTCTTCCAACATACTGTATCTGGTTTGCACTAAGGCAAATTCACAGGCAACAAAGTATGCGGCGAAGAAGAATGCAATCAATACAATAACGATTTGAAAGAATATCGCACCACTATCCAACAGAACATTCCCCGTTTCTTAATAAAATTTATATAATGTCTACATTATACCTTTTATGTGTATTTTTTTTAAGTAATTTAATGAATATAATAACTTATTTTCACTAAAAAAGATTTAAAAAAGTGAAACTTTAGTTAAAACTTTAAAATTTGTTCTACATATGTAGTCTTACACATTTGCCTCAGCAATTAAACTAGCTAGCTTATCTCTGTTCCATAAATCGATATCGAGCTTTTCACTCGCAGAGATGGCGTGAGGGGTAAAGTAGCTGTTGGTAATGACCACTGCTTTTTTACAATTGTAGTAACTACGTCCAGCATTGGCTTCCTGGACGGCCTTTATCCCAACTGGACTGGCGTAGAGTTTGCATTGAAACACATAACTGGTCTCACCGTTTTTCGCATAAACGTCGACGCCGAAGTCGCTGCTGCCCTGAGTACGTTTGATGTCTGAAAAACCAAGGGCCTTCAATAGGTCACAGGTAAATGTTTCAAACTGATAACCGTCGAAGTTATCAATCGTTGTCAGCTTTTGTTTGGACTGATAATTCATGAACGATTGATACTCGTCGGTAACATGAGCATCCGCTAGTTGATCCTTTTGAGTTTGCAGACGTTTGATATCTTCGACTAATCCATCGTGTTGCTCTGTTAGTTCGTTTAGCTGCTGGTATTTAATATTTAGCTCATTGATTTGCTTGCTTAACTGATTACGGTAAGCCTTTTGCGATTCGATTCGTTCGCTCATATCGTCTAATTGATGTTTTAACATAGCTAATTGATTTAGATAGGGCGTGGATTGCGCCTGATATTGCTGCTTAGAGATGTCGACGACCTGGGTTTGATACGCCATCTGTTTGTACATGACAGGTGTTTTTTTAAACGTATATGTCTGATGACGACTGAGGTTGTTCTTAATAGTATGAATAAAGTGTTTATCTGATTTTGGTAGGATGTAGTAACCGATGACCATCATTGTAAACACAATACATAGTGCGTTTAGCTGATTGTTTATGTTTTGCATGGAAACGATGGCTACCACGATGTCGATAATTTTTAATGTGATTAGAATCCATATAAATCGACGAATGAAGTGACTGATTTTCACGTC
>CAMLMR010000040.1 GCA_946481335.1 uncultured Lactobacillus sp. | reverse complement strand
ACCAAGAAGATATGCACCGTGTTAACGACTATATCTACTGGTACTTTGAAAAGTTACAAATCCCAATCATCTTGATTTCATGGCATTTCAAGCCATTCATTTTGGTCGAAACCAAAAAGAGTTTGTTACCATTATTAAACGAACTAAGTAAGTTTATCCACGAAAACTTTGTTGGATCAAAGACGCAAATCGGATACACCGACGATGCCAAACCACTGATTCAATTCAAGAAGTTACTTCGTGAAGCCGATGAAGCCTTGGATGTCGCTAAACGCGAAAACATATTGAAGCCAAATAAGTTCATCCCGCAACAAGTTGAAGATATTTTGAGCCTAGTACCAAAGAAAGAAGCCGACATGTTTGTCGACGCCATCTTAGGACCTGTTTTAAACTTAAAGGATGACGAAAAAGATGAACTAATCGAATTACTTTCCTACTATTATGCCGATAATCAATCGATTTCAATGGCGGCCAACGATTTATTTATTCATAGAAATACCGCCGTTTACCGATTAAAGAAGTTAGAAAAACTACTTAACATGAGCCTAAACGATGTTTCAGATAGTGAACAACTCAGAATGGCTACCAAACTATACTTAATTCACCACTAAATAAAGGAGCTAATTTATTTGATTGATAGCAATATAAACAAGTATATCGATAATAATGATGTTTTAGAGATATACTCAAAATCAAGAGATAACTTTGAGTTTGAAGATTTTATTCTGGGGATTATTGTGTCAGAAAAAGATAATTATCTATTGGTTGAAACAATAGATGATTCCGGACTCTTAGATTCATATACATTATTACTAAAAAACGATATTTCTAAAATATCTTCAAATACCAATTATACAAATGTTTTTACTCATTACGTCAACAGCAATAAAAAGAATGATATATACGATCCTTTTGAGTTGAAAAAAGAAATGAGCAATATGCGTAATAAAAAACTGGATGATATTATTCATACTTTCTTGAGTAAAAGAAAAGTTATATCACTTTGTACAAATGTTGATGAAAACTTTCATAAAGGTAATATAATCGCATATGACAAGAATCACATCGTTTTAGATGAAGAAAGGTATCAACAAACTTTTGAAAGTGAAATAACGGAGAAAAATAATTTAATAAAATTAGATACTATAACTGCCTTTGACTTGATAAGTAAGGAAAATAAACTATACGAAGAATATGTAAATAACCACTAAAAAAGAGCTAACCAAATGGTTAACTCTTTTTTATTTAGGCGTATGCTTTAGAATTTCTTTCCTTTAAGTAAACCAATCCACAGAAGACGATTGACCAGATGATAGCACCAATTGCTCCAACGACGTCACCTGGGATAAAGAATAGACTCGCGAAGATGACGAAGAAGAATAGGATTGTTAAAGGACTGGTAATTGCGTATCCAGGCATCTTGAAACCATCGCTTAGGAAGTCGTTTGATGCGCGGTACTTTCTGTGAGCAATCATTGTTAGTAGGTAAACAATGATGTACATGTCACTTGATGATCCAGCCACGATTGTAAATACAGAACTAATACTGTTACTTACACTCATGATTGGAGTAATGAAGATTAGAGCAGCCGAGATTAGAATTGCGGCACTTGGGATTCCGTTTTTAGAAACCTTGCCGAAGTGTCTGTTCATAAACCCTTCCTTACGTCCTTCAGTAGCTAGTTGGTAGAAGTGACGTCCGGCAGAGAAGATAATACTGTTTAGAGAAGATGCAGCTGATGTTAATACAACGAAGTTAATAATAGCAGCGGCGGCAGGTAGTCCAGCAAGTGTAAATACTTGAACGAATGGGCTCTTATCTGGAGTGATTGATGTCCATGGAATAACTGCCATGATAATGGCTAGTGCTCCAATGTAGAAGATCAAGATTCTCCATAGAGTTTCGTTAACAGCTTTTTTAACAACTTTGTGTGGGTTCTTTGACTCACCCAAAGTAATACTTACGAATTCAATACCTTGGAATGCGAAGAATACCATTGGGAAAGCTGAGATGAAGTTAAAGGAACCATGTGGGAATAAAGTAAAATGATTAGTAATATTGCTAATTGATGCGTGTCCCAAAGGTGTTGTTGTGTGTGAGAATACCATGATAATTCCAGTTACAATCAATGCGACAATCGCCACAATCTTGATCATTGCAAACCAAAACTCTGCTTCACCGAATAGTTTAGCGGCAATTAAGTTAATCGCTGCTAGTACAACTAAGAAGGCAACTTCGACAATCCATGATGGAATGTTTGGGAACCAGAAGGCAAAGTATGTAGCAATGGCAGTTAGTTCAGCCATGCTGGCAAACAAAAGTCCTAACCAGTAGCTCCACCCTGTGAAGTATCCAGCGGTTGGTCCGAGATATTTAGAGATAAATGATACGAAAGTGTGTTGAGAAGGATCGGCGTAAAACATTTCACCGATAGCTCTCATCATTAGGAAGAAGAAGAATCCTAATACTAGATAAACTAGCATTACGGAAGGTCCAGTCTTGGAAATGGTACTTCCGGAACCTAGGAATAACCCGGTCCCGATGGTTCCACCAATTGCAATCATCTGAACGTGACGGTTGCTTAGTGAACGGATTGTACCATCAGCATTTTTCGTTATCTTTTCTTGCATAAAGATTCCCCCTTTTAAGTTAATTGATTTATTCGTTTATCAATTTCACTTGGATTGTTGAAAATATTATCATCATTTTTCACGATGACAATAGCTTTCAAAGACATTTGTCAAATATAACAAGGCCGTTGTAACATCTTACAACGCGTCCTAATTATGCATAGGAACGGGACGCAAGGCGTTTTACTGCGACACCAATTGCGTAAGCGACAACCCAAATTACTGCGCTAATTGCACCGATTGAATAAGCAGGAATAATTGAAAAAGTAGTTCCATAATAGTCGGGGGATTTTTTAACATAAAAAAACTCCCCCTTTAAATCGTATTGATAACAATACATTCAGGAGAGTTTTAAAAATTCTATATTATCCTACAAAGGCATTCAATTATGCTTTAGAACGGGACGCAAGGCGTTTTATACCGATACCTGCGTAGAATGCAACAGTCCAAATTACTGCACTAATTGCGCCGACTTCATCCCCTGGAATGAAGAACAAACTAACGAAAATGAAGATGAAAAATGCAATGGTTAGTGGACTGGTAAATTGGTAAGCTGGCATCTTGAATCCATGATCCAAGAAGTCGGCTGACTTTCTGTATTTACGATGTGCAAACATGGTAAATAGGTAAACGATAATACACATGTCACTGGTTGCACCGGCAACTAAAGTGAACATGAATGAAACGCTATGAGTAACCGTTAGGATTGGGTTAATCAAGATTAAAGCAGCGGTTAGACCAATACTTGCGATTGGAATTCCGTTTTTTGAAACGTGAGTTAGGTTTTTATGAATAAATCCATCGGTATGAGTATCCTTAGCTAGTTGATACAAATGACGACCAGCTGAGAAGATGATACTATTCAATGAAGAAGCGGCTGATGTTAATACCACGAAGTTAATAACAGCAGCGGCGGCAGGTAATCCTGCAATTGAAAACACTTGCACGAATGGACTGTTAGTTGGAGATAGTTTTGTCCATGGAATTACCACCATAATTACTGATAGTGCTCCAATGTAAAAAATCAAAATTCTCCATAAAGTTTCATTAACGGCCTTCTTAACGACGGTCTTTGGATCCTTGGATTCACCAAGCGTGATGCTGACGAATTCAATTCCTTGGAAGGCAAAGAATACCATTGGGAATGCGGCGAAGAAGTTAAAGAATCCGTGCGGGAACATAGTAAAGTGGTCAAAAATGTTACCAAATGATGCGTGACCAACTGGAGTTGAGGCGTGGAAGAACGCCATGAAAATCCCGGTCACAATCAATGCAACAATGGCAATCACCTTAATCATGGCGAACCAGAATTCGGCTTCACCGAAGACCTTAACGGCAATGATATTTAAAGTAGCTAAGACTGCTAAAAAGACGACTTCGATTAACCATGCTGGAATGTGTGGGAACCAAAAGTTCACATATGTAGCAATTGCTGATAGTTCGGCCATGCTGGCAAATAGCAAACCAATCCAATAACTCCATCCAGTGAAGTATCCGGCGGTGTGGCCTAGATATTTAGTAATAAATGCAACGAATGTATGTTGGTTTGGATCAGAATAAAACATTTCACCGATTCCTCTCATCATCAAGAAGAACAGACATCCAATAACTAGATAGACTAGTAATACTGAAGGGCCGGTCTTTGAAATGGTACTACCTGAACCTAAAAATAGCCCTGTTCCGATGGTTCCACCAATAGCAATCATTTGAACATGACGATTACTTAGTGAACGCACCGTTCCATCGGCGTTTTTCTTATTTTTCTCATGCATAGAAATGCCTCCAATATGGCTTTCCCATTTTTCATAATTTAAATCTATCCCATGTAATTGTTGATAATACTAGCATTTATCGCCCTTTTAATAAGCAAATCTGGATGAATTTGTAACATTATACATACGACTTGTAGAATCATACAAAAAAGCCACACCATTTATTGGTGTGGCTTCGTTTCATGTGAAACAATTTTACTTATTTAATGGCAACTTGTTATCTGCTAAAACATCGTTAGTGTATTGTTCAACTTGTAATGCCACCTCAGCAGCGTTTGGATCATTTGGTTGTAAATGACTTGCAGTGTCTTGTGCAACCGCCCAGTATGCCAAACTATCAGTAACCGGAACGATATCTCTAACAATTTCCATCTTTAATTGTGGACGTTGTTTTTGTAAAACTTCAAAGGTGCCATAGTTAGTAATCATATGAATTTCCCCACCAGATTTTGGTGAAATACTCTTGAAGATTACCAAGTGTGATTCCTTTTGAGTGTCAGTTAATTGTTGTTTGATTTGTTTCAATTGTTCTTTGTTTAATTGTAATGCCATTTTAAGCACCTCACTTATCTTTCGATTAATCCAATGGATTGATTGATAAATTGTTGATATTCTACTACTTTCGCAGCGGTGTTTGCAACATTATCGGCAGAAACGCGACCATATTGCATTGAAATTCCTTCATCAATTACGTCTAATTCACCTGATTGTTCATCATCAATTTTGACCGGTCTTAGGATAGTGTATGGAATTTCATATTCGTCGACTAACTTAACTGCGTATCTTTGTTGATTCAAGTATTCCTTATTATTATCCACATCTTGATAAGTCACTTCTTCGGTTAATTCATTATCGATACCGGCTGTTGATAACATAATAAACTGTTCAAGTGGTGGGTTAACACGGTCCAATGCTTGAATGACCGCACCAATTTGTAGATCGACATCGAGTGGCCCTAAGAATGTGTAGATAACGTTTACGCCTTCTAAATTATCAGCGTAGGCATTAACATCCTCAAAATCGATGCCATCTAGTAAGTTTACTTCATATTGATTTGATAATTTATTGTAGACCTTTTGGCCCAAATGATGAAAATTACCAATGATTAAAACCTTTTTCATGGTTAACCCTCCTTTATTCATTAAATTTATTTTATCAAAAATTAATGGTTAAGTTAACGCTAAATGGTTTAAAAATCGGCGTTTAGGGTTCATAATTAATATGAACGTATAAAAAATTTGAGGAGGCCTTTTTACATGGTAAAAATTGGTAAATCAAACGTAGAATCAACACCACTTGGTTTAGGAACCAATGCGGTTGGTGGTAACAACTTATTTCCAAACTTAAAAGATGAAACTGGTATTCAAATCGTAAAGACCGGTCTAGATTCTGGAATCACCCTATTAGATACTGCATTTGCATACGGTATGGGTCATTCAGAAGAACTAATCGGTCAAGCCATTAAGGGCTACGACAGAAGCAAGTTCGTTATTGCTACAAAGGCAGCTCAAGACACATCAGACGGCGATGTAAAAATTAACAATAACCCACAATTCTTAAAGAAATCAGTAGATGATGCATTGAAGCGTCTACAAACTGACTACATCGATATCTTCTACATTCACTTCCCAGACGACCAAACTCCAAAGGATGAAGCGGTTGCTGCATTAAATGAAATGAAACAAGAAGGTAAGATTAAGGCTATCGGTGTTTCAAACTTCTCACTAGATCAAATCAAGGAAGCTAACAAAGACGGCTTAGTTGATGTTGTTGAAGATCAATACAGTCTATTACACCGTGATGCTGAAACTGAAATGTTCGATTACTTACGTGAAAACAACATTTCATTCGTACCATTCTTCCCATTAGCATCAGGTCTATTAACTGGTAAGTATTCAGAAGTTGTCGACTTTCCTGAAAATGATATCAGACACGGCAACCCTGACTTCACCGGTGAACGTTTCGAAAAGATCGTTGAAAAGGTTAACAACCTAAAGCCACTTGCTGACAAGCATGGTATTACCACTGCTCAATTAGTATTATCATGGTACATCAAGAACCCAGACGTTACTGTTGTTATCCCAGGTGCAAAGCGTCCTGAACAAGTTGAAAGTAATGCAAAATCATTAAACGTTTCACTAAGTGATGAAGAATATGCACAAATTGATAATGATTTTAGAAACATCTAATGGTTTTTTGACTCCAATGTTCGGATTTTACTCCAACATTGGAGTTTTTTTATCATAAAACGTCAATCTTTATTCGATTTTGCCGAAAATAGTTCGCTTTTTACTGGACTTCAGTTCTTATTATGGTAATATATACGTATAATATTAATAAATACGAACATTAAAGGAGAATGTTTCATGTTAAAGGGAATTGCTAATTTCTTTCATTTTGATGAACTAGGTACTAACTACCGTACTGAATTCATCGCTGGTTTAACTACCTTCGTTTCAATGGTTTACATTCTATTCGTAAACCCAAACGTTATGAGTGCTTCAGGTATCGATAAGGGTGCCATGTTCACCGCAACTGCTCTTGCAACTGCTCTTGGATGTTTCTTAATGGGAATCATCGCTAACTACCCAATCGCTTTATCTACCAGTTTGGGTACTAACGCTTTCTTCGCCTACTCAGTCTGTGTGGGTATGAAGGTTCCTTGGCAAACAGCGCTAGCCGGTACATTTATCGCAGCTATTATTTTCATGATTTTAACAGCGTTCAAGCTAAGAGAAACAATCATCGACGCTATCCCTGCTGATTTAAAGAGTGCCATTGCCGGTGGTATTGGTCTATTCATTGCCTTTCTTGGTCTAAACCAAGGTGGTATAGTTGTTGCTGATAAGTCAACTCTAGTAACTCTTGGATCACTTCACGTTGGTAGTACTTGGTTAACTATCTTTGGTTTAATCCTAACCGTTGTATTAATGAGTGCCCGCGTTCCTGCAGCTATCTTCATTAGTATGGTTGCTACTACTATCTTAGGTATGATTACTGGTTTAATCGCTTTACCAACTCACGTAGTTGCTAGTGTCCCAAGTATCAAGCCAATCTTCTTAACTGCAATTTCACACGTTACTGATATCAACACATTACAATTATGGATTGTTGTATTTACCTTCTTATTAGTTACCTTCTTCGATACCACTGGTACTCTAGTTGGTTTAGCTAAACAAGCTGGTTTCATCAAAGACAACAAGATTCCACGTATCGGTCGTGCCCTAGGTTCTGACTCAATGGCCATGGTTGGTGGTTCTCTACTAGGTTCATCTCCAATGGGCGCCTTCGTTGAATCATCAGCAGGTATCGCCGTTGGTGGTCGTTCTGGTTTCACAGTAATCGTTACTGGTATCTTCTTCTTACTAGGAACATTCTTCTCACCACTACTTGGTGTAATTACCGATCAAGTTACTGCTCCAGCATTAATCGTTATCGGTATCCTAATGGCTAACGCCCTACGTGATATTCACTGGGACAAGTTCGAATTAGCTGCTCCATCATTCTTGATTGTATTAGGTATGCCACTTACTTACAGTATCTCAGATGGTATTGCTCTAGGTTTTATCGTATACCCAATCTCAATGTTGGCTGCTAAACGAGGAAAAGAAGTTCACCCACTAATGTACGTGCTAGGTGTAATCTTCATCATCTTCTTCTGGCTATTAAACGAATAATAAGACAAATAAAAAGAGACCTCTGTGGAGGTCTCTTTTTTTGTTTGGAATTAGATCATGTATCCAAGTAATGCTGCTAGAATCCCAATGAATGCACTTAATAAATAGTATGCATATGACATGACCTTTTTCTTGGTACTTAGTTGCACCGTTTCATTCATATAGGTAGAAAAAGTGGTGTATCCACCTAATATCGCAACGGAAAAAGCGAGGATAAAGGTATTCTTAGGTAGTTGTCCGTTAACCAAGCCTAGCAAGAATGAACCTGTGATATTGATAAAGAAAGTCGCTACCGGAAAGGCAAATCCAGTAAACATCTTCTTTAATCCATTCGTGACACCATAGCGGATTAGAGAACCAACTGCGGCACCCAAACCGACGATTAAAGCACTCTCAATCATAGTTGATCCTCCTTATTTTCAAAGCTTTGGCCTAACTTAGTTCCAATATGAGCTAATATTAAACCTCCGATTAGACTCACTAATACGTATAAAAGACCTATACCAATTTTGTGGTTTAAAAATAAATTGATACTGTCAAATGAAAATGTTGAAAAAGTGGTGAAACCACCAACCAAGCCAACACTTAGTCCGGTCATCAAATCGTTAGAAATCTCAATTAAATAAGGAATTGCACCAGTAATAAACGCTAGAACAAACGCACCAACTAAGTTAATTATGATGGTGGCAATAAAGTGATCATTACCGGATAAAAGCGTGAAGTATCCACGCAAAGCACCGCCAACAAAGGCTAAAATGAATATGTATAGTACTCTTCTCATCTTCAATTATCCTTTCTGTTTATAAACATTCATAATAATAAATCTTATCATATGCAGGATATTTACTATACCAATTAGCATTTTTACTTTGACATTTAGTCTGTGAAAACTTATCATAATTAGAGAGTGATAACTAATATTAAAAAACATTAGAAATAAAATTTAAAATCTTAGATAAAAATTTTTTAAACCATTTAAAACCGATTTATAGATAAGATAAGAGATATAAATAAGGAGCAATAACTTTATGTTACTGGGAAGCATAGAGGCTGGAGGCACGAAATTCGTTTGTGCTGTGGGTAACACTGACTACCAAGTGTTAGATAGTATAGTAATTCCTACAACTACCCCTGCTGAAACATTTAGTAAGGCAATTTCTTTCTTCAAACAATTTGAAGACCTAGCTGCACTAAGTATTTCATCATTCGGCCCAATTGAAATTAGAAAAGATTCCACCAAGTACGGTTACATCACCGAAACTCCCAAACTTGGCTGGTCAAACGAAAACTTTTTGGGAGTATTCAAGGAAGAATTCGATATTCCAATGTATTGGACAACTGACGTTAACGGATCAGTGTTCGGAGAATACGTTAACCTAAAAAATAGTGGCCAAAGATTAGATTCTTTGGTTTATTACACTATCGGTACCGGAGTTGGTGCCGGGATTATCATTAACGGCCAATTCGTTGGAGATATGGGACATCCTGAAATGGGTCACGTGAAATTAAAACGTCACGAAGATGATCTAGATTTCGATGGAATCTGTCCATACCACAAGGACTGTCTTGAAGGGCTAGTCTGTGGTCCAACTTTTGAAGCCCGTTTAGGTGTTAAGGGCCAAGAAGTCGCACAAACTAACCACGTTTGGGACATCATGGCTTACTACGTGGCTCAAGCTGCATTGCAGACTACACTAACCTTTAGACCCGCTAAAATTATTTTTGGTGGTGGCGTAGTTAGTGAAAAATTTCTCAAAAAGGTTAGATTTGAATTTTCTAAGCTATTAAATGGCTATATTGACATTAAGAACCTAGAAGAATATATTTCAACTCCAACCCTTGATGGAAACGGCTCTGCAACCTACGGAAACTTTGCTTTAGCAGATGCCTTGATTAAGCACGAAGTTAAATAAGTTCAGTTTTACACAATCTAAAATTGAATTGATCAAATATTTTTATAAAAAAAGTTACACGGCGTAAAACGTTATTATATCAACGTTATATGCCGTTTTTTCGTGCCTTTTATATAAACTTAAGAATTAAATTTCATCAAAACACTTTCATTTTTTAAAAAATGAGTTATTATAATACTTGTAAGTTTGTGAAAGTCTTAATTAATTCACAACTTCGTAAAAAAATAATACTTAAAATTCAATTTGGAAAGGATCTTGAATTATGAAAGCATTAGTTTTAACAGGCAAGAAACAATTAGAAATCCAAAACACTGAAATGCCAGAACCAAAGGCAAATGAAGTTGTTATCAACGCAAAATACGCTGGTATCTGTGGTACTGACTACGCACTATACAATGGTCTACCAGGTTCAGCAGACGCTGTTCCTCCAATCGTATTAGGTCACGAAAACTCAGGTGTTATCTCAGCTGTTGGTTCAGATGTTACTGACTACAAAGTTGGTGACCGTGTAACTGTTGACCCTAACATCTACTGTGGTAAATGTAACTACTGTCGTACAGCTCGTCCAGAACTATGTGACAACCTATCAGCCGTTGGTGTCACTAGAAATGGTGGTCTAGAAGAATACTTCACTGCCCCAACTCAAGTTGTTTACAAGTTACCAGACAACGTTGACTTGAAGTCAGCTGCTACTTGTGAACCAATCTCATGTGCCGTTCACGGTATGGACTTATTAAACATCAAACCTTACCAAAAAGCTCTAGTTATTGGTGATGGTTACATGGGTCTAATCTTTGCACAATTACTACGTTCATACGGTGTTAAAGAAGTTGACTTAACTGGTCGTCATGATGACAAATTAGCCGCTGAAAAAGAAAAGCTAAACATTGACCGTGTTATCAACACTACTAAGGAAGAAATTCCAGCCGAATACGACGTTGTTATTGAAGCCGTTGGTCAACCAGCTACTCAAGAACAAGCAATCGAAGCAACTGTTAAGGGTGCTCAAGTATTGATGTTCGGTGTTGGTGCTCCAGATCAAAAATTCAGCATGAACACTTACGAAGTATTCAAGAAACAATTAACTATCCAAGGTGCATTCATCAACCCTAACTCATTCGAAGATGCTATTGCCCTACTACAAAGTGGTAAAGTTAATGTTGAAAAGATTATTGACAACATCATCTCACTAGAAGACGTTGAAAGTGTCCTAAACGGTACTTCAAACCTAACTGGTAAGTGTGTTGTTAAAGTTTCTGACTAATTTTTGGAGGCTTAAATTATGGCTTTAAACGATTACTTTGATGGTCTACAACATGTAGGTATCCCATCAAAAGACTTAGATAAAACAATCGAATTCTACAAATCACTTGGTTTTGACCAAGCAGGTTTATTCCACAATGGTGAAAACCGTTGTGCCTTCATGAGATACGGTAACTTAACCGTTGAAACATGGGAAGGCGATCCAGTTGCAATGGAAAATGGTGCTATCAACCATATTTCAATGAACTGTACTGATGTTGATAAAGCATTCGCAGCCGCTAAAGAACAAGGCTTCGATGTTTTAGATGACGAAATCCAATCAATCCCTACTTTCTGGGATAACGGAATCCGTTTCTTCAACATTCAAGGTCCTAATCACGAAAAGATCGAATTTTGCCAAATTGTAAAATAATATCTTTCGATCAAAAAAAGCACCCAAGCTTATGCTTGGGTGCTTTTTTCATTCGATATTTAAGATGGC
>CAMLMR010000039.1 GCA_946481335.1 uncultured Lactobacillus sp. | reverse complement strand
ATTGTTTCATCAGGTGGCACAATAACTGGTGAGCCTAATGTTCTAAAGACACGGTTATTAATTGAAGCCATTTCAGAAACTTGAATGGCGTTTAGTTGTGGATTAATGATTGCTCCACCAACGGACTTGTTATAAGCGGTAGATCCGGTTGGTGTGGAAACACAAAGTCCATCCCCTCTAAACTTTTCAAAAAATTCATCCTTAATATAAATGTCTGTAACCATAGTTCCGTTGATACGTTTTAATGTTGATTCATTAAGTGCAACGAAACTATCGTCTGGTCCACCATCAGTATATTGAACTTTGATTGATAGCAATGGATAGCTAACGCTTTGACCATTATCATCTTCCAAACTGTCCACTAGTTCTTTAACCTCATAGTCTCTCCAATCAGTGTAAAAACCAAGGTGGCCAGTATGGATTCCCACAAAGCGAATCTTGCTAATTGCATCGCGATAATGATGAAAAGCTGACAAAAGTGTTCCGTCTCCCCCAACGGAAATCACAATTTGCGGATTTAATCCATCGTATTCAAGTTTTTCAGACGCATCAATTTTTTCTTTTAATTGTGTAGCAACCTCTTTGGATGTAAATCCGTCGTTACTATAAATTGCAACCTTCATAACTATTCATCCCTATTTTGTTCTTTTTTGGTTCCATCTTCTTGAGTTTCAATTAATTCATTTCTAATTTCAGACATTCCTTCATCCAACTTAAATGCTGTTTCCGCAGATTGTTGAAGGCGTTTCTTCAATTCTTCTGGGAATTCACCATTGTACTTGTAATTTAGTGAATGTTCGACTGTTGCCCAGAAATTCATAGCAAGTGTTCTTACCTGAATCTCAGCTAAAATTTTCTTTTCTCCACCGACTAATTCGATTGGATACTCAAAAACAATATGGTATGAACGATAGCCACTAGCCTTTTCACGATTAACGTAATCACGTTCTTCCAAGATATTGATATCGCTTCTTCTTCTAAGAATGTCAACTACGACATAGATATCATCAACGAATGGACACATAATTCTAAGTCCCGCAATATCTTCCATATCCTGAGATAAACGATCTTCAGATACGTAGCGGCGTTTCATTTTTTCTTTAATACTGTCGATTGGTTTGACTCGACCAGTAACAAACTCAATCGGACTTCTTTTATCCGATTGAATGAATTCTTTACGAATTCCTCTTAATTTGACTTTTAGTTCCCCTACAGCTTGTTCGTATGGGAATAAAAAATCACTCCAGTTTTTTATCACTAGGCTAACCTCCTTGTTAAACCTAATTTACTACATTATTTTACCACACTATCCAAGAAGTAAAAAAGCAAACAATTTTTTGCTGTTCATGAGCGAAATGGTTGTATTTACCGGTGTATTTGGTATTCTATTTAATGGAATTCATAGAACGAAACAAAAATCTTAATGGAGGGATAAAAGTGTTTGAACTATTTCTGTTTATAGATCCATTGTGCAAAGCATGCAGGAATTCAGAAAATACCGTTTTACAGATTTCTGAAGACGTTGATTCAAAATTTAAGTTGCAGTTCATTCCAATTTACAATCTAAAGGTTGTCCAAACTGACTTCTGCAACTCAAACAATCAACTTAAGAAGCGATTATCTTCTGAAGAACTTTCTGCTTTATACAGAAACGTTGTCTTAGATTATAAGGCTGCCTTGTTCCAAGGTATGAAAAAAGGACGCAAGTTCTTAACAGCGATTCAGGATAAACTATTGACTGAAGGTTATATCTACTCCGATGAAATGGCAGTCGAAATTGCCAGAAAATGCGGTTTAGATGTAGAAATGTTTAAAGAAGATCGTCGTTCAAACCTTGCTAAGAAATCAATCAAAAAAGACCAAGACTTGGTCCAAAATATGAAGATTGAAAAACCGGCATCTGCCGTTATCTTTAACTGCGAAGGAAATGATGATGGTATCCTAACCGATGACATTGAATACTCAACACTATTTAATGCATGCTGTGATAAGAACTTAACTCCCGAATACTTAAAAGACGCGTTAAGTGAAAGCAGTCTAAAAGAAACTAAGATGAAACATCTTCGTGTTCTAAAATAAAAAAAGCTTCCAACATTTTGTTGGAAGCTTTTTTGTTAGATTAATGATTCTAGTTCGTTTAGTCTTTCTTCGAAAACCTTGAATGCATTTTCCAAGTAATCGGAATTGGTCATGTCGATACCAGCTTTTTTCATTACGTTTAATGGATAATCAGAGCTACCTGATTTTAGATAGCCTAGGTATTTATCAATCGCTTTTTGGTCATTAGCACAGATACCATCAGATAAATCAATGGCAGCAGCAAAACCAGTCGCGTATTGGTATACATAGTAATTCATGTAGAAGTGAGGAATTCTAGCCCATTCATATGCGATTTCTGGATCTGATACCACTCCATCACCATAGTAACGTTGGTTTAACTTGTAGTAGAAATCACTTAGCATTTCTGCTGTTAGTGGATTGCCTGCTTGTTCTTGTTGGTGAGCAAAATCTTCAAATTCGGCAAATTGAGTTTGTCTGAAAATGGTTCCCTTAAATCCATCTAGGAAGTGATTTAACACGTACTTCTTAACTTCAACATCATCAGTATTCTTCAAAAGATAATCGGTTAAGATATTTTCGTTAGTTGTTGATGCGATTTCGGCTAAGAAGATTGAGTAATCACCATATTGGAATGGTTGGTTATGGGTTGTGTAATAACTATGCATACTGTGTCCTGATTCATGAACCAGTGTAAACAAGTTATCAAGGTTATCTTGCCAGTTTAATAGGATATATGGGTTTGTATCGTATACACCAGAAGAGTATGCCCCACTTCTCTTGCCTTTGTTTTCAACTACATCAATCCAACGATTATTAAATTCTTCTTTAATGTGATCAATGTAATCATCCCCAAGAATGGATAATGCCTTGATTGATTCTTCTTTGGCTTCATCAAAATTGTATGAGATTGGTGAATTCCCAAATAGAGGTGTGTACAAGTCGTACATGTGCATTTCATCTAATGAAAGAAGTTTCTTTCTTAGTTTTACATAACGATGTAATAGTGGCAAATACTTATTAACAGTATCGATTAGTTGTTGATATACCTTTTCATCGATATGGTTATTACTTAATGCGGCTTCCTTAGCTGACTTAAAATGACGCATTGATGCTCTAAAGTTATGCACCTTGACTTCACCAGACAATGTAGATGCTAAAGTGTTTTTAAATTGGTTATAAACTGTGTATAACTGTTGGAACGCTTCCTTACGAACACTTCTGTCTGTGGATTCCAATAACTTACTGTATACACCATTTGATAGTTCCACCTTGTTACCATCGTCATCAGTTACGACTGGGAACTTCAAATCTGAGTTAGTCATAACTCCATAAACATTTGAAGGAGTATCAAAGATATTACCTAAACTAGATAGGATTTTTTCGTGTTCTGCATCTAAGATGTGATCCTTTTGACTAAATAACTCGTCAAAATAATGCTTGTAGTCTGCTAATCCAGATTCTGCAGATATCATGTTGTTTAGTTCATCTTCACTAATGTTTAAAACTGCTGGTTCAAACCATGCAAGTGCAGAAGATGCCTTGGATGCTAAATCAGCACATCTAGCATTCATACTTTGGTATTTTGAATTTGATGTATCTGCATCGCTCTTTAGTGATGAATATACATATAATGTTTCGACCTTACGTTCTAACTTTTCAATTGCCTTTAAATCATTTAAAAGACTTTGCTCATCAAATTGGTCAGTCTTTAGTTTCTCAATTGATTCAATTTCTTTGACACATTCTTTAAAGTCTCTTTCAAAGTTATCGTCTGTCTTATAAATTGTTGTTAAATCCCATGTTAATTTTTCGGGAACTTCCGATCTCTTTGGTAATTGTTTTACTTCACTCATAAAAACACCGCCTTTTGAAATATACTACCTCCATCTTATCAAAAAATGGTGTTATTTTGCGTACTTAGCTCATTTAATTTTTGATAGTAATCCTCAAACCATTTAATTTGCCTAATCAGATGAAATCGTCCATTCTTAACTTGAATTATTTTTCGCGTTATCAACCGCTTAATCAACAGCTTAAATTCATTTTTAACATAATCTTTTGCGTTATTAACAAGTGGATAATCAAACTTTATCCCCACCATTTGATTGGCAAACTCATAAACATCCAATAAGCGAGCATTTTCTTTAATACTTGATACTATCAATATTTTCCATATGAGAAAATTTCTGCCCACAATTGGGTTGGTCACCTGCTTAATATCGCAAACGAACGGCGCCCCAGATATATTATGGTATTGGTTGTAGCAAACATTTTGCCATTTCAGCATTTGCTGATTACGGTAAAAAATTTGGTTTTCAATTTTGGTTAACTGACTAATCACTCCATGCATGCTGCTATGGTATTTCAGTATTGTTTTGGGATTGTGGATAAAAATAATTAATTCAGATAACTTATTTAATAAAATCCGTTGATACTTGAGTTTTCCACAAACATACTGACAGTTATATCGGACTTCAAGCTTTCTTTCATTTACTAACCAAAAGAAGATGGTAAATCCAATCGAATCAATATAATAGTAAAACTTATTAACACTATCACTGCCAAACCTCTTTCTGTAGTTACTGCCCAGTATCCATAAGGATTTCATATGTAATTGATGATATCCTTCTATTCTTTGCCTCAATCGTTTTCGTGAGATTGGACTGCATTGAAACTCAAAAGCAATTCTTTGATACATTAAATCAGGCCTTTGATTGATTACTGGCAAATACTTTTCCACATGTGTATTTCTTTTATCGATGAAATTAAGTAATTGCTCTTTTCCCATCAAGTGTTCGTTACTTTCACCGTCTTCCATCGCAATTAAGCACTTACTGTTTTGATAATGAGCAAAGTGTGGTGCGTTTACATCGCCACGCTTTAAAATTAATGCCTCTTTGCAAATTGGACAATAGTATTTAATTCCTTCTTTAGCTTCGCTTGCGCTCACTAGCCTATCTTTATCAGATGCCATTAACATTTTTTATCACCCAATAAATTAGATACGAAAAAAGACTGGCATATTTGCCAGTCTTTTTTTAGCCAAAGTATTTATTCACTTGCGTTAACGCTGAGTGATCCATAATTACTTTTTTATCATTATAATGCTTGAAGTCTACTGCGTTGACTTGATTACCATATTCAACAGCTTCACTTACTGCACTTGTAAAGTGCTTAAAGTCCACTTCGTTTTCTGTTCTTGTAGTTGTTAATTGAACAACGTAGAACGAACCAACCTTGTATAATGTTGAATCAACATCTTCGGTTCCATGAATTGCATCAGCCAACTTGATTACGTTATTAAAATCACTAACTTTTAGAATCATTTCCCACTTTTCAAGTTGTGGATTGAAGTGACCTAAACTAGGTTGCTTAGCACTTTTAACCATTGGCTTGAATGGGTCGCTGTTTGAGCGCTTGCTTGTTGAATCCAAGTCTTCACGTTCGTTTCTAGCTTGATTGATTGTTGCAATCATCATTAACTTGTAATGAGCGTAATCGTCGCTTCTTTCAAGTGCATCAATCATGGTTGAAAGGTTTAGTTGAATGTTATCAATAAATTCCTTTGTTTTGTCATCATATTGATGATTTTCACTCTTGAAGTCTAGGATTTTACCAAGCATTTCCTTGGCACGAATCAATGAGTACAAACTCTTGGTATCGGTATAGTCCTTGAAATGTCCCATACTTGGTAGTTGTGCTCTTTGTTCATCAGTTCTGTCTTCACCAGTGTCGGTAAACATTTCAGAACCCGGTCCATTATAATTTTCGTTGTCGTTATCTTCGTCTTCTATTTCATCGTCAACGTTATCATCTTCTAGTTGATCGTCTTCATCATTATTATTGATTTGGTTTTGGTTATCAAAAACATTCTTGTTTTTAATAAACATATCTAGACCTGTACTGTTAGGTAGCACTTGGAAAGATACCGCCCCGGTACTCTTGAATTCATCATCAACATCGATTTCATCTAAGATAGAGTATAAGAAAGATTCAATGCCATCTTCATCACCTAAAAGTGATAATAAATCAATTCCGCGTTCATCTAATTCTTGGTTAGTAATTGTTACTTTGATTGTTCCAGAATTAATTTTTTCCATTCTCATCGTCGACACCTCTTCTCACGTTCGCTATTTGATACCTTTATTTTAACCTATTAACGACGGTTAATTCAATGATTTAACGTCTTTTAAATCAATTACCATCCCTGTTTTTGGTAGGATTACATTTACTAAACCATTTGTTGCTTGTTCAGTTTGTTTCTTCAAATCATCTAGGTTGCCATATTGTGGTAGATGACTAATCATTACATTATTAACATTTGCGTCTAAAGCTAATTTACCAGTTTCATCAGATGTCATATGCCACTTTTGGCCTTCCTTATCATCATAGAAATTGGTGTCTGTCATCAATAAATCTGCGCCTTGACAGAATTGAGCTAGATTATCAAAATATCTAGTGTCACCAGTATATACCAATACTTGACCAGTTGTTGTTTCTTTAATCTTAATTGCAAATGTCACCACAGGATGTTGGGTCTTTTTAAATGTAATTTCCAAGTCACCTAGGGTTAAAACCTCATCTTCATGGTATGGCTTAGCAACCGTGTCATCAAACCAGTTTAATGCCTTAAAATGTTCCTCATCCTCTGTATGACCATAGATAGATAATGGGCCTTCTTTGGGTTTATTTGGTGCTAATTGCCAGTAATGTTGTAAAACACCGACGTCTGCGATGTGATCACTGTGGTAATGAGATAGTAGCACAGCATCTAAGTCATAAGGATTTAAATGTTTTTCTAATTCCAATAGGACTCCACTTCCACAGTCCAATAATAAATTGAACTTATCAGTTTGAATCAAATATCCGCTTGTGGCAATTCCATTGTCTGGGTAACCGCCGTAATAACCTAATACTGTAACCTTCATTTTATATACCTTCTACTTGTTTTTATTTACCTTTAGTGTAAATATATAGGTGTGATTTGTAAAATCTTTTTTATCATCATGGAGGCGTAAAAATGGAAAATCAAATCAGTATGACATTTGGAAGCAATCTAGTTTTAGATAAAATCAGAAAACAACATCCCAATGTAAAATTAAATTTATTTAAAAATGGCGACGACCAGTATCAAATTGTTGATTTTGCTGGAAATCATCATGTTTTTAAGAATCCAATCATCTTTGATGTATTAAAGAATCACAACTTTACTGAAAAATTTGAATTTGTAAACTATTCATACTTCAATCTAGCTGAAGATGATCAAAAAATATTCGATGCTAATATCGAAAAAATGGATAATGAATCAAAATTAGATAATATGGTATCTTTCGTAATTTTAAAGGAAACTGTAAATCGTAAAAGAACAGTCTTAATGACAACTTGGCACAGCTTTTTCGATTTCAACAATTGGAAAAAGAGAAACGATTTCTTGAAGTTAGCGGAAATGTCATTGAACTATAAACGACCATAATAAAAAAAGCACTTTGAATTTCAAAGTGCTTTTTTATTTACTTGATTATTTATTTAATTTTCAATGTCATTGCATTAATTGCAACAATCACAGTACTTAGTGACATAATTACAGCACCCAACATTGGTCCAATAATAATCCCAATTGATGAAAGTGCCCCAGCAGCTAGTGGCAATGCAATAATGTTGTATCCTGCACCCCACCATAGGTTTTGAATCATCTTAGTACGAGCATGTCTTGCTAACTTAACCAAGTTGATTACATCAGCAGGATCACTGTTTACTAGGACAACGTCAGCTGATTCAATGGCAACATCAGTACCAGAACCAATCGCAACACCTAAATCAGCCTTTGTAAGACTAGGTGCATCGTTAACACCGTCACCAATAAACATTACTTTACCTTTTTCTTGGTATTCACTAACTAGTTTTTGTTTATCTTCTGGAACTAATTGAGCGTTTACTTCCTTAATTCCTAAAATACTTGCTACCTTATCAGCAGCTTGCTTATTATCACCAGTTAGCATAACTGGAATAATGTTTTGCTTGTTTAAGAATTCAATCATATCCTTAGCACCACGCTTGATTGAATCACCTTCAGCAATGTATCCAACTACTTTACCATTTTCAACAACGTAGCTTAGCGAGTTACCTTGTTGAAGATACTTGTCAGCTGTTTTTTGATCGTATGAAATGTTGTTTTTATCTAGATATGCGCTAGAAACGACTTGGTATTCTTTACCATTAACAGTTCCTTTGATTCCTGCACCGGCAATTTCTTCAATGTTTTCAGCTTGAAGTGGTGATTCATTTAATCCCTTAAATGCTTCAACGATTCCTTGAGCAAGTGGATGACTAGATGATGCTTCAATTGCTGCAGCAATCTTAATTACATCGTTCTTGTCGATGTTTGAATCTAAACTATCGTATGCATTAACCTTGAAATCACCTTGAGTTAAAGTACCTGTTTTATCCATTAAAGCGTATCTAATTTGTTTGATACCTTCCAATGATGTTTTGTTTCTAATTAATAATCCATGTGTTGCAGAAATGGATGTCATTCTTGAAATGATTAGAGGAATTGCTAAACCTAAAGCATGAGGACATGCAATGATTAATACACTGACTGTGATTGGAATTGCGTACGCCACGCCATGTATAGCACTCCATGCTACAAAAGCAATTAATGCAACAATTAATGCGGCGTAGAATAGGTATCCAGCGACCTTGTTAGCTAAATCTTCTGCTTCTGATTTTGATGATTGTGCTTCACTTACCATGTTCATAACCTTTGATAAGTAACCACTTTCACCAGTACCAGTAATCTTAACCTTGATTGTTCCACTACCGTTAATTGATCCACCAATAACTGAATCATCAACAGTCTTTTGAACGTCTCTTGATTCACCGGTAATTAATGATTCATTTAAAGCAGTACTACCATCAACAATTGTTCCATCAGCAGGAACCTTTTCACCTGATTTAATTAAGATGGTTTGGCCTTCTGATAATTCATGAACTGATACATCTCTAGTTTGACCATCTGACTGAACTAAATGAGCATTGTCAGGTAATAATTCAGCTAGTTTGTTTAAAGCAGAACCAGCGTTCATTACTGAATTCATTTCAATCCAGTGTCCTAATAGCATGATGACAATCAATGTTGATAATTCCCAGAAGAAATCATTTACCATTGGTCTTACCTTTAAAATGTCGTTAGCAATCACAGCGTAAACACTGTATACATAAGCAACTGAAATCCCCATTGTGATTAAAGACATCATACCTGGTTTCTTACCCTTCATTTCACTAATGCATGAAGTAAAGAATGGATATCCGCCATAGATAAATAGAATTGTTCCTAATACTAAAACAACAAAATCAGATCCAGGGAATGTCACTTGGAAAGGCATCTTCATGCCCATCATTGGTGACATGATGATAATTGGAATTGTTAGAATTAATGAAATCCAAAACTTTAATTTTAGATTTCCCATGTGCATGTGTCCCATGCTACCGTGGTCCATTCCACCATGGCCCATGTCCATACCGCAACCCATGCCATGCATATTCATGTGTCCCATATCATGATTCATCTGACTATGGTCCATGTGGTTCATATCGTGATGCATGTGATCGTGATCCATATGACTCATATCATGATCCATGTGTTCGTGATCCATATGACTCATATCATGGTGCATATCACAATGATGGTCACCATGAGAGTGGTCATGTTCCCCACCATGGCTGCAACAACTCATATTTTCGTGGCCAGAATGGGAATGTCCCTCCATTTTCATGTCATCATGGTGCATATCACACTTATGATCTGGGTTGTTATGATCATGATGCTTGCAGCATTTCATTTCTGTATTGTGTTTTTCTTCGTCATTCATATTATGCTTTTTTTCGCACATTTATCTCATCTCCAATAGATTATTCTTCTAAGCACTTGCAGTGAACTTCTTCAGGTGCTGTTTCCCTCTTTTTATTTAGAACATCAATAATTGAATCGATATCACTCTTACTTAATTCAATATTTTCAATGATCTCATGAATTGTTTCCCCATAATGCATACAACACATTGATTCAAAGACGCGCTTAACAGACATGTCATATGCAGCTTGTTCCTTAATGGCGGAATAGTAAATATTCTTCCTACCATCTTTTTTAATTCCTAAAAACTCTTTATCACATAAACGAGATAATAACGTTTTAATAGTTGATGAACTCCAATCCATTTTCTTGGAAAGAATATCAATCAATCGACTACTGGTTGTCTCCCCTAAGGTCCAAACAATTCTCATTACTTCCCATTCAGAATTTGTAATATCAGTCTTTTCCAAAAGCTGAATCACCTCACTCATTTGTTTAACAATCTATAGTCTACATTTGTAGACAAAAGAAGTCAAATAAAAAGGATTGCATTCAATGCAATCCTTTATTTTCTACGTTAAGGAGAATGAGAGATTCGAACTCTCGCGTGGTTTGACCCACCTAGCGGTTTTCAAGACCGCCCCCTTCAGCCACTTGGGTAATTCTCCATAAATGATGACCCGTACGGGATTCGAACCCATGTTACTGCCGTGAAAGGGCAGTGTCTTAAACCACTTGACCAACGGGTCATAATAACTATTATGACAATAAAAAAAGATTATCCATAATGGACGATCTTATTTACGGTTCGTACGAGACTCGAACTCGTGACCTCCTGCGTGACAGGCAGGCGTCCTAAACCAACTAGACCAACGAACCAAAATTGCGGGAGCCGGATTTGAACCAACGACCTCCGGGTTATGAGCCCGACGAGCTACCAGACTGCTCTATCCCGCGATAATTATATAAATGAAATATTTTAATGACCCGTACGGGATTCGAACCCATGTTACTGCCGTGAAAGGGCAGTGTCTTAAACCACTTGACCAACGGGTCAGTCATAAACTAACGGAGAAGGAGAGATTCGAACTCTCGCGCCGGTAACCCGACCTACACCCTTAGCAGGGGCGCCTCTTCAGCCACTTGAGTACTTCTCCAATGGGCCTAGGGGGACTCGAACCTCCGACCTCACGCTTATCAGGCGTGCGCTCTAAACCAACTGAGCTATAGGCCCATATAAAAGCGGGTAACGAGAATCGAACTCGCGACAATAGCTTGGAAGGCTATGGTTTTACCACTAAACTATACCCGCATAATATAAAGTATAACATATATTTAGTTAAATGGCGCGGGACAGAATCGAACTGCCGACACACGGAGCTTCAATCCGTTGCTCTACCAACTGAGCTACCGAGCCATATAAACGGTTCGTACGAGACTCGAACTCGTGACCTCCTGCGTGACAGGCAGGCGTCCTAAACCAACTAGACCAACGAACCAAAATTGCGGGAGCCGGATTTGAACCAACGACCTCCGGGTTATGAGCCCGACGAGCTACCAGACTGCTCTATCCCGCGATAATATAAAGGAGAATGAGAGATTCGAACTCTCGCGTGGTTTGACCCACCTAGCGGTTTTCAAGACCGCCCCCTTCAGCCACTTGGGTAATTCTCCATATGCATGTGAAACAAAGTCCACTATGGACCTTGTAGGACTCGAACCTACGACCGGACGGTTATGAGCCGTCTGCTCTAACCAACTGAGCTAAAGGTCCAAGACCTAATCGCGGCAGAGGGGATCGAACCCCCGACCTCCCGGGTATGAACCGGACGCTCTAGCCAGCTGAGCTACACCGCGATATATGACTAATGGCGAGTTTTTAAACTCTATCGGGAAGACAGGATTCGAACCTGCGACCCCCTGGTCCCAAACCAGGTGCTCT
>CAMLMR010000038.1 GCA_946481335.1 uncultured Lactobacillus sp. | reverse complement strand
TTTCCGCCTAGGAAAAACAATATAATAATGTACAACTTTTGGGGTGCACATCATGCTAGTCTTTTTTAGTCTTTAAAATACAGATGCGAATGTAGTTCACACTTTGGATTGAACTTAGCAAAGCAGTATGGACATGTTTTGGTTTGATATTGTTCATAGCTTAGTTTGTGTTTACAGCGGCCACACATAACCGGTGTGGTGTCCTTGGTGCTAATTGGCTCAAAGTCATGATCAACCACTAAATTATGGCATTGATAACACGCAAAGTATTGATGGCACTGTCCACATTCCATAGCTGCAACATCGTTTGCTTGATGGTAGTGAATACAGCGACCGTCACTGTCTAATTGAATTCCATAAATCATTGAATCATCTCGATTTCTGTTATTTATTATCTGATTTTGGTTTCTTTAATAAGTACTGCTCGTATAAATGATTATTTTTACTCAAGAAATTAATCTCAGTGGTCTTATTAATCCTAATCGTGGTGTTGCAGTTTTCGTGCTCGTTTAAATCAGCTAGGTACTCCGATTCATTTAATGTCATCACATTTTCCGTCAACAAGACAATCTTACCATGTTCGACGTATTCACCCTCTAACACACAAACACTAATCACCTTCTCCGCTTCAAAGCAGTTTAATAAAACCTGTTGAATGGAGTTGGCGTTAAAAGTATCCCATTGATTCATCAAATGATAAGGATCGTATAAATCTTTTTCCATATTCTGTTTGATATAAGAATTAAGCATATCGGTGTATGCCGTATCATACCTAATTTCTAAAATGTCACTTTTTAAAAATGCTGTCACCGTATCCAAGACACCGTTTAAATCGATGGTCTTCACAACGACAAAATCACCTAAATCCTTTAAAAAATATCCCAGTGAAAAGCTATCCAGCTCGTATCCATCCCTTGATTTGAAATACCATTCTGCTAAACGACTATCACCGATATATTCATCATTCTTGACTATGTCCATGGCGACACCTTCTTTTTATCATTTACGATACTATACTCCATAATTTTTCTTTTGTCGCTCATCTGATACAATTAATATTATCAATTTAAGGAAGTGCTCAAATGAATCGCAAACAGTTTTTTATCATCCTGTCAGTGGCGTTAGTTTCCTTTCTAGGAACCGTTGACATGAGTATCGTAAATACCGCTTTACCGCAGATATCTAAAGACTTACATATTCCAATGAATCAAGCAGAATGGATATCTTCGGCATACTTAATCTTAATTTGTATGTCCTTAATTTTATTCGGTAAACTAGGGGATCAAATCAGTAAGGCGAAAATATTTCAACTTGGAACCTTAATCTTTACCATCAGTTCACTAATCTGTGGTATTTCCCAAGACTTAATCGTTTTATTAATCGCCCGTTGTCTTCAAGGACTCGGCGCTTCAATGACCATGGCGACCAATCTTGGTATCATCACCGAATCAGTTCCATTTAACCTTCGTGGCCGTGCGTTAGGAATCAATACCACAATAGGTCAACTGGGCTACATTGCGGGACCTGCAGTAGCTGGAATCATTCTTTCAATCGCAAACTGGAACTGGATTTTTCTATTTAACGTGCCAATTGGTATCTTTGCCTATGTCTTTGGTGAATTCGTTTACCAAAAGAAAACAAATGGTCAAAAAACATCAATTCATATCGATTGGCCAGGATTTATTATTTTAGCCGTCTTAATCGGTTTATTCTTTGTTGGTATATTTACTGGTCAACAAATTGGCTTCGCTAATACCAGCGTTATTTTGTCATTTATCGCCAGTCTAGTTCTATTAATCGCATTTATCGTAGTAGAACGTAAAGTCGACGATCCGATTTTGACATTGAGCCTATTTAAGAATCCTGGTTTTTCAATCAGTATCATCGCCTTAATGTTCATGTACATCATCATTTACTTCAACAATGTCTTATTACCATTCTACATCCAAGACACCTTGAAGTTCTCACCATCACATACCGGTCTTTTAATGAGTGTCCTACCGGTGGTAAACGTCTTTACTGCCTATCTTGGTGGTGTACTATGCGATAAGTATGGAGCTGTTATCATGTCACTACGTGCTTCACTGGTCTTCGTGGCAGCCGAAGTTATCTTTGCCATCATGCAACCAAGCTGGACACTAATGGTCATGCTATTAGGATTTGTGGTCTTCTCCACTGCCAACGGTCTATTCCAAAATAATCCAATGGTAATGGAAAATGCTTCAAAGGATCAACAAGGTATCGCCGGTTCAATATTGGCATTGAGTCGAAACATCGGTTTCACTCTTGGTTTATCCATCTCTACTTCAATCCTATACGGTGCCATGAGTCTTAAAAACGGTAAAAAGATTACAACATATCCGTTTGGAAATGATTCACTATTCGTATACGGAATGCACTTCACCTACTGGGTGGCTGCAATCATCATGTTCATCGTAACAATCATGTTAATCTGGTTATTAAAACACAATCAAAATCGATACGCATAATAAAAAAGCTAGTGAGTAATTCTCACTAGCTTTTTTTGTTTGGAATTAACCTAAGAAATGTCTTAGACGTCCCATCTTTTCGATTAAAATTTCACGAACTTCTTGGTCATCAATACGAACTAAATCGTTTGCTAACTTAGCATGTTCTTTTTCTTCTTCGTTAGTAGGTCCTGCCTTGATGTCAAATGCATCTTCGATGGCTTGGATGTCTTCCTTAACACCCTTCCATGCTGAATTCTTTTCGATTAATGAATCTAGCGCATCAGCACTGTAGTACTTCAAGACATGCGCAAAGTCATGCTTCATGTTTGGATAGTATTGCTTCAATGCTCTGATTTCATCATCAGTTAATTCGCTTAACACACGACCAGTTCCTAATACTTCAGGTGGAACCCCAACTGAGTATAGTGAACCAGTGAATGTGATGGCTCTTGGCATCTTGTATCCATCAACATCTCTAGAGTATCCAATGATACCAACGTGTTGGTGTCTATCACGACGCTTAGGGAATGAGTCAAAGACTGATTGTAAGTCGTTGATTAGCGGATCTAGAGTTTCATGGTATTGCTTAGCAGCCTTGTCAGCAACAGATAGTAATGTCTTTTGATCATCGTCATTGATGATTCTAAATGCGTTATGTTGTAGTCCGTCACGCAACTTTGCAACGGCTGGTTTAACAACAGTTTCTAAGTCGAAGTCATATCTAAATGCTGATTGGATGGTAGCAGTCTTTAGACCTGGGAATTCTTCTAGGTATCTTTCGACCATTAATGGAGATAGTCCCCCTCTAAAGATGGCACTACCAGTACCGGCAATTGGGTATACGTCGATGCCAGTTTCATTGTCAAATTCACCCAACTTAGTTAAGGCTAACTTGTTACCAATGATACTGTTTAAGAAACCATTTGATAGTGCTGAATCAGATCCAGCTAAGAACACACGTAAGTATGTAAGATCTTCACCAAATTCATCTTTATAAATTTCAACGTATTTCTTCAAAATATCTGGTGCATTGAATTGAGCTTCAAAACTTTCGAATAATGGAATCATTCTTAAGCGGTCGTTGTTCTTGTGACCATTTTCAAACTCTTGTGATTTGAAGTGAGCTAAACTTGAGAACTTTTCTTCCATGTTCACTAATTGTTCAGCAGTTCTAGCCATTGGCAAGATTGCTTCGAACAATGGACGGTCTTTAAACCCTAAGTCTTGAGCAAAATCTTCTGCTAATAGGATAGTAGTCATAGCTTGCATTAAGCTGTAACCAGTTTCTTCCCAGATGTTTGGTAAACGGAAAGTTAAGAACTTGTCGTTTCCAAGTGGATGTTTACTGAAGTAATCGTAATGTTCAGAATACAAACGATCAATTACGGAAGAATCAGCATGTTTTCCTTCCCAATCCCACATATATTCATCTGCATCTAATGTGGAATAGTTTTGATATGCTTCGTTAATTTCATTGAATGCGGACACGAACTTGTCATTATCGTTCTTAAAGAACGGAACGTTAGCGTTGTCCGGGTGTTGAGTCCCCATGATGTTTGGAATTCTTCTGTCCATGTTAATTACCCCTTTATTTCATAAAAATTTGTAATCGTTTTAGCGCTTCTAAAATGACTTCTTTAGATGAAGCATATGACAATCTAATGTAACCTTCTCCGCCAGGTCCAAATGCGCTACCTGGAATAACACCAATCTTAGCTTTCTTAGCTAATTCTAGTGCAAAGTTTTCATCGTCTTTACCGTATTGTGCTGGAATCTTAGCGAACATGTAGAATGCTCCCTTTGGTTCTGGCATTGAGAATCCTAGTTCAGTTAAACCTTTGTATAGGATATCTCGTCGTTCTTGGTAAATTTTGGCCATTTCAACCGGATCGTTTTCACCGTTAATCAAAGCTTCAGCCGCCGCAATTTGGGCAGAATTTGTAACTGATGTAACTACGAACGCGTGAACCATTCCAACCTTCTTAATGAATTCTGCTGGTCCACAAATGTATCCAACTCGATAACCTGTCATCGCATGTGATTTTGATAAACCACTTAGATAAATTGTTTGTTCAGGTAACATGTTGGCAATTGAGTAGTGATCTACTCCATATGTTAAGTCGCTATAAATTTCATCTGATAAAACATACATCGGATGTTGTTTAATTACTTCTGCAAGTCCGGCTAAGTCTTCCTTTGAATATTCAACCCCGGTCGGATTACTTGGATAGTTTAATAGAAGTGCCTTAACTGAATCACCATGTTCAGCTAAAACTGCTTTTAATTTTTCTGGTTTTAAGATGAAGTCGTCTTCAGATACGTCGACCTTAATCACTTCTCCACCTAAGATTTCAATGATTGGGAAGTATAATGCAAAAGTAGGTGTTGGAACAATTACCTTATCTCCCTTGTTAAGGATAGTTTGGAATGTTGAATATAAGGCTTCTGTGGCACCAACTGTCACAATCACTTCACTGTCAGCATCGTAATTTAAATCGTACTTATTAGATAAATGTTTGGAGATTGCATCACGCAATTCCTTTTTACCTGTTTGATCAGCATAATGGGAATCGTTATTCTTAATGCTATCGATTCCTGCTTGTTTAACGTGTTCTGGAGTATCCAAATCTGGTTCTCCAATTGTCAATTTAATCAAACCATCGATGGAAGAAATCTTTTTATCAAAACTTCTAATTCCTGATGGAGCTAATGCATTCAATCGTTGGTTATGTTTACCAACAAGTGATGATGATAAGTTGGGCATTACAATTCCTCCTAAATATGCAAAAAAGGACCAATTGATTGTTTTTAATCAATTAGTCCAATTTTCAATGAGCATCATATTGTTAAATACTATAATATAAGTTCATTAAAATTACAATATGATTTTTAATCATTTTCTAATTTTATTGATCATATAAAATATTGATATATCAATATTTCTGATAATTTTTTGTTAGTTATTGAAAAAATAATTGTTCGGTAGTACCTTAAAAATGAAGGGTTTACTTTACGAAAAAAGTGAATTATAATAATTACTAATTAATAACCATTCTAAACTAGAAAGGGCCTTCAATATGAAAAAGCAAACTTTAGCACAACGCATTAATATCATTCGTGCCGGTGTGATGGGATCTAACGACGGAATCCTATCGGTTGCCGGTATCGTTATTGGTGTCGCAGGAGCCACCAGCAACACCTTCTCCATCTTTATTTCTGGGATTGCCGGCATGATTGCCGGAACTGTTTCAATGGCAATGGGAGAATATGTATCGGTTAATTCCGAAAGTGATTCGCAAAAAAACGCTGTTGAAAGACAAAGAAAAGCATTACACGATAACTATGATTCAGAATTTAACATCGTCAAACAAAAATACATCAATAGTGGTATCTCCGATGAACTCGCTACCAAAGCCACTAGTGAAATGATGGATCAGGATGCATTGGTCACCACCGTTCGTGAAAAATACGGATTCAACGTTAACCAATTTACCAGTCCTTATGCCGCCGCAATTGCGTCAATGGTTTCATTTCCAACGGGATCAATTTTGCCATTAGTTGCCATTTCGCTCTTCCCCGCTAACATCAAAGTAGTTGCCACATTCATTGCTGTTCTAATCGCCCTATCGATTACTGGATATACCGCTGCAATGTTGAGCAACGCCAATCGTTTTAAGTCGACAATCAGAAATGTCGCATCAGGAATGTTAACCATGCTAGTAACCTATCTAATTGGTTTGCTAGTCGGAAGCATAGCATAGGGAGGAATCGAAATGGAAAAGAAGAAACAAACAGCCACAATGGACGAAAAACTAAACACGCTAAGAGCTGGTGTGTTAGGATCTAACGACGGAATTCTTACCGTCGTCGGTGTATTGTTCTCCGTTGCCGTGGCCACACCAAATATTTTCACAATCTTTATCGCCGGACTATCAGACTTATTAGCTTGCGCCTTCTCTATGGCATCGGGTGAATACGCGTCCGTTAGTTCACAACGTGATGCTGAAAGTTCTTCAGTGGAAAAAGAACGTTACCTATTAAAAAATGATTTAGCCGGCGAAAAGAAAATTGTCCAAGAATTCTATATGAGTCGCGGAATTACAGAAGATACTGCCAAACAAATCGCCGACGAATTGATTGCTAAAAAGCCATTAGAAACAATGGTTAGCATCAAGTACAACATCGAATTAAATCACTACATGAATCCCTGGTCAGCCGCCTTTTCTTCATTATTCTCGGCTGCCTTAGGTGGTCTATTCCCCTTACTAGCAATGAGTCTTACTAGCGGAATTTACCGTTGGCCAGCCACCATCTTTGCCGTCATCGTATCAGTTGGTCTTACCGGTTTTATGAGTGCAAAGTTAGGTGATGGAAAAATCAAAGTAGCCGTCATTAGAAACATCATAATTGGAATTTTAACCATGATCATTCACTACACCATGGGGAAATTAATGAACGAATTTTAAACAACCAACAAAAAAAGCCTAAGCAAATATGCTTAGGCTTTTTCTTTATTTCAAATAGTTAATTGCAATTTGTTTATATAGACGTATGAATGAATAGAATGATTCTAAGTCAATATATTCATCGGTTTGATGGGCAGTGTCATTACCTGGACCTAAGATGATGACGTCGACATCCTTATTTCTGGCTTTGAACTGAGAAGCATCAGTTCCCATTGATAATGCCTTCAAATCCAGCTTAGTTCCTAGTTCTTGTTCACTGGCATCTTGGGCAGCGTTCACGATTGATGAATCTGGATTATTTTTGACCGGATAACCACTGAAGTTGACTTCGAGTTCTAGGTTATAGCCACTTTTTTGGTTAAATGAATCAATCAATTCTTGCAAATCAGCAATAATTTGATCGTTATTTAATTGTGGAATGGTTCTAACCATAACTTTTTGGTAAGCAAAATCAGGGATTGAATTAACTTGTTTACCGCCCTCAAAGATATCAGGAGTGTAAATGGTTTTACCCAAAATATCATCAGTATCAGTCTGTTTAGCAAAGTATTGCTTTTCAGCTTGACGATAGTTAATCAAATTATCAATCGCATCGATTCCAAGTTCTGGAGTAGAACTATGGGCTGCCTTACCAACACTTTTAACGGTATAAATAAGTGCTCCTTTATGAGCATAGACAATATAATGTTGGTTTTGATTGCTTTGTCTTTGCCCGGTCGGTTCACCAATCACGATTGCATCGACATCATCAACATCCCCTCTATTTGAAAGAAAGTTGGCACCACCTTGAGTTAATTCCTCTGAGATGGTTGCTAAAAATCTTAGTTGACCAACTAGGTCAGCGTGTTCTTCATGTAATTCGATTAGAGCAATCACTTGAGCTGCGAGACCAGACTTCATGTCGGTAACCCCACGGCCGTAAATCTTACCATCTTCGACGACGGGAACAAACGGATCATGGGTCCAATCAGCCAAGTTATTTTCGTGAACGGTGTCTTCATGACCAGCAAAGGCCAAAACCTTATCAGAAGAACTACCAATGTGAGCAACCAAATTACTTCTATTTTCAAACTGGTCCACAATTTCACTTGCGATACCGTGTTTCATAAATAGTTGGCTTAAATAATCTGCGATGTCTCTTTCATTAGCATCTACCGTATTAAAGGAAACTAAATCCTTTAACACCTGTAATTGTTCTTCTTTTTCCATTATTATCTACCTTCTTATTTTGCGTTTTCGTGATCGGTTAATCTAGCTAAGATGTCACCAATAATTTGAATGGCGAATACCAAGATCAAAATCAAGATTAATGATACAAAGGTAACGTCATTTTGGTAACGTTGGTACCCAACCATGACGGCCAAGTTACCAAGTCCACCACCGGCAACAGTTCCAGCCATTGCAGTTAAACTGATCAAACTAATTAATGTTACCACGGATGAACGGATAATTTTAGGTAATCCTTCCTTTAGATATACTCTAAAGACGATGCCCCAGGTTGATGAACCCATGGCTTGAGCGGATTCAACGATTCCACTATCCACATCTAGTAGTGCGTTTTGCACTTGTCTAGCGTAGAAAGGAATCACTGCGATTACCAATGGAACGATACAAGCGGTTGTCCCGATTGCAGTTCCAACGATAATTCTGGTAAATGGAGCAATTACTGCTAGTAGAATAATGAAGGGAATTGCACGGAAGAAGTTCACAATCTTATCTAAAACTGTGTAGAAAGGAATGTTTTCACTGATTCCTTCAGGGCCAGTTAAGACTAGTAAAACACCGATGAATAAACCAACGATTCCACCAATAAGTGCAGTAACGAATGTCATGTACAATGTTTCAATTGTGGCTTGTTCAAAGTCTGGAATCATTGTCATTACGTTTGGTAAATAATGTGTTAAAAATGCACTCATCTGCTATTCCTCCTCTTCACTATTTCTAGCTTTTGCTTGATCCAAATCGATGTTTTTTAATTGAACATCCTTTGAAGCAAGGTATTCTTTAATTTCTTTAATTGTTGATTCTTCAGCATCGATTTCAATAATCAAGTTACCTAACGGAACGTTTGAAATGAATTCAATGTTTCCGTAAACGATGTTAGAAACCGCACCATATTTTTGGTACAAATCAACGATGATTGGTGTTTCAGTTGAAGCACCGATGTAATGTAATCTGAATAGTTGGTGGTTACGTGATAATTCAACAAAACGTTCTTGGGCGCTTAGTGTATCTACTGCTTCCTTAACGTTGTTGGTTGTGTCGATAAAGTCTTTGGTTAGTTGTGTCTTAGGGTTACTGAACACTTCCAAGATACTTCCCTTTTCGACCACTTTACCAGTATCCATGACAGCTACCTTATTACATAGTGACTTAACTACGTCCATTTCATGGGTAATTAAGACAATAGTAACGCCTAGTTCTTTGTTAATCTTCTTTAGTAATTGCAAAATTGCTTGCGTGGTCTTTGGGTCCAACGCACTCGTTGCTTCATCACTAATTAGGATTTGTGGGTTATTAGCCAAAGCTCTGGCAATGGCAACTCTTTGTTTTTGACCACCGGATAGTTGAGCTGGATAGAACTTTTCCTTGCCATCCAATCCAACTAAGTGGATCAAACGTTTAACGCGTTCTTTTCTCTCTTCATTTGAAGTCTTAGTTCCTACCATTGGGTATAAAATGTTGTCTTCAATTGTTCTGGCGTTCATTAAATTAAAGTGTTGGAAAATAAATCCAATGTTTTTTCTTAATTGACGAATTTGAGCATGACTATACTTTTCGATATCTTTATTATCGATAATCACCTTACCGGCACTAGGTTTTTGCAGGTGGTTAATTACTCGGACTAGAGTACTCTTACCAGCCCCTGAATAACCAACGATACCATAAGCATCACCTTTTTCAATCTCAATTGATACGTCTTGTACCGCTTTTGATACTTGGTGTTTTTGCTTAAAGGTGACATCGATGTGCTCTAGACTAATTTGTGCCATAGTTTCACCTCTACCTCTATTTTGTTTCTAAACCTTATTTGTTGAAGTTAACGTCCCATGCAGGAATGTCTTCACCCTTGTAAAGTTTCTTTAGAAGATCCTTAGTAGCTTGAGTTTGGTAAGCTTTTACAACCTTCTTGTAGTACTTGTTGTTTGCTTCACTCTTGTTAGCTGAAATGATGTTGATGTATGGGATTGATGCCTTGTTTGTTGGTTCCTTGAATAGAGCATCTTTTGAGCTTAGGTTTGAATCTAAAGCAAAGTTACCGTTAACAACAGCAGCGTCTTCATCAGATAGAGCTCTTGGAGTTTGTGCAGCATCGATAGGAACGATCTTTAGGTGTTTCTTGTTTTCAGTAATGTCACTTGGAGTTGGTAATGATGTGTTCTTTAGTTTGATTAGACCTGCACTAGCAAGTAGCTTTAATCCACGAGCTTCGTTAGTAACATCATTAGCAACTGCGATTGATGCGCCATCTTTTAGAGCCTTAACACTTGAAACCTTCTTGGAGTATAGAGTTAATGGAGTAAAGATAGTCTTACCAATAGCAACAATCTTAGTGTGGTGAGCTGTGTTCCAGTTGTCTTGGAATGCATAGTTTTGGAATGCGTTAATGTCTACTTCTTTGTTGCTTAAAGCGTTGTTTGGTTGTGAGTAATCAGTGAATTGAACTAGTTGTAGATCAACGCCTTCTTTTTTAACACGTTGTTGAACAGCTTTCCAAACACGTGTGTCTCCACCCATGATACCAATCTTAACTGTGTGTCCTGAATCTTTACCACAACTTGCTAAAAGGGTTAGTGGTAATACCAATAAAAATGTGAAAGCCAATAATAATTTCTTGTAATTCTTCTTCATAAGAATAACCTCCTAAAAAATATATATGTAACGGAATTTTTAACTTAGCCAACAAAAAAACTCCGCTCCTAGATTAAATCTAGAAACGGAGTTCCGTGGTACCATTCTAATTCGGTGAAAGCTTGCACTTCCACCCTCAATAACGTCTATATAAACGCGTGCAATTAATAATGGTTGCCACCCCATCATCGCTTAATTATCAGCGATGCCAAATTACAGGCCATATTCGTTGTCTTCTGATTCATTCACTTTCAGCAAACGTGAACTCTCTGCGCAATCATTGGATAACTACTCTCCTGATCATCTTGTTTTATTTGTATCGGTTAAGTTGTTTTATATACTACACCCATTTTCTAATTTTGCAACACTTTTTATCATTATTTTTTAATTTTATATTTTTTAAGGCAATAAAAAAGGAGCTAATCACTAGCTCCCACAACGTTTTATAACAATCTAATATTCTGAGAAAACAATAATTCAATGATTAAAATTAGAACATCTACCGCCACGAAGAATCCGATAAAAGCAAAAAATGTTAGACGAATTGCTTGTAAACGTCTCTTCAAAACATCCCCCGTAAATTCTCCATGTTTCTTTTCTAAGCTGGGTAATTTCAAACCGAGGAAGATGTAGATTGCTTCCAAAACAAATAACACGATGATCAAGTAGTTATTTGCCATTTCAGGGAAGACAACGCTTAAGACAAACGCAGTAGCCACAATCGCTAGGATAACGTATTGTCCCGTAATCACGTTTAACTTCTTTTCACCTGACTTAAAGGCTTCAATTTGTTTTTTGTCACCGTTAAATAGTTCAAGTGTCTTTTGATTAATTGATTTATTCAACTTGTGAATCTTTGGTAGTGTTTCGTATGCACCAAATAGTAAAAGTGCGATAACAATAAAAAATAAGATTAAATAAATAACAGTATCCATTATCAGTCCTGCTTTCTTTATGTAATGACTTCATTATGTCATTTTTTATTTATTAAAAAAAGCTGAATGTCTCCATAACAGCTTTTCTTAATACTATCTTAAATATTTATCGAACCATTCGTAGATATCAGATAGTCGTTTAATTCTTAGATTTGGTAAACCATTCCTTGAAAATCCGTGGAATGATTGAGGATAACGAATGTAATCAACTGGTGTGCCAGTTTGCTTAATCGCTGTGAACAATGCTTCACTTTGGTTAACCGGACAACGCATATCAAATTCACCATGTTGAATTCTAGTTGGTGTCTTAACGTTGTGAGCATACTTCAATGGTGAACAATCCCAGTAGTATTCTAGTCCACCTTCATCATATAAATCCTTACCCAATTCTTTTCTAATGAAACGGACACCGATATCCGATGTTCCATATAATGAGTGCCAATCTGAGACAGGACGTTGCACAATTGCGGCATTAAAACGGTCGGTGTGACCAATTGCCCAACTGGACATGAATCCACCGTATGAACCACCGGCAATAAATGTGTTTTGTTCATCTAAGTCAGCAAATTGACTCAATGCTGCATCCAAACCAGATTGCACATCAGCAAAGTCTTCCTTACCGTATC
>CAMLMR010000037.1 GCA_946481335.1 uncultured Lactobacillus sp. | reverse complement strand
CAATTTTAATGATGTTCCCTTCACCAATAATACCGTATAGGTCAGATGGACCACTTTTTACTGTAATGTGATCACCCTTCTTAATTTGGTTAATCTTATCAGTTGATACATTAAACAGACTTACCTTTGAACGAGCCGGAGTTGACTTGTCGTTGGAATTAATTTCATATTGAATATTTCCGACGTCGTGAATGTCTAATGAGTAAGATGAACCTGTGATATTGACGTCTGTTTGGTAACCATACCAAAGTCCATCAGTTCTAATCTTAGTTGCCATATTACTCGTCTCCTATATCATCTATACAGAGTTGCACGGTTTGTCCAAGGTTATCTGCATTCACTTCAGTTGCTAATCCTGACTCGTCCATCGGAATGATAGTTTCAACAGGAAGCGCGTCATTATTGATGTTTCTCCATAACGGTTGATTTAGTAAGATAGGTTCACTAGCTTGGATAAGATTGCCGTCATAATCTGAGATATCTAAATAAAAAGTATCTGCTACTTCGTTATAGTAGACCTTAATTTGATAACTGGTATCAGTTAATTGAACATCTTGGACATATGGAATTTCGTTGATATCAATTGGAATGTAATCGTGGATCATTATGCATACCTCACTTTCGCACCGACCGGTAATGATGTTGACTTCCATTTATTCATCTTCAGTAAGCTTGCTAAAGGAGTTCCTGTTTTTTTAGAAATCTGTGAGTAAGTCATACCGGGTTTAACCGTGATGTAGCGTCCAGTCTTACCTTTACGACTACCTGCTGACTTTTTAGCACCCGCTTTATGCTTAGTCTTACCTTTAGTGACCTTTTTATATTTAATCTGAGCTTGTCGAGCATAGTTAAATGTAATGTTGATGATTAACCCATTTGAGTTAATTGTTTGGTCAGTAGACTTACCGATAGAAGTGATATATGCGTGTTTCCAACGACTAAATCCATCTACGGTTAGTTCATATTGATAAGACCAGTCCATTAATTGCTTAAATTGGTTGTCACAGTCGTTGAAGTCCTTACCTTTTAGATAGAAAGTTGAAGTATATTCCATGCTTGATTGAGCAATGAAGTTAGTTTCAACCGTGCTACCATCAATCGGCTTAGTGGCAACGTCGTTGGTATCTGTTTCGGTTGGAGAGGTTTCAATCAATTCAAATACCTTGCTGTCTTGCATGTCAGTACGATAAATCATGGTATGACCTGCTGACTTACCTTGTTGCATTTGTTCAGCAATCACTGGAGCGTTACGTTTAGCAATCAATGCACGTCTGCGGGACTCAGTAATGTTATGCCAGTAATTACGTTGCTTAGTGGCACTGCTACGTTGCGATTTAAGGTCAGCAATCAGTTGATTTACCATAGCTGCATTATGTGACTTTTGTAGCATGGTTGTTAATTGCTTACTGAACCCTTTTGTCTTAGCAACTTGTCGCATTTTATTCGCAGTATCTGCTTTTTTAGATTTTAGATCATTGATTTTACCGTTTAACTTCTTCTTCGCAGCTTTAGATTTTGATTTCTTCAATTCCTTAGTTAGCTTGCTAATTTCACTACTGTAACTGTCGTAACTTTTTTTGTAGTTAACATAGTCAGCGTCAGCTAGACCAGCATTAATGGAATTAATTTCGCCCTTTAGAGCTGCAAGAATGTTATTTTTGGTATCAATCTTGCTTGTTAAATCATGAACCTTATCCGCCCATTTCTGAGTTTCTGAGCGGATTCGGGTATCACTTAGGTAAGATGTCATATTGGATAATATCCTCCTTCGTTAGCACCGAATGATTGAGATAGCTTTTCGGCAATCATACGAGTGTGTTCTTCGTAGCTGTCGTGAAGTTTCTTTTCAATATCTTTGCTATTAGCGTTGCCATTAATAGTAACGTTCATAGTAGTCTTAATATTAATAGGCTTATTAGCACCATTAATAATACGTTTACTGTCGTTATGGTTAACGACTTGGCCGTCGATACTAGGTTTAAAGAGTTCCTGTCCCTCTTCATTGACTCTATACCACTGACCACGAGATACGGGACCACCTGTCTTTCTTGCGCGGTGACCGGTTGGACCCCAGCCACCATTATTTGCAATATCAGAACGCCAATTACTGTCGTTGAACATTGCTAGCAATTGGTCAAAACCATTTAGTAGGTTAGTGTGACCTTTAACCGCCCAACTAGCGAAAGTTGACGGTACATATTGAAGTAAACCTTGTGCAGGGTGTCCTGCAGCAGAGTTAACGTCAGATACTTGTTGTGTAATCGTTGGATTACCACCAGACTCACGAGCAATACGGCTCAAGACTAGGTTAATATCACGATTAGATAAGCTTTCGTGCATGAATGCACCAGCTTGTTCAATAATCTTTCTCCAACGTTGTACACCTGAACCACCGGGGTTATTAGCTCCGCTGTCACTGTTCTTTTTGAAGAAACTAACCACCGCGTCCTTAGCTTTGTTAGCTAGTCCGCCAGTAAAGCCTGTGATGAAGTCACTAACATTACCGACGCCATGGAAAAAGCTTTCGATAAACTTAATTGGATGTGCGACTGCACTTGCAACCTTTTTAGCTCCAGACCACAAGTTACCAGCAACAGACTTAGCACCATTCCATAAATTACCTGCAATAGTTCCTAGTCCGAATCTTTGGATTCCTTTCATTTCCATTAGTTCACGTGTTTGAGTAGCATTCAATACCATAGTTCCCTTTGGCAAGATACCAGTCCAGTTACGTTTTTGTGGAATAAAGGCTTTTCCATTAGGTAAGATAGCCATTTCTTTGTTACCAGTTTGTGGGCTATCATGGCCATCATTTAGCATAGCCATTGTATTTCTATCTAGTCTGCCACCAGTAGTACCAGTTGCTAAACGTTTAATAGGACTAATTGTGTGACCACTTCCACCGACTTTAGATAGTACCCAGTCAACACCCTTAATACCGGCATTGATAATGTCAATAACACCATTGATACCAGCTTTAACGGAATTACCGATACCAGTCCATAAGTCTTTGAAGAAGTTACCAATTGCACGTCCCCAACCGCTAAACGTCTTCCAGATAGCTTTCCACATGTTAGTGCCAATGTCTTCGACAAAGTCAGCACCTTCTTTGAAGATACCCTTTACAAACTTCCATAGATCACCGGCAAGTTTTGGAATAACTTTGCCTAAATCTTTGAAGTTCAAAGTGAAAATATCCTTAAACACGCGGATAACGTCTCCGATAACCTTAAAAGCTTGTTTAGCGTTTTTCACACCTTGTTTGATGACATTGCCAAAGTACTTCTTGAAGAATTTAGCAAATGCACCGATTACTCGTTGGACAGCAGCGAAGTTCTTCTTACATTGATTCCACCAAGCACTAACAAGCTTGCCAGCTAGTTTAAAGTTATTATTAACTGCATTCCTAAATGGTTTAAAGTGTTCATATAATTCGTAAATTGCAGCACCTAAAGCCACCACTGCTAAGATAATTGCACCGATTGGATTAGCGTCCATTGCTAAGTTCAATGCCCATTGAATACCAGTAGCGATTTTCTTAACCGCGTTGGAAGCTTTTTCAGCAATAGTAGACTCAACGATTGCGGTCTTTAATTCCTTATAAGCTTTAACGGTGTCGTTAAGGAACATAATTCCTTGCGCCATCTTTACAGTAGCAAATAGGCCAACAACTAAACCACCCATAACCTTTAGCATGGTTTGATGTCTACCAATAGCAGTTAAAGCATTAGCAACGTTATTCAAGCTCTTAGAGCCTTCTTTAGCATTTCCGGCAATTAATGCTAATGGTGCGGTAACTGTCTTCCACACACCTTGAGCTAAAGCCTTAACAATTGTCCAGACAGCACTAGCCATCTTTTCAAGCGGTCCAATGTTCTTAGCAAGGAATGCAACCGCACTACCTAAGATATTCCCGATAGCTTTACCAACGTCTTTGGATACTTGTTCAACCTTTGCTTGTAGCTTATTCAATCCACCTGCACTGCCTGCAGCTTTATTGATTTGAGCAAACATGCTACCAGTTAAGTTAGTATCAAAGGCTTTCTTAGAGTTAGCTATGGTTGCCTTAACTAATGCCATCTTTCCTGTTGCAGTTTGAGCATAATCACTCCATGCAACGTTACTGTCTTTAGAAGCCTTAATCATTGCGTCACGAAGTTGTTGACCAGTTAGCTTACCGGATTGTAGCAAGTTGTTAAATGCTTCCTTACTCATTCCGGTTTGTTTGATAATCTCATTCGCAAATTGTGGTGATTGGCCTAAAGTACGTTGGAACATACGAGCATTAACCGTCTTATTTGAACTAACTAATCTAGCAATGCTGTTTTGTTTCTGTTCATCAAGACCGCTCGCAGTCCCGAAAGATGTGATCGTTGAAGTAATATCTCTAGCTTGTTCGGCTGAACCAGTTAAAGTTAGGTATTGTCTTTGCATGTTAGCAATTGATTGTGCTGAGATATCAGCATGTTGTCTGATATCACTTATTTGCTTAGTCATGGCGTTTGATTGACTGGAACTTAATCCAGCTTGTGTCCATTTCTTCTGCATATCATCAGCAGCAGCATTAAATTCTAACCCTTGCTTTAGAGCGTCCTTTAAACCAGATGTAACGTTAGAAATGCCGTTCTGCAATGCTGAACCTGCAAATACACCTAAAGCGGTATCACGGAAACGTTTAAACTTGTGTTCAGTTTCTTCTGCTTCATGTCCAGTTGACTTAGTGGATTTACCTAGCTTAGTCATATGTTCAGATGAAACTTCATTCGCGATACGTTTAACATTACCAATAGCTTTCATAGTGTTATCAGCGCTTGTTGACGTGTTTTTGAATGATTGGTTTAATCGTTGAATGTTTTCAGCACGTAGATTAGTAATTGATTGTTGAACGTCCTTAACCTTGTTAATTAGTTCAGCATTAGAATTACTTACTTGTTTAAAATCACTCGATAAATTATCTAACTTACGTGATGAATTATTAGCCATTCTATCAATTGAAGCGTCTGCCTTATCCGCATTTTCTCCAACCAACTTAAAACGGTTAATCACCTTATCAACTTCAGCATTCATTCTCATTAGGTCTTGTAGACCTTTGATATTTAAATCAATACCTATTCCAGCATGTCTAAATTCTTCTGCCATTTAATTCTCACCTCCTTTCGATTTATCTCCATTAAAGGCGAGCCCAATAGCGTTCGCTTGCTTGTACATGTCTTCCGTTTGCATACGTTCAATTTGCTTTCTATACACGATTAATTGCTTAACGGTAAATTGCATTGAAACTTCAATTGGAATACTAAAAAAGCGCAGAATATCGAAATAAACTGCACTGTCATTAATTACCTTATCTAGTTCTTTGGTATCCCACTTATTTGTTCGAGGGTTGTAGTATTTATCTAACTCGGCTAATTTGTTTTGTAGCCAATTGAAACCCTTCCATCAACATTGCGAATACCCCGTCTTTGTTCAATACTTCTGAAAGGAATTTAACTGCTTCTTCCATAACGTCAGATGTAAGACCATATCCTTTGTTGTGGTCATCTAACCAGTCCCAATCTAGTTTCTTTTGGTTGCCGTCAACTAGGACATTTTCAAATAGAAGGTCTAACATACCTGTGATATCAACTGAACCATCAGTCTTTTGTGCGTACATTAAAATGTTGAATGCTGTGCGGTAGTCGGGGAACTTCATGTATAAAGTAACTTTTTTACCGTCACCGTTGACTAATTCAACTGATGTTTTAGCGTCTTCTTTTGATAGGTTATGATTTAGATCACTGAATGTTAACTTAGGATTAACGATAACGTTATTATCTAGGATTAACCCAATTGCTTCACCAAAGTAAGCTGTATTGTTAGCACCAGACATAGTACCGATAATTTGAGTTGCTGTACGTGCGTCGGGTTCTTGCAAGATGATTTCACGGCTTTTTTCTTCGCCGTCTTCTTCCCACTTTACTGTTCTAGTAACTTGATTGTTGTTTAATAGTTCAGATAGTTCTGACATAATAAAGCCTCCTAAAGCTATAAATTAATATCTATGAAATAGATAGATATGTACCCCCGGGTGTTAACCCGGTTCGATAAATTAAGGAAATATCTACATACTTGGAATGTAATACATATCGAAGTAGTAAATTAATATGTGTGTTAGTTGATTGCGTCTTTAGTGGTGTTAATACCGTCAAATGAACGGTTCCACTTGGATACTAACCATACCCATTGAATTGTTTGAACGTTGTTTACAACGGCAACTGTTGGTTCACTTTCAACTGTGCAACCGTATAGGTCTACACGTTCACCTGTATCGGTGTCGTAGTAAGTGAAGTTGTCACCTTGTTCGTCCAATTTTTCGTTGTGTTCAGCTTGGAAAATCTTATCTTGGTTCTTACCTTGAATTAGAGTGAAAGTAACTTTCCCACCCTTGTTTTCAGTCTTGAAGATATTTGATTCACCGTGGAATCCGTAAGTGTTAACCTTTTCGGCTGAGTCTAAGGCTACTGACATAGCAGTACCAGTTGCGAAACCAGTCATTTCATAGTCCTTACCTAATCCGGTAACGTGTGCTTGAACATGCTTGCTAGCAGAACTAGTCAAGTCATAGTCGTTATTTACTTGAGCCATTGTCTAGTCCTCCTTTATTCAGCTAAATTGATACGTACAGCCATTGTTTCAATTGAGTTAGAAATAGTAGCGTGTACGTTAAATCCGTGGTAATCACGTGCGGTAATGTCTTCATTTGCAACTTGAGCAAAGTCTAGTTTGTCGATTGATGGCACACTAGCTAGGAAATTGCGGTTGTATAAATCGTTACCGGTGTTAACTGCAACGGTGTACAAGAAATCAATTGTGTTTTGGTCATAAGTACGTGTCTTGATATCGTTTAATGCACGTTGTAGGTTGTATTGGAATGTATCCTTAACAACCTTGGTGTTGATAAATTCATCAAGGAAGTTAGCTCCTAGTGAGTAACCTCTGTACATCATTTGCATATCTGCAAGGTCAGCAACGGCTGAACCACGTAGACTATCAATTGTCTTCAAGTCTTCGAATGTTAGATCATCATCAGCTTGGAATTCTGATAGTTGACCAACTTTGGCAGCGTCTACACCACCGATATCGAAGTTGTATTGAGCTAATCTAGCAGCAACTTGTACGGCAGGCTTGCGTGAAGAAGTTTCCACGATAGCGTAAACAGTGTTTAGCTTGTCGCCTGTCTTAGGTTGGTTCTTGCTTGAGTAAGCTGATAGAGTTTGTAGAGCAGATACACTGTTTACTTGAGTGATTAATGCTGCAGCTTGGTTAGCGTATAGGTAATCAGTAACTGCTTCTAAATCACTTTCTTTCAAGTTATCGTCAACGATGTAGTTAAAGCCGTCGTTGATGTATTGCTTTAGAGCGTATACAAAACGGTTTGTAGTTGTTGATGAGCTTGAAGATGATGAACTACTTGAAGTTGAAGTAGTTGATGTGGTTGAAGTTGAAGTTGTTGTACTACCTGCTGAAACATCAGAAGATGGAGCAACGATTACTTCAACTTGTCCGTTATAGCTATCGGTTTCGAAAGCCTTTTGAACTAAGTTGTAAACATTTGAATTTTCGTCAAATGTATCTTCAACGCCTGCAATAGAGTTGAATGTATATGAATGTGAGTTGCTATCAGTACCGCTGGTTAAAACGGCAATCTTAGCAGTACCACTGTTAGGTAGAGCAGTAATACTAAGGTTGATAGTTACGTCACTAGCTGATTTAACTGCCATTATTTATCCCCCTTGGTAATTGTTGGTTGAATGGTATCCAGTTTGTTGTTACCAACGGTGAAGTCGTTTTCTTCGGCATGAACATTGAACGTAAAGTCCCAACCGTCGTCGTAAATAATTACGTTTTCAGCGTAGTTAACGGGACTTGGTAGAATGTCCGTGTGAAGTAGTGCAATACCGTTAGCAGAGAGTTCTTCACGTGGTGCGGACAAATTAAAAAGCCGTCTTAGATTACGCTTGAGGTCCTTTTGTTCCTCTTCGTTATCTGAAACGACTTTGAATTGAATTTGCACGTTGTAATTAGGTGAATCTGGGTCGAACTCAAATGGTAGCCAGTCTTCATACATGTAATAAGTAATATATGGATATGCAGGTGTACGCCCTACTTGATTTTCGGGTACACACTTGACGTTTAACCATTTAGTTACTTGTGACCGTAGGACCTTTATCATTTGTCTGTACGAAATCGTCATCACCCACTCTCTTTAATGTGTAATACCAAAGACCACTCGCTACATCATCAGCTTTAGCCGTGATTTTGAAGTGGTTATTGGTAGTTACTACTTCGTCGCCCTTCTTGAACTCGCTATGTCTTGACTCTAAATAGTAGACAGTGGTTGGATATTGCCCACCGTCAGCACCTTGGTATGTGACATTCGGGTTCTGCGTGTTCAGAATAGGTTCGTGAAGTTTAATTTTTTGATTAGCAACTCGTTTAACAGTTCCTAAGTCTTCATCTTCGAGTTCAACAGTTGTGATCACGGTGATATCTTGAGCTAAGTTATCGAACATGAAGTCGAAACCATTGAAACTATCGAAAAACATGATTATTCAGCGACAACAGTTGCTTGTCCGTCTTCATCTTCAGTTTGTTCAACTGAAACACCGTTAAAAACGGGAACACCGGCAACTACGAAAGCTGGAACTGGCTTTAGGTCAGTCACAAAGTGCTTTGCTTCGTCGTCAAATACACCTGCAAAGTAGAAACCAGCTTCAACAGCAGTGCCTGCGTCTAACTTTTCAGTCTTAGCATGCTTAGCGTCTTCACCGACAACTACTTCTTCAACAGCTACGTTTTCTGGTGCAACGAATTCGCCTTGGTCGTTCTTTACACCTTTAACTAGTGATAATTTGTAAGCCATAATATAGCCTCCTATGCTTTATTTATTACGAAGTAGTCAATGCTATCTCGTAATATTCCTGTGTCCACAAGTGGATTATTTGAACCTTTACGCTGTGCAGTAAGCGGAGCGTTGGCAGGTTGCGATAACTTGTTGATTGTATCTTTCATGTCGGCAACCATACGTTTACCAACAGCCTTAAATACTTCATCAACAGTGCTTTGTGGATTGAGTGCAACCTTTAATACTTCACTGGCAAATAACTCAGTCCATTCATCAGCATGATGATTTAACGTCAATCTCATAAATGGTCTAGCCGGAATATCAACTGATTGTTTCAACACAAACATTACTTTGAACCCGTTTGATTGGCTCGGGTCATCAATTCCTAGCGCGTGGCCACGTTGATAAAGCCCTACAATTTCACTCGTTTTTTTGCCTTCAGCGTTGCCAGTCGGAATGACTAGATATGGGTAGTTCTTAGCTTGAATATGTTTACCAGTTTCTTGGACCAATGCAATCATGTTCAGCTTGTCGTTGTTGACAGGAACACCACATACTAATGTCTTGGTTGATACTTGCCTTAATACACGTTCAAAGTGGTCTGAATGGTCGAAACCTGTGATATTAGTCGGCATAGAATGTTACCGTTCCTTTCTCTTGCATTGATGTTCCGTATAAATTCAAGATACGGTTATATTCAGCAAGATATGGATCAGTTTTTGTTTTGTCAGTGATAGTTTGTGAGTTATTCATTGTTGTTGCATTAGTAACTCCGTTGTATTCTGCGAAAATGTCAATCATCAATAAATGTCTGGCATAGTTCAATACGCTTGAGTCAAAAACGGTTTGAATGATATCGGCGTCATCCACGCCGTATGGTGCGTTTAATCCATCACCAATTGCGCGAGCGGACGCCTGCTTGATAACCAATTTAATATAATCAGTTGGAAATTTTTTGAAGTCCTGCTTAATGCCAATTACGGCATCAGGAGTGACTGTTGTAATAACTGGCATTAATCATTCCTCCTATTTACTTGCTGAGCTTGAGCTTGCTGATGAACTAGTAGTTGTAGTTGTAGAAGCACTTGAGCTAGCTGAGCTTGACTTTGAGTAACGTTTTGCATTACGTGCCTTAGTAGCAGTCTTAGTTGCGTTAGCAATTGCTGCTTCATCTGGAGTTGAACCTCTGTATCCGTCTGCAACCTTTGAGCGGTAAGCAACAACGTGTACGTATTGAGGGTTAACTACACAGTCCCATGCGTCTGGGTTGTAAAGGTCAGCAGTAGTGAAGTTAACACCATTTAATGGAGTATAACCTTCAGCAATAGTTGTACCGTGAACATGTCCAGTAACAATACGACGTGAGTAAATTTGAGTTTGTCCACCGGCTAGGTCAGCACGACGTTGATATTCCATACCACCATTAACGGCAGCAACAGCAGAGTACATAATTGCACCTTGACCAACGATGTATGATGTAGCAACACCATTTTCGATTGGTAATGATTCATCCATGATTACTCTCATACCGTTATAAGTTTCGATTGGAGTAGCTGATTGTGATAGTGGAGTGTCGTTACCTACAACAGTGATGTAGTTTTCAGCTTGCATTTGAGCATAAACTGAAGGGTGAACGAATAATGTTGCGAATGCACTGTTTTGGAATTGACCTAATAGCGACTTAGCCTTTTGGAATGATTCAACATTAAATTCTTTGTCATCATCGTTAGCGTAAGTGTTGTCAGCTGCAATGTCTGGGTTTGAGAAAGTAGCCTTCAAAATTCCCATAACGTCAGTAGTGTTTTGACGAGTCCAGTAAGGTGCAAAACGTGAAGTAATTTGTGCTTCTGGGTCACCCATGTCGACAGTTTGAGCAAAATCAGTGAAACCAAATGCTTGTGCTTGGTAAACCTTGATTGATCGTTCTTGTCCACCAGTGAAACCGTTAACGTTGATGTTTGAACCGTCTGACCAGTCTTGAACATCAGCATATAAATCGTCGTAGAAAGGCTTAATAATTTCTCGACCGGGTTGTAGTAATTGGTCCTTGTATGGATCATCAGTAACTGCACTAGATTGAACTAATGCGTTTGATTTCAATGAGTTGAATTGCATGTTGTTACCAAATACAACTGGGTCAATACCAGTGTTTTGTAGGAACAAATCAGCTCCGTATGCGGAGTTACCTTGAACTCCATTTGCAGTAAATGCCATTATGCATTCCTCCTAAAAAATTAATAATGAATGTATGAATCAGCTAACTTCATGTTTTCTGGACTTGATTGTCTGAATGCTGTTCTTTCAGCAACTGACATCTTGTCCCAGTCAGCTTGTGTTACTTCTGGAGTATTTGAGCTTGGTTGAGTGTTCTTACCAGTTTCTGGTGTTTTTTTGCCAGATACCTTGGCGTCAACCGCGTCAGCAACAGCTTTTTCGAATACTTCCTTGAACTCAGCAATGTTGGTAGAACGTTTTTCAACATCAACATCGGATAAATGCTTAGCAAGTTCTTTAGGTAATCCAGCGTCGACAAGTGCTTCTTTGGTATCAGCTAATGCACGTTGAGATTTGAATTCGTCCCGTTCTTTTTGCAATTGGCTTCTTTGACGTTCAACATCTGCTTGGCTATCAGCTAATTCGGCTTTGGCACGTTCGTCGGCGTCCATCTTTGCTCGTTCTTCACCTTTTTTGATGAAGTCATTCTTTTGAGCTTCGAACTTCTTAGTTAGTTCGTCGATTTGAGCTTGGAACTTGCCTTCAGTTTCCTTAGCCTTAGCTGCCATCATCTTGTTGACTTGTTCTTGGCTGTACTTACCTTCTTCCTTTGTTGATTCTTGTTCTGTTTGTTCTGGTTCAAGTGACTTATCTTCTGCCATTTGAATACCTCCTTTTTTAAGTCCGTGGACTAAGTGGTTTTAAGTTTCACAACTAGTTGTTCTCTTTATAGCGTCTGAACATGAAGACAAAATTTATGTATAAAAAAAGACCAACTCGAAAGTTGATCTAGAATGTTTAAATTAAATTGCCGTCCTTATCACAAGGATTAATGGAACAACGACAACCAAAATGGGTATCATCTTGTGGCACTGGTGCGTCAGACAATTCATATACGTTGCCGTCCATTGGTTCGCAGATATCACATACCCTGTCGTCTTCTTCTGTCGTCCATTTAACATAATCTATCGACTGGCTTTCTGAAAACGCCGTGTGCGTTGCGCTGTTGGTACTGTATATTGAATTAATCTTCAAATTACGTTTCACAAAGCTGATTCCTGTTTGTGTTGCACTGTCTAAATTGTTCGCTTTAGGTTTCATCTGGTTATCAGCTAGCAATGTTCTTAGTGCCGGCTTGTCTAATCCTTTGCGAATAACTTTATTTAACGTGTGATTAGCATTAATGGTTGAAATATCATTATTTGCCCATACACGTGTGTTAAAATCTTCCACATTTTCCTTTGGATACATGTTAGGTAACGCATGTCGTCCAGTACGATACGTATATTCGTCCGAAAATGCTTGTTTGAGCGCTTTATTACCATATTGTTGACTCTTAGCCGTAGCAATTGCTAAACCTGCTGTAACGATAGAAGATAACGTGTGTTGTTTATCAATTTGTGCAGTCGCTTTTGCAGCAATTAACCGTTTATTCAAGTCATCATTCATTGGTAGATTGTTCATAAGCGAAGTAATCACGTTTTCAAATTGTTGTAAGTCCCATGCGTTAGCTTCATTGGTTACGTCAGTGATAGATAAACCAGTTTCATCAGCATATCTACTAAAAAAAGCACTCAGTGAGTTCTTAATCACAGTAAGTGCTTGTTGGTAGTAGGTATTTACTTGCTTTTCATCTCGTTTATCTTG